>NZ_JAKLRZ010000068.1:0-201 GCF_021892025.1 Enterobacter cloacae complex sp. ECC445 | reverse complement strand
GCGGAACGGACGGGACTCGAACCCGCGACCCCCTGCGTGACAGGCAGGTATTCTAACCGACTGAACTACCGCTCCACCGAAGACTGCTTGTAACCACCGGATTTATGCACCGGCTTACTACTAAATTTGATGCCTGGCAGTTCCCTACTCTCACATGGGGAGACCCCACACTACCATCGGCGCTACGGCGTTTCACTTCTG
>NZ_JAKLRZ010000067.1:0-212 GCF_021892025.1 Enterobacter cloacae complex sp. ECC445 | reverse complement strand
TGCATCCGTAGCTCAGCTGGATAGAGTACTCGGCTACGAACCGAGCGGTCGGAGGTTCGAATCCTCCCGGATGCACCATCTATTACTTCATATTGCTTTCGAAGTGATATGAATATCGAGCAGTACAGTAGTAAATCCCGATGCATCCGTAGCTCAGCTGGATAGAGTACTCGGCTACGAACCGAGCGGTCGGAGGTTCGAATCCTCCCGGA
>NZ_JAKLRZ010000066.1:0-314 GCF_021892025.1 Enterobacter cloacae complex sp. ECC445 | reverse complement strand
GTCGGTAGAGCAGGGGATTGAAAATCCCCGTGTCCTTGGTTCGATTCCGAGTCCGGGCACCACTATTTAAAGAACCCAGCCTATGGCTGGGTTTTTGCTTTTCTGCGTTTATCAAAACCTTCCCAGTTTTTATATTTCTGTATCTCTTTCCAGTAAGATCGCGATCGTGCGACCCGCCACCCGGCCTGCGGGTTGGGTTGGCCCGGTAAGCGCAGCGCCACTGGGCTTTTTCTGCGCACAAAAGCAAAAAACCCCGCACCTTACGGTACGGGGTTCTTCTTATTTGATGCCTGGCAGTTCCCTACTCTCACATG
>NZ_JAKLRZ010000065.1:0-453 GCF_021892025.1 Enterobacter cloacae complex sp. ECC445 | reverse complement strand
TCATCGCCTCTGACTGCCAGGGCATCCACCGTGTACGCTTAGTCGCTTAACCTCACAACCCGAAGATGTTTCACTTCATGATTGCGAAAATTTGTGAGACTCGAACACACATAACATGTGTGTCGTTTCAATTTTCAGCTTGATCCAGATTTTTAAAGAGCAAATATCTCAAACAAGACTCGTGAGTCTGTTTTGAGATATGACGGCAGGTGACTTTCACTCACGAACCAGCAAGTGGCGTCCCCTAGGGGATTCGAACCCCTGTTACCGCCGTGAAAGGGCGGTGTCCTGGGCCTCTAGACGAAGGGGACACTGAAGTCTCAATCGCAAGACGCCTTGCTATTTACTTTTCATCAGACAATCTGTGTGAGCACTACAAAGGCAGGTTCTTTAAGGTAAGGAGGTGATCCAACCGCAGGTTCCCCTACGGTTACCTTGTTACGACTTCACCCC
>NZ_JAKLRZ010000064.1:0-570 GCF_021892025.1 Enterobacter cloacae complex sp. ECC445 | reverse complement strand
ACCTTGCTTTCATGCAATTAACGAATAACGAAAACAGGAACATGGGCGTAACGAACGATACTTGCCGCCTCTGAGCCTAATAAATGGGTTTGAATATTGGGATTTCGGGAGCCGACAATAATCGCGCCGACGGCAAGTTCATCTGCAAGCTTAATCACCTCATCACGAACGTTACCGCTCCGGACGTGGAGGTGAACGCGCTCTTCTGGCAAATTCAATTTTTTGACCAGGTCAGAGAGTTTTTCCCTCGAATTATTAATCATATATTCATCCATCTTACGCGCATCTGAAATAAAACCACGCGTCAGCTCGGCTGAAAATTTTGGCATCACGTGCAGCAAATGAACGTCACCCGATGCGCTCTGCGCCAGAAAATGGGCATGCTGCAACGCTTTATCCGCCAGGCTTGTCTCGTAGACATCCACCGGAACGAGAATGTTTTTGTACATATCGAGCATCCTTTTTATAACCAACACGAGAGTGAGAGAAGCAAAAAGCGCATTAAATGCAGGGGGTTGCCCTTAATGCCAGTTACGGAAAAAAGAGATGAATGATATTAAACGTAGCACA
>NZ_JAKLRZ010000063.1:0-590 GCF_021892025.1 Enterobacter cloacae complex sp. ECC445 | reverse complement strand
CTGGGTCGTCAGGTAGGCGTTCCTTTCATCATCGTGTTCCTGAACAAATGCGACATGGTTGATGACGAAGAGCTGCTGGAACTGGTAGAGATGGAAGTTCGTGAACTGCTGTCTCAGTACGATTTCCCAGGCGACGACACCCCAATCGTTCGTGGTTCCGCGCTGAAAGCGCTGGAAGGCGAAGCAGAGTGGGAAGCGAAAATCATCGAACTGGCTGGCTTCCTGGATTCTTACATCCCAGAACCAGAGCGTGCGATTGACAAGCCATTCCTGCTGCCAATCGAAGACGTATTCTCCATCTCCGGTCGTGGTACCGTTGTTACCGGTCGTGTAGAGCGCGGTATCATCAAAGTTGGCGAAGAAGTTGAAATCGTTGGTATCAAAGAGACTGCGAAGTCTACCTGTACTGGCGTTGAAATGTTCCGCAAACTGCTGGACGAAGGCCGTGCTGGTGAGAACGTTGGTGTTCTGCTGCGTGGTATCAAACGTGAAGAAATCGAACGTGGTCAGGTTCTGGCGAAGCCAGGCTCAATCAAGCCACACACCAAGTTCGAATCTGAAGTGTACATCCTGTCCAAAGACGAAGGCGG
>NZ_JAKLRZ010000062.1:0-596 GCF_021892025.1 Enterobacter cloacae complex sp. ECC445 | reverse complement strand
ACCGCTGACATTGCCGCCATGTACAGCGCTGCACGCACCGCACTTCGTCCTCCCCAGATACATCGTTTTCCTTTCATCTTTCCGCTGTCATGGGCATAAGGACACACGCCTACCAGTGCGCTGATTTTACGTCTGTTAAGTTGTCCCAGCTCCGGCAGCATCGACAGCAGAACCGCCAGCGTTGTCCGTCCTATACCCTTGACTTCTTCCAGCAGCTTCACTTTCTCCTGCCATAGCGGCATCACTTTTATCTGCTGGTCGATGTCGTCATCCGTGTCCTTTATCTCTGCGTTAAGCCAGTCAATATGCCGTTTGATACCCATCCGGATAAGTTCATCAGTGCAGGAGCCGTAGCGGTTCTGCTCCATGGTTCTGTTGTCCACCAACTGGCGGCGGCGGGATACCATCATGGCGAGACGCTGCGTCTGTTCGTCCGGAGCGGGTCTGATATCCGGTGTCATCCTGCGGCCAAACTCGCAGATGATGCGGGCATCGTTCGGGTCTGTCTTGAACAGCGTCCCGAGAGCGCGGGCGAAGTGTTTGACCTGAGCAGGGTTAACGACGGCGACAGGCAGCCCGGCAAGTTCAAGCGTGGC
>NZ_JAKLRZ010000061.1:0-954 GCF_021892025.1 Enterobacter cloacae complex sp. ECC445 | reverse complement strand
CGGGAACTCAAAGGAGACTGCCAGTGATAAACTGGAGGAAGGTGGGGATGACGTCAAGTCATCATGGCCCTTACGAGTAGGGCTACACACGTGCTACAATGGCGCATACAAAGAGAAGCGACCTCGCGAGAGCAAGCGGACCTCATAAAGTGCGTCGTAGTCCGGATTGGAGTCTGCAACTCGACTCCATGAAGTCGGAATCGCTAGTAATCGTAGATCAGAATGCTACGGTGAATACGTTCCCGGGCCTTGTACACACCGCCCGTCACACCATGGGAGTGGGTTGCAAAAGAAGTAGGTAGCTTAACCTTCGGGAGGGCGCTTACCACTTTGTGATTCATGACTGGGGTGAAGTCGTAACAAGGTAACCGTAGGGGAACCTGCGGTTGGATCACCTCCTTACCTTAAAGAACCTGCCTTTGTAGTGCTCACACAGATTGTCTGATGAAAAACAGCAGTAAAAACCTCTACAGGCTTGTAGCTCAGGTGGTTAGAGCGCACCCCTGATAAGGGTGAGGTCGGTGGTTCAAGTCCACTCAGGCCTACCAAATTTTTGCTGATGCTGCGTTGCGGCGACACTCACATACCTAAGTATGCTTCGTGTCACCACGCCTTGCCTCAACAAAAATTACCGGTACAGAGGTTTGTAATACGATGGGGCTATAGCTCAGCTGGGAGAGCGCCTGCTTTGCACGCAGGAGGTCTGCGGTTCGATCCCGCATAGCTCCACCATCTTTTACTGCGAACACAAGAAAACTTCAGAGTGAACCTGAAAAGGTGCACTGCGAAGTTTTGCTCTTTAAAAATCTGGATCAAGCTGAAAATTGAAACGACACATCTTTAAGGTGTGTTCGAGTCTCTCAAATTTTCGCAATCAGAAGTGAAACATCTTCGGGTTGTGAGGTTAAGCGACTAAGCGTACACGGTGGATGCCCTGGCAGTCAGAGGCGATGA
>NZ_JAKLRZ010000059.1:0-1159 GCF_021892025.1 Enterobacter cloacae complex sp. ECC445 | reverse complement strand
CTAAATAGCTTCGCAAAATAGTAGATCACTGAAAGGGAACTCAGCCCGGATTGTGCGATCTGATCAATCGCCAAACATCACAAATCACCAACCGGACTGAGCGATGCCGATCATAGCAGCAATTCCTGATGAAGAACGACAACTGATGCGCAAAGAGGCCCAACAAACCCACGATAAAAACCATGCGCGACGACTTATCGCCATGCTGATGCTGCATCAGGGAATGACCGTCACCGACGTTGCCAGATTACTCTGTGCCGCCCGCTCATCCGTTGGTCGATGGATAAACTGGTTTACTTTACATGGTATTGAAGGACTAAAAAGCCTCAGACCCGGACGTGCTCCGCGTTGGCCAGTCGCTGATATCCTCCAGCTCTTGCCCCTGTTGGTACAGCGTTCCCCGAAGGATTTTGGCTGGCTGCGCTCACGCTGGAGCACGGAGCTTCTGGCGCTTGTCGTCAACCGACTTTTTGATGTGACGCTGCACCGCTCCACTCTACACCGATATCTGAGGCAGGCAGATATGGTCTGGCGCAGGGCAGCGCCAACGCTGAAAATCAAAGATCCGCACTATGAAGAAAAACGGCTTGTCATCGAGCAGGCGCTGGCTCAGGAGCAGACTGCACATCCTGTGTTTTATCAGGATGAAGTCGACATCGACCTGAATCCAAAAATAGGCGCTGACTGGATGCCCAAAGGGCAACAGAAACGCATCGCCACGCCGGGACAGAACCAGAAGCATTATCTGGCAGGCGCACTGCATTCAGGTACGGGACGGGTTCACTACGTCAGTGGCAGCAGCAAGAGTTCTGATTTATTTATCAGTCTGTTAGAAACGTTACGCCGTACATACAGGCGGGCGAAAACCATCACACTGGTGGTGGATAACTACATCATCCATAAAAGCCGCAAAGTGGAACGCTGGCTGGAAGAAAACCCGAAGTTCCGGTTGCTGTTCCTGCCGACGTACTCGCCGTGGCTGAATCCGATAGAGCGACTGTGGTTGTCGTTACACGAAACCATAACGAGAAATCATCACTGTCGGTACATATGGCAGTTACTGAAACAGGTAGCACAATTTATGAATGCCACTTCACCGTTTCCCGGCAATCAACATGGCCTGGCCAAAGTGGAGCGGTAATATGCGAAGTTATTTAGC
>NZ_JAKLRZ010000058.1:0-1316 GCF_021892025.1 Enterobacter cloacae complex sp. ECC445 | reverse complement strand
GACCCTGTACACCATTCTGTGTAAATGCCTTTTCTCAGTAGTGACCGTCCAGGCGGTCACCGAACTCGATAATAAAGCGGCTCATCGCCATACGCCAGTCTCTCAGCGGCATCGTCCATTTCTGTGATGCCGCCTGGATTGCCAGCCACACCACCTTTTTCACTGCGTCATCCGTCGGGAACACTTTACGCTTTTTGATGGCATGCCGGATCACGCTGTTTAACGACTCGATGGCGTTGGTTGTGTAGATGACTTTGCGGATATCTGCCGGGTAAGCGAAGAACGTCGCCAGGTTGACCCAGTTCGACTGCCAGCTCCGGCTTATCTGTGGATAGCGGCTGTCCCAGGCAGCGGCGAACGCTTCCAGCGCCTGCTGACCAGCTTCTTCCGTGGGTGCCTGATAGATGGCTTTCAGGTCGCGGGTGACGGCTTTGTAGTCCTTCCAGGAGACGAACCGCAGGCTGTTGCGCACCATATGCACGATACACAGCTGGATGCGGGCCTCCGGATACACCGCGTTGATGGCGTCCGGGAAGCCTTTCAGACCGTCAACGCAGGCGATGAGGATATCGTTCAGGCCGCGATTTTTTAGCTCCGTCAGCACGTTCAGCCAGAACTTCGCGCCCTCGTTTTCGGCCAGCCACATACCCAGTAGTTCTTTCTGGCCTTCGATGTTGATACCCAGCGCCAGGAACACGGATTTATTGATAACGCGACTGTCCTGCCGGACTTTCAGGACAATACAGTCAAGATAAACAATGGGATAGACCGCATCCAGTGGGCGATTTTGCCATTCGGTAACCTGCTCCATGACGGCGTCGGTGACCTTCGAGACCAGCGCCGGTGAGACATCGGCGTCATACAACTCTTTGAACGCCGCCGCTATCTCGCGGGTGGTCATCCCTTTGGCGTACAACGATAAAATCTGGTTATCCATCCCGGTGATACGGGTCTGGTTTTTCTTTACCAGTAGCGGTTCGAAAGAGCCGTCACGATCGCGCGGAGTGCGCAGTTCCAGAGGGCCATCGCCGGTGGTAACGGTCTTTGTGGAATAGCCGTTGCGGGAATTGGCCCCCGGTTTGGGCTGATTTTTATCGTAACCCAGATGGTGGGTCATTTCGGCGTTGAGCGCGGCTTCAACGCTGATTTTCTTCAGCAGGCGATCGAACTGGCTGAGATCGTCAGGGGTTTTAAGATTTTTGGCCAGTTCGTTAGCCAGAGCCTGTAACTGTTTTTCGTCCATAAAGTAACCTGCTTTTGATGTTGGATTGAACATATCAAAATCAGGCAATTACACAATCTTATGTACAGGCTCA
>NZ_JAKLRZ010000057.1:0-3037 GCF_021892025.1 Enterobacter cloacae complex sp. ECC445 | reverse complement strand
TTCTGTTTGGGGGGGGGGGGGGGGGGGGGGGGGCGGGGGCGGGGGCGCCCCCCGGCCCCCTACCCCCCCCCCCCCCGCCCCCCCCCCCCCCCCCCCCCGCCGCCACCGGGCAAATGTTCTCAGCTGTACTGCCGAACGCGCGCCACCAGATCTTCCACGCTGTCGATGCGGTCGGCAATGAGAATCAGCGCCTTGCCGAGCGTAATCGCGTGGCGCAGGCATTCGTGGCGCATGGCGTCATCCTGGATGGTGTCAATATCCGCCACGTGGGAAAGCCCGACGCTGCGGCGAATGAGCTCGGTGCCGCAGAAGCCAATGGCGTCATGCCAGACCTTTTTCAGGAACGCGGAGGCGTAGCCCGGCGCGCCGAGCGCGGCGTCGCGCGTTTTCTCATTGGCCAGCGCCTGGAAGCGCTCCGCGAAGGTATTCCAGAGTTCCTGAATATCGGTCAGGCGCTGCTCGCGCGCGGCGGCGGCATCGCGAATGCCCAGATGCCCAGGCAGGCCGCAGAAGTTGAGCAGCAGGTTGCCGATGGCGGTGCCGACGTCAAAGCCGATCGGCCCGAAATAGCCGAACTCGGCGTCGATGGCCTTCAGGCTGCCGTCCGCCACAAAAATCGACCCGCTGTGGATATCACCGTGCAGCAGCGCCTCGGCGTGCGAGAAGAAGCGGTGCTTCAGGGAGGCCACGGCAACCTTAAGCTGGGCGTCATCGCGCAGGGCGGCGACGTCACTTTCCAGCTCGACCGGGTAGCTGTTGCGTTCGTGGATCTGATACGGATCGTTAAAGAACAGATCTTCGGTGATCTCGCACATCTCCGGGTTGATGAATTTCGCCACCTGCGCTTTCTTCTCGTGCGGGTGCAGGTAAAAGTCGCTGGTATGGAACAGCGCGTGCGCGAGGTATTCACCCAGCTGACGCGCCGCCTGCGGGTAGTAATTATTTTTGATCAGCTCGCCGCGCCAGATGCGATGGCTGGAGAGATCTTCCATCACCATCACCGCCAGCTCCGGGTCGAAGTGGTGGATTTTCACGGTGTGCTGCGGGCTGTGCCGGTAGTGTTCGACCAGGGTTTGCGCCTCCAGACGGGCGCGGTCCAGCGTCAGCGGCCACGACTCGCCGACGCAGCGCACGTAGGGCAGCGCCTGCTTGACGATGATGCGGCTCACGCCCGCGCTGTCGAAGATTTTGAACACCAGATTGAGGTTGCCGTCGCCTACTTCCTGCGCCTCTACCAGCGATAACGGATCGTCAAGGCCGCCAAACTGCCTGGCATACTCCACGGCGTCCTGAGCGGTAAAGGTACGGTATTGCGACATGGCCTGCTCCTCACGAGATTGCTAATAAAGACATGTAGACGTCTATACATCTGGATTTCATCCTGACACAATGTGCTACAACAACGCAACAGGGAATTAACGACATGCAGACATTACAGACGACCAGCCTGCGGGTGGCGGATAATCAGCTCTTTATTCTCGACCAGCAGGCGCTTCCGCAGGAGAAACGCTGGCTGGAGGCCTCGACGGTGGAGGCGCTGGTGGGGCATATCCACGCTCTGCGGGTGCGCGGCGCGCCGCTGATTGGTCTCTCTGCAAGCCTGCTGTTGGCCCTGCTGGCGGAAAACGGCAAAAGCCGCGACGCGCTGGCGGTGGCGCTGGAAGCCCTGCGCGCGTCTCGCCCGACGGCGGTGAACCTGATGAACAACCTCGACCGCATGAAGCTGGCGCTCTGGCAGGAAGATTTCGTTTCGGCGCTGGTGGCGGAGGCGCTGCGCCTTATTGACGAAGACAAACGACTCTGTGACGCGATTGCGAAAGCGGGCAGCGCGCTGGTGAAGCCCGGCAGCCGCCTGCTGACCCACTGCAACACCGGCGGCCTGGCAACGGCGGGCGTCGGCACCGCGCTAGGCGTGATTACCCGGGCGCATCAGGAAGGCAACGTGAGCAACGTCTGGGTGGATGAAACCCGTCCGCTCTTACAGGGCGGCAGGCTGACGGCGTGGGAGCTCGGCGAGCTGGGGGTGCCGTATCAGCTTATTACCGATTCTATGGCCGCCAGCCTGATGGCGAAAGGGCAGGTAGACGCCGTGTGGGTGGGCGCAGACCGCATTGCGGCCAACGGCGACGTGGCGAACAAGATTGGCACCTATTCTCTGGCGGTGCTGGCGAAATTCCACGGCATTCCGTTCTACGTTGCCGCGCCGCAAACGACACTCGACCCGAACTGCCCGAACGGTGACGCGATCCCGATTGAGCAACGCGCCGCCAGCGAGGTGACGGGCGTCGCGGGGAGCTTTGGCGCGGTGCAGTGGTCGCCGGAAGACGCGCAGGTCTACAACCCGGCGTTTGACGTTACGCCTGCCTCGCTGATTAGCGGCTGGGTGCTGGATACGGGCGTGGTCACGCCGCAAGAGGTCGCGGAAGGGAAATTTGCCTGAGCCGGGCTATCCTTTTAGGGTTTCCCTTTAGAGGACATCATCGTGACGCTCGATCCTGAAACTGACTTAAAGCTGGAGCGCGTGGTGGATGCACCGCGCGACATGCTGTGGCTCTGCTGGACCACGCCAGAGCACATCAAAAACTTCTTCATTCCTGCTCCCCATAAGGTGACCGAATGCGACCTCGATCTGCGCGTGGGCGGGCGGTTCAACACCGTGTTTGAGGTGGACGGGCAGCGGATGGATAACCGGGGCGTCTTCCTGGAAATCGACCCGGGGAAAAAGCTGGTCTTTACCGACGGCTATACCGAAGGCTGGAAACCGGCCGAGAAGCCTTTTATGACGGCGATCCTGCTGTTGGAAGATGTGGGTGAGGGCAAGACCCGCTACACGGCTATAGCGCGTCACCCAACGAAGGAAATCCGCAAGCAGCATGAGCAGATGGGCTTCCACGAAGGGTGGGGGATTGTGCTGGATCAGCTGGTGGAGTATGTGAAAGGACTGGAGCGTTGAAGCCCGAGCGGCCTGATGCCCTTGTATGTTTAAAGTCACTTCAGTTACCCGTCAACAGACGGGTAAACTGTCACTGAGTTTGAC
>NZ_JAKLRZ010000056.1:0-4070 GCF_021892025.1 Enterobacter cloacae complex sp. ECC445 | reverse complement strand
CCATAAAGTAACCTGCTTTTGATGTTGGATTGAACATATCAAAATCAGGCAATTACACAATCTTATGTACAGGCTCAAAATGAAAGTATTTTTTATTAACTCTTTTAAATCATGGAGTTGCGACATATGTTAGAGTCCGGCCTTCGCACTCATTCTTTAAACACCTCCTTCCTATGCCACTCCACAAACCCCTCCCTTGGATAATTCCCTTTCACCATCGGCAAAGCAATCTGCTTCCCTGCAAAATCCCAGAACAACCGCCCAACGATCCCATTCCCATTCACCGCCTCTGACACCAGCACCCGCATACTCTCATCCAGCCCAATAGATCCTTTATCAAACGCCTTATGATGAATCGCACACAGCGCCAGTCCGTTCGGGATCTCACACGGCCCGCCAAACTGCTTCCACTTAATATGCGCGGCTTCGAGTCCTACTGAGGCGTTATCATGCCGCATGTTGAATCCGCAGATCGCACACTCGTAGTTGTAAGCACGCAGAACCTGCTGACGGAACAACGGATCGCGAACCTTACGGATCTGCTGGATATCAAAACCCATCTCATCCGCGAGCTCTTCCTGAATGCTTTCAGGAAAGTGCGCTTCAAGGATCTGCTGCGCCAGCGAGCCGATCAGGTTTTTGTTCTTACTTAGCAGCGCAAAGTGTTCTTCATCAAACCCGCCTGCGACGTTATGTTCCACAAGTTCTTTAACAGGCGGTTGCTTACTGCCAATGGTCGAACAGAACTCAGTATTCTTCAGATCCCAAAATCCATCCCCTTTGAGCCGCCAGAAAGGCATATTCGGGTAATGCGCCTTCCTCTGTGGGCCAAAGCGTTCTAACAGGCTAAGCAACTGCTCGTGAACCTCGGTTCCATAATCAAACAGTCGCGCATGCCCCTGCTGATAGTTCGCCAGCACGTACAGAAGCAATAAAGGCTTATGCGGCGCACGCTGTTCGCCTTTGCGCCAGATGGTGATATCGGCAACTGCCTGTTCGAGAGTTTTGCTGGAAGCCATCGCGTTACGGAAGAAGGTAAATAATTGCGATGATGCTCGCAAAACCCAGACCAATCAACCCACAATCAGCAAAAACATGATCTTACCGCACACGAACTTTTTTCCTGAACCCCCCTCGCAAATTCCAAATTTACCCCACGCCAAACCGCTGTGTTTATATTCAGCACGGTATAATGAGCACCAGAAATTACGCCGAACGGCAAAGGAAGTATCAAGGAATATTTAAAGAGAGAATTCGCGATATGAAGGTGCTGCAACACCCCCATACCGCTAACCACAACCAACTTATAGGGAGTTGAAAATGGCTGCAACGAATTTTAAGCCAGAGTTTACTGTTTGCAAAACAGAATCAGACGCTTTCACCGGCGTGATTGAAAACCGCGAGCTGGTACGCAAAAACAGCGCCCGCCGACTTCACGGCAACCAGCTCAACGCGGCCCCCGTCCATCCCCGCGCGGAGACGCCGCAGGACAGTGCCGCTTGCTGCGAACTTTATTCCCGCATAGATATGAAATACCTTCTGCTGGGCGGCGAGTGGTTAACCCGTGCGGGCTTTATCGACGGCATGCCCGTAAAAATCCGCGCCATGAAAGACTGTATTGTGATTACGCCACAACATACAAGAGAATTATGGGGATGCCTGGAAGGTATGAGCGTGGTGAATATCAATAAGCAGAAAGTCGCCCAGTGGCTGAAGACGTTTCCGGGAGCGCTGAATGATACAGGCGATATACCGGCTGTTAAGCGTGGAACAGGGCAGGCGATGTCGGAGTAACTGTGCTTCCCATCTAATGTAACCCTTGAAGCAATAAAACGGGCATGTCATCTCATGCCCGTTTTATGTAAAAATCAATCGTGCTTAACCTGCTCTTTCACCGCCTTAACCAGCGCAGCGTGAAGTTTGCCGACGGTTAAATCACATATAACAGGTTCGGGTATGCCACGTATCCAGCGGATAAACCGACAGATGCCAAAAAAGTCTATGCCTTCACCCGTAAACAGATACTCATTCTCTGCGAGAGAGAACGTTTTCCTGTAGCCATCTTCTTCCGTGGCAAGCTGAACGCCAAACGCTTCTTCGCAGTCTTCCAGCAGGTCTTCGCCGTCGATACCGCAAATATGCAAATCGGCCTCAATCAACGTATTGCTATCGATAGGTTTACGATGCTCACCTGAGGAGTTTCGAACAACCTCAATGACTTGAGAGAGTGTGGGTTCCATAATGATGCTCTCCTTTAAGGCGGTAGAAATAATCGCCAGCGCTTCCCGGCGGCGCTCCGCTTGGTCGGACCGACAAGCACAACGTTACCTCGGCCCGAGAAATGTTAAAGTCGGTTCAGGCTATCGCCATATGATTCCAGGCATCTCTGTAAACGATATTCCCGTCACAGTGTTTCCAGGTGATTGCCTCATATCTTAGCTCGATCGTCTCTGTATGCGTTCCTGTTCCAGAACCCGGGAACAGATTTGGCGTGATACCCGTGATTTTTACATTCTCCAGGATAATGTTGAAATATTCTCTCTCGATTCCTGCATCATCAATTTGGTACATTTTTATCGTAGCCGATTTCAGTGTTTGGTTTTCACACAGTGCCCTGATGAGAACCGGTGTCGTTTTATCAAACTCTTTCTGAACGGCAATCGGTGTATGTACGCGGGTACCTGTTAGTCGGCCTGTATTTTCACTCACAGGAATGGTGAGGTGATGAGCGATTGCCTTTAATTCAATAGCACCAAACCGGCCGGACACCATGGAACCTCCTACGACGGGTGAGCCATTAGCATCGGTTAACCAAAGATACGCTGGATTTGACATAATTATTCCTCATCTATATTTACAAAAGAAGGTAGGTGCAACATCGCCACGACCCATATGAATAAGCCAATAATTTTCAGCGGCCATGGTTCAAGGACAGCTATACAAGCAAATGCACCGATGATCAGTAAGGGACCTGATAACACATCCAGGATCCCGCCAAAAATACGTATCTTTCCTGGCAGTAATTTATTCATTACTAATGAAATAATGTAAGCGCTTATGGTAATTATGCAAAAGGCGATTGTTTTATCATTCCAGGTTTCGAATTCAACCCAGCTAAGGATATAGGCTAAAACTAAATATGAGCAAAGAAACAGGTTTATAATGGGGATGATAAACTTACTCATACGCGCCTGCCGTAGTGTATGCAGTTAGTTTTTCATTAACTTTCTTCATGATCTGATTAAATACAGGCTTTCCTTCTGAATAACCTGCATGGATAGCATCTACGAAAGGCTGGACGGCATCAGCGAACAGAAAATAAAGTAAGTCATAGTCTCTTGGTCTCAGAAGTTGATATACCTCTGGGGCTTCGGCTTTGAGTCTGTCAGATGTTCTGATTGATCGTTCAGCCATTCCCCCAAACAAAAAGAGTGTGCTCAGTGCCGTGATTGGGTTTTTTTTCCCTTTGAAAACAACAAACGTGAAGGACGTTCTTTCAATAACATGTTTCGCGATAGTAGATGCAATAATATTGGTTGATACTCTACCTGCGATTGAAGTCATTACAGATCTGTATATTTTATCCTGCTCCGCCTCAGTTAAATATCTGTTGAACGCTTCGAATATGGCTTTAACTGCATTGACAATGTTCTCGTAATTCAAAATGTCGTTTTTTATGGCAGTGAGCATTCGTATTCTTTGAGTTTCACGAGCATACCTGGTATCCGTGTCAAAGATACCATAAACCAGATATCCATAATCTAGCGGTACAGATAGCCCTCCATTTATAAGCCCAGTAACTGTATCAGGAGAAGCTATTATGTCGCATAATCTCCGGGCTATATCTTCTACATCGGCCATAATAATCCTTTAAATGCGCAATAAAGGATTTATCAATGTAATATTAATGTGACTGAAGCAATTTATTTTATCTAAACAAGAAATTAAGAATTGTTATAGGTATGAATTTTATCTTTAATGAGATAATCAGCGGCTTCATGCCATTTCCCCGCACTCCACCGCTAAATAGACTTTAACTAAACACCGGCGCCGCCAGCCCGCCGGGGCCG
>NZ_JAKLRZ010000055.1:0-5730 GCF_021892025.1 Enterobacter cloacae complex sp. ECC445 | reverse complement strand
TATATAATATATGATAAAAATTTTAATACAGGCATGTAATTTTTATGGTTGTTTTATAGCATGTTCAATATTCAGCATTCCATTTTAGTATTGCTCTGATGTGCTGAGTTATGAATAATGTTAAAAGTGTTCATGCCGTCGCGCTTACTAAAATGGCGAAATTCTAACAATTGCTCTTTTATTTGAATTTGATATTTTTATGACGAAGTAATATGTCATGAGAAGGTTCGAAACTCGACGATGAATTTTGTTGAAGGCCAAAGTCTGACCATCAGGTGGTTTAATTCCATGACGTCCTTGTGTACTTTATTGTTTATGTTTTCTTTATTAATTTGGTGTGGGGTGTTGTGCTCTTCACTAACACGTTGCCTTATGCTTTGCATGCGATGCAAATAAAAACAGAGAAGTAATTTTTGTGCAGGGAACATATTTTCAAAGTTAGAGGTGATGTAATAAAGGAAGTGTGATCTATCAGAGATAACAGGGTCAGAATTTTCCTCCCACAAATGCCTAATCAGGTCGTTCAATGACATGTAGAGTTTTTCGTTTCCGCTGTGCTTCATGTTCTTCACATCAGTTCTGGTCGAGGTAAAACCGGATAAGTAATTATCTGATATTTCTTCACCATGCGCCAGGCGAGTCAATATCTGACTGGCAAAGACTGCAAAATCATTTTCTATGTTCTTACTTAGAATCATGTTGTTGAACTTGTCGGGGTAAAATTCAACAGCAATGTGAGGACTGGGTGGAACCAACCTGGGCATTAACCGGCAACAGTGGCGTTTACAGATGCTCACTCCTGGGATCTGATGTTCACAATGCCAGTAAGGGACACCATATCCCGTTGCATCTTCCCTTGCGCATACAGGGCAAAAATGAAGTTGCATCCTTTGGGATGAGTGGTTGCCTGTAAGCTGATAAAACCATAGCAAACGTGCCGGAGGGCCCGTCAGTTGCCGAAGTGCTTTTGCATAACCGGGCATTGACCATACCCATAGAGGGAACAGGGTTTGTTCCGCCCAGAGAAGCTCAGCGTTTTCGTGACTAGTCTCAGCAATCTCTGTCAGATGCTGGGTCAGGAAAGGATGAAATGAGGACCGGGCTTCCAGCCCGAGGCTCCTTGAAAATTTCTGCACCGGCAGTCCACTTACTGACAAGCTTCTGCAAAGCCGACTAAAAAGGATTTCACCCGGGAATGCTTTTAACAACATATACCACCACGCCATTCCATGTAGTACATCATGTTTCTGTTGAAGGATCGTTGCAAAGCCGGTCGTAGTGTTCCAGGGCACTGTAACGACATTTGTTTTGGCAGAGTGCACGGAACAGGACAGGCTCACACCTTTTGGCTAGGATCGCATCAGTTTGTGCAGTATATTTATTTAACTCTACCGCAAACTCCTCATGCTGGGGGCGGTTCAAATCGGCTGTGACTGTGAATGATTTATGCACCAGTCTTACTGGTTCTTGCCTGATAACAAGGCTGTTGAGGAGGCTTTTACCCTGATTCTTCTGAGGTAATACAGTCTCTTCAGACTCTGATAATTCGGGCAGTTCCTCTTCACAAATGAGAGCGTCTGCCTGGATAAATTCGTCAGCACGACTGGTTAATACGGATTCGGAAAGACCCAACAAAGCGGGTGTAATAACTTCATTACCGGTGCCAATAACTTTTAATTGCGCAGTAACAAATAATCGCTGTGCTATCGCCAGATTTCCTTTCGACAGCTTATGCATTTTAATGTTGAGCTCATCATTAAGTGGAGTGTAGACATTAGTCCACTGATAGCGCCACAGGTACTGAATGAAGGATTGCCAGTCTGACGTCTGGTACGCGAGCGGATTAAGACGAATGAAGCCTGCGGTTTCTGCACGTCTGGCGAAGCGTAACCGTTGGCGCATTTTGTCTTCGAATTCTGGATTTCCGCAAAAGACTAGTGGGACACCTAAGGTATCGACGATGTCATGAAGAAAATTGATAAGCTGTTCATCACCGTTTGTGCGGGTCAGTCTTTGCATTTCGTCAATAACTAGCACGCCAATGAAGGCAGACTTAATTTTCTGAGCGATGAGCCGGAGTAACGTACCTGTCCTTGATGGCGGGGTAGTACGCTTAAGCCCAAGAGCATCGTCGATAGCGGCAAGTAAGATTTCCGTCAGGTCACGTGCTTTCGAATTTGGAGGGCAATTTATTTTAAGCCAGACAACCTGACGAAGAGGGGTAAGATCGTGCCCCTGATAAACATTATGGTCTATGATCTGTGGAAAATGCCCCAGTACCTGCTCAAGCATGGTTGATTTACCCACACCGCTTATGCCAGTAATGGAGAAAGTCCCTGCCCGGGGCCGATGAAATCCATCGCCGAGAGCTTCACCTAAACTTCCCTCTACGCTGTAATGAAGAAACCGAATCGTGTGAATATCAAGTGGGTTACGGTTTGTATAACCTGTTCGCAGAAGTCGTACTATTGCCTTGTAACAGTCGAAGAATATTCCTTGAGGACAGCGGAAGGCATCTATACGATCAATGTACTGTTCACGCACCTCATCGCTTAGTTCACGTTCGTTTTCATTAATTTCAGGAAAATTGCTGAGAGCCAGCATGACATCTTCCCGGGACATGAGGGGAGGGAGTGCTTCTATCAGAGGGTTACCTCTGTATTCTGGCAAATCTGCCTGGTGATATTTTGCATTCACAGTCATGGCTATTTATCCTTCTTGTAAGGATCGTTTTGTTTTGTAAGCCACGCTTTCCTTTCTTCGGGACCTGGTAAAATCACAATGTTGTTTGCTGGGGGAAGTTTGTAATTCTCACTGGTCTTTCTGGAGTCTCCCTGTTGAGCATATAGCACTTCTTTTCTTCGATTTTCCCTTATGTTTTTATAGCGCCCACGACCCTTTTTCCTAAGTGCTGCCAGCAAAATTTCGCCTTCCTGTTCATTAGCTTCAATCAGTTTACGCAATGCCATCGACTCAGGTGTAATAACATTACTGCTCTTAAGCATATCGACAATATCAGAAACAACTTCTGCTTCCATATGAGGAAGGCCCTGAAATATTTTTCGTCTGGACAGCAGTTCCCGTTGCGAAAAAACTGTATCTTTTCCGCTTCTTATATAAATTTTGTCCATGGAGTTATCATTAATCCGCACATCAACACGTGTCTGACCGAAGCTTCTGGCCCTGACCATCTCATCCTCTGAACACTCATAGAATCGATTACCGTATTGAATTCCCTTGCCAGTAATACTTGCGCTGTCCGGGTACAGAAGTCTTGATATAATTTCGTGCTCAGTGATCTGATAACCACCAAAACGGAAGTTAATGATACTTACATTCCAGCTATTGACGGGGGTAGCGATCATATTATGTTCAAGAAGAAGAGGGTTAATATACAGAAGTTCTGTATTCAGGGCATGGTTATACTCATCAACGGCACGTATCATGATTTCTGTAAACGCTTTAAGCGTATAACATGACCTTAATTGTGGCCGGGTCTCACCCCTGACAACAAATCCGCCTCTTGTCGTACCCAGAAGCTTATGGATTGCCTTTTGGTTAAGTATGCGGAACCTGCTTTCAACAACGCCTTTCAGGTCAGCCCTGTAGGAAGGAGCAAACATTAATTCCGTGAAGGGAACAACTGCAGACTGCGTTTTAAGGCCCAGCATTTCTGCATTATCGCAAAGTAACTTTGTTGGTACATGGGCGCATGGCCAGCGGTCATCGCTAATATCATTGATACCAAATAACTGACAGTACTGTCCTTTCGGTGAAAAACAGTTAGCAAGTGCCTGAGATGCTGCTCGCCAGGAAGCATAAAGATAAGACACATGCATGCCGGTTATCATACGGGTTGCACGATCAGCAACGAGATACACTGTCGGTCGCCCAACCACATCTCCCGTTAATTCAGATACCAGATGCACATCAGCAACTGTCGCATCAATTTCGAATACTGAGCCCGGAAGCGTATCAGGGTCAGCAGAAGACCCCGCTAAAGCCCGTTTGTTGAGTAAAAAGTCTCTTTCTGTTGTGCGCCGACGTGCGATCTCAGCAAGAGAGAAAAGTTTAGTGATGCAATATCTGAACTGTGCCAGGGAAGGATAGGGAATGGCGCAGTCCTGAGTTACTGAAGCCAGTTGAGGGAAGTATTCTTCAAGATAGATGCGCCAGCATTCAGCCTGGCTTTTGCCTTTCGGTTTGAGGTAGTGTTTTTTCAGGATTTTTTTTATGTTAGCTGAGTCCCGTTCTCGCATGATGTAGGTTTCTGCTCTGCCGTCAATGAGGGCGCGCCCTTTCTTTTTACGGCCAACAGAAACGGACTTAACTGTTTTTTTGCCCCCATTCCCTCCACTCCTGGCGTATGCTGGCGTCAGTGATTGTTTACCTCTTCCGTATTTCCAGCAGTTCGATAATAATTTTTTTATTGTGGAATAGCTGACGTTGTTGTCCTTTGCATAATTTCTTAACAACGGACTTCGCTCGTTGAGTGCGTACAAAAAGAGAAACTCTGGATCAGACAATAGTGGGCTAATCAGGGCGAAATTCTTATCTCTCCGGCTCCTGTTTTTATCCGGAATATCATTTTCTATGGTCATCATCCATACAGGAATAGGATAGTTGTAGTGCACGATGTTTCTTTCCTGAACGCCCAGCTTAAATTGTTCAATATAAAAAAGTTTCGGACGTGTGATTTTGTTGTCGTTAAGTTCATACAAAACCATGGTCCCTGTTTCCTCGTACAGGGCAAGCACCCGGTACAGGGCATTGGGGAGCCCTTCAATTTTTGAAACTGTCCAGACGGAATTCTTAATTATTTTCATTTGCTAATCCCATGTCGCATGCGCAGTTGCTTAAAACGACAATACATCCATTGCTAACGATGTCCGAGGTGAGATCAACTTCGATGCTTTTGGTTGCTAACATAAATTTCAGCGCGATGAAAGCATCATCAGTGCTGATCCGTAAAGATGAAGCAATTTGTTTTACCATATGAAGAAGAACGTACTGACCGGGAGGAAACGCCCTTAATAAGGACGCATCAAGATGATAATCGGGGAGTCCGTTCATCCTGAAAGGGGCGGTAAACCAGCTAATATTACCACTTTTTATTCTGGTAACCTCTGACCCTGTATATATTTGAAAACGTACATTAATGCCCTCCCAGAACAGTCTCTCAATTTCTTGTTTTTCGGCATTACGTCTGGAAATGATTTCATCAGGTTTCACTGAATAAGACTTATATTTGATGGTTCCGTCCTGGTTTCTAAATGTCAGAACGAAATCTGTTGTCATGACGGCGGGCACTGCTGGCTTATTTGTGTCGCAGACTTTCCTGCGTAATGCCGGATGGGGGACATTAAGAATGTGGGCTATGTTTTGCGTGAGCGTGACGGGGAGAAGCGGAAACTGTTCGCGAATGTCAATTACAGAATCATTGAATTCGGCAAGGTAATAAAACTCGCTTTCAATCCCGGACAGAGTGTTGTGCTGTCTGAACGTTTTCAAACCGCGGATAGCTGAGCGGATGCCCGTTGAGTTGGTAAAGTCTTGTGGTCGCATCCAGGGCTGATAGTTTTCCCCGGTTCCAAGGCCAATCCCGTCCCTGAGTGCTTTTTCATAGCTCTCAAACGATGTAAACCGTCTTCCTCTAAATAGCTTCGCAAAATAGTAGATCACTGAAAGGGAACTCAGCCCGGATTGTGCGATCTGATCAATCGCCAAACA
>NZ_JAKLRZ010000054.1:0-9156 GCF_021892025.1 Enterobacter cloacae complex sp. ECC445 | reverse complement strand
CCCTCACCCCGGCCCTCTCCCACAGGGAGAGGGAGAAAGGCCATTACAGCGCCAGCAGACGCTCAACGGACGGCGCGAAGTAGTAGCCGCCGGTCACCGGTTTGGTGAAGCGCAGCATCGCGTCGCGCTTGCCGTCGGTATCGCCGAACATGCTCAGCAGCTGCTGCTCAATGTTGTGCAGGCGCGCGCAGTAGGCGCAGAAGTAAAGACCGTGGGTACCGCTTGCGGTGCCGTAAGGCAGGCTCTGGCGGACAATCTTCAGCCCTTTGCCGTCTTCTTTGAGGTCAACGCGGGTCAGGTGCGAGGTCACCGGACGGTCGTCGCCGTCGATCTCTTCGTTGGCCTCTTTGGTACGACCAATCATCATCTCCTGGTCATGCACGCTCATGCGGTTAAGCTGCTTGAGGTTGTGCTCCCAGCGCTGCACGAACACGTAGCTGCCGCCCGCGTCAACGCCGTCTTTAATCACCGCCACGTCGCGACGCACTTCTTCACCCGCCGGGTTTTCCGTCCCGTCAACGAAGCCGCTCAGATCGCGCTCTTCCACCCAGCGGAAGCCGTGCACTTCTTCCTGCACCTCAATGCTGTCGCCGAACGCTTCTATCGCCGCCTGGGCAACGGAAAAGTTCACGTCGTGACGCAGAGAGAGAATATGGATGAGCAGATCGTACTGGGTGGCCGGAGCCAGACCTTTACCGTAAGGGATAAAGTCCTTCAGCTCTTCCGCCCCTTCACCGCCGCTCAGCTGACGCCAGACGGTATTGCCAAAGGCGACAACGGCGCCGAGGTGCGCTTCCGGAAATTTGGCCTGGAAGGTCGCCAGCTTATCAACAAACGCTTTACTGGCCGCACGCAGGGCATCCACGTCCCCTTTAACATTGGCTTCAATCCAAATCGCCGCGCGGCAATGTTCTGGCAAAATGCCACTCTGAACCTGAGACATCGCTCCTCCTGAAATAAAAGATGCCACGTCAGCGTGGCATTGATGGCGGGTATTATACCCGTATTTCAGCGAGGCGGTTTGTTCAGGCGCAAATTACTGCTGCCAGAGTATTTTGCTCACTTTCCAGTTCTTCAGCGTGTCGTCAGACGGCATTAATCCCTCCGGGCCGCTCCAGGTACCGGTGAAGACATAGCTGATGTGCTGGCTGCCTTCCGCTTTACATGCCACCGCGACGCCATCGTCGGAAGGCGCGCTGGTGCAGTTGCCAAAGGCTTGTTTATACAGATCGCTAAACGGCGTTCCCACCTTCACGCCGCTGGCGGTCGGGAGGGTATCGTCCAGCACCGCAATACGGTTCACCGTGCCTTTATCGCCATTAATCACCAGCGCCAGTTTGTCCCCCTTCAGCGCTTCAAAATACCGCACAATGTTGCCATTCTCCGTTTTCATGCCGCTGCGCAGGCGGTAGTCGCTGCCGAGCGCATCCTGAATAGCATTCTGATCCAGCGCCGTCGCGGCGGTAATTTTTCCTACGCCCTGCTCGGTCACCTCCGTGGATGAGCCAAACCAGTTCCACGGATACGCAGCGGACCAGTTAATGGAGGAGAGCGTCGAACAGCCGGTCAACGCCAGCGGGAGCGCGCATAAAAGTAAACGCAGCGATTTCATTGAAACGTCCTTTCTTGTTAAATCAACGCTTGTTGGAGTGCGGCATCGGCAAAAAGTGCCGGATTAATCATCCTGATGCCTAAAACAGGCGCGAAGACGGGGATTCGTGAGCAGCCAGAACAGCGCCACGATATCCGCCACCACCAGCGCGATACCGATGCCCGTAAGCGGTTCACCGTACCACCAAAGCACAGGTTGCCAGAAGAGTAGCGCAATCTGGGCGAGAATGAGCAGCCAGCGAAGCGCGCCCCAAAAGCGTGGAATCAGATGCCGCCGTCCGCTGACCAAAAACGCCAGTACGGCGGGAATCCCCGGCAGTAAGCCGATCCAGAAAGCATCGTGATCGGGATAGCAGAGATTCAGCAGCGTGTCGCCCTGCCCGCGCGACGCGCCGGCCATCACAAACAGCACCCAGGTTCGCGCCTGCAGCAGCAGAACGCACCAGAATAAAAAAGGCAACCTGACGCGGCCCTGCGCGTCATAGTCGGCCGGATGGATCTCAGTACTCTTCATCTTCGATTAGACGCTTTCCTAAACTCAGCACGTCAGCGTGCTCGTAGCCCAGACGCTCATACATGCCCAACACCACGTCGTTATCTTCCCGCACCATGATCTGGATTTTCGGGCAGCCGCGGGCGATCAGCTTCTTCTCGAGCCGGTTGAGCAGCGCATTGGCGATGCCGCGACCACGGTATTCCGGGTGGACGCCCAGATAATAGGCCGAGCCGCGGTGGCCGTCGTAGCCGCCCATGACCGTCCCCACAACCTCGCCATTCACTTCCGCGACCAGAAACAGACTGACGTCGTGATTCATCTTACGTTCGATGTCCATTTCCGGATCGTTCCACGGACGCAGCAGATCGCAGCGTTCCCAAAGGGTGATCACCTCTTCGAAATCTTCCTGGCGAAAAACGCGTATCTCCATGGTATTAACCGCCTTTTCGGGTTTAAAAACAGTGATTATGGCGTGAACTTCGCCTTTAGCCAATAACCGGGGAAAATCTCGCCAAAATTTGGCATAATGTCACTTTGTCACGTATTGAAATGAAAAGTAAAACAATTCTCAATATGGACTGTCGTAACGGGAAACACGATACGATATAACACCAGGACCCCTTTTTTTAGTATTCAGGCCGCATGAGCACATTCAAACCATTAAAAGCACTCACATCGCGTCGTCAGGTTCTCAAAGCGGGGCTGGCGGCCTTAACGTTAACGGGTATCGCAAAGCAGGCTCAGGCGAAAGACGAGAGCACGCTCAAAACCAGTAACGGACACAGCAAACCGAAAACCAAAAAACCGGGCGCGAAGCGTCTGGTGATGCTCGACCCGGGCCACGGCGGGATTGACACCGGCGCCATCGGCAAAAATGGGTCAAAAGAAAAACACGTCGTGCTGGCGATTGCAAAAAACGTGCGGGCAATTTTACGCAGCAACGGCATTGACGCCCGCCTGACGCGCTCTGGCGACACCTTTATTCCGCTGTATGACCGCGTAGAGATTGCCCACCAGCACGGGGCGGATCTGTTTATGTCGATTCACGCCGACGGCTTTACCAACCCGTCAGCCGCGGGCGCGTCGGTGTTTGCCCTGTCCAACCGCGGGGCCAGTAGCGCCATGGCAAAATACCTCTCCGAGCGTGAGAACCGGGCGGATGAAGTGGCCGGGAAGAAGGCCACGGACAAAGACCACCTGCTCCAGCAGGTGCTGTTCGACCTCGTGCAGACGGATACCATCAAAAACAGCCTGACGCTCGGCTCGCACATTCTGAAGAAGATTAAGCCGGTGCATCGTCTGCACAGTAAAGGCACCGAGCAGGCGGCGTTTGTGGTGCTGAAGTCACCTTCAATTCCGTCCGTACTTGTGGAAACATCCTTTATTACCAACCCGGAAGAAGAGCGACTGCTCGGCACCACGGCGTTTCGCCAGAAGATCGCCAACGCCATCGCCTCCGGCATTATCAGTTACTTCAACTGGTTCGATAACCAAAAAGCGCACGCCAGGAAACGTTGATGAAACCCGATGCTCAACTGGTCAAAACCTTCCTGCTGCAGCTGCAGGATGAAATTTGCCAGAAACTGGCCGCCGCAGACGGCGGAGAATTTCAGGAAGATACCTGGCAGCGCGAGGCCGGCGGCGGCGGACGCAGCCGCGTGCTGCGAAACGGCGGCATCTTTGAACAGGCGGGCGTGAATTTTTCCCACGTTCACGGTGATGCCATGCCCGCGTCTGCGACGGCGCACCGTCCGGAGCTGGCGGGCCGCAGCTTCGAAGCGATGGGCGTCTCGCTGGTGGTGCATCCGCACAACCCGTTTGTGCCGACCAGCCACGCCAACGTGCGCTTTTTCATTGCGGAAAAACCGGGGGCCGATCCGGTCTGGTGGTTCGGCGGCGGGTTCGACTTAACGCCCTACTACGGCTTCGAAGAGGATGCCGTACACTGGCACACCACCGCGCGGGATATTTGCCAGCCGTTTGGCGAAGATGTCTACCCGAAATTTAAAACGTGGTGCGACGACTACTTTTACCTGAAGCACCGCGACGAGCAGCGCGGCATCGGCGGGCTGTTCTTTGACGATCTCAACGCGCCTGATTTTGATACCGCGTTCAGCTTTATGCGCGCGGTGGGCGAAGGCTATACCGACGCGTATCTGCCCATCGTCGAACGCCGGAAAAACACCGACTACGGCGTGCGCGAGCGCGAGTTCCAGCTTTACCGCCGCGGGCGCTACGTGGAGTTCAACCTGGTGTGGGATCGCGGGACGCTGTTCGGCCTGCAGACCGGCGGGCGCACGGAGTCGATTCTGATGTCGATGCCGCCGCTGGTGCGCTGGGAGTACTGCTACGAGCCAAAAGAAGGCAGCCCGGAGGCTGCCTTGAGTGAGTTTCTGAAAGTACGGGACTGGGTGTAACTCCCCTCACCCCGGCCCTCTCCCAAAGGGAGAGGGAGTATTAATCCCCTCTCCCTTTGGGAGAGGGTTAGGGTGAGGGTAAAAATTACAGCGGCTGCGTCTGCGCCTCTACCACCGCCAGCGCCACCATATTCACGATGCGGCGCACGGAGGCAATCGGCGTTAACACATGCACCGGTTTCGCCACGCCCATCAGCACCGGCCCCACGGTCACCCCTTCTGAACTGGAGACGCGCAGCAGGTTATAGCTGATACGCGCCGCTTCCACGTTCGGCATAATCAGAATGTTCGCTGACCCCTTCAGCGGGCTGTCCGGCATACGTTCGTTACGGATGCTCTCAACCAGCGCGGCATCGCCGTGCATTTCCCCGTCAATCATCAGCTCCGGCGCACGCTCGCGCACCAGCTCAAGCGTCTGGCGCATTTTGCAGGCCGCCGCGGATTTAGACGAACCAAAGTTTGAGTGCGACAGCAGCGCCACCTTCGGCTCAATACCAAAGCGGCGCACGGTTTCTGCCGCCATCACGGTGATCTCCGCCAGCTCGTCCGGGGAGGGATCGTCGTTAACGTAGGTATCGGCGATAAAGGTGTTGCCGCTTGGCAGCAGCAGGGCGTTCATCGCCCCGGCGGTGTGCACGCCGTCGCGGTAGCCGAAGATCTCCTGCACCACGCTGAAGTGCTCGTGGTAATCGCCGATGGTGCCGCAGATCAGCGCATCCGCCTCGCCGCGATGCACCATGATCGCGCCGATCACCGTGGTGTTGCTGATGACCGCTTTCTGCGCCTGCTCCTGGGTGATCCCGCGACGCTTCATGATCGCGTAGTATTCGCTCCAGTACTCTTTGAAGCGCGGATCGGATTCGTTGTTGACGATCTCGAAGTCAACGCCCGGCTTGATCTGCAGGCCCAGCTTCTGGATACGCATCTCGATCACGCTCGGACGACCAATCAGGATCGGCTTCGCCAGGCCTAAGGTGATCAGCTCCTGGGTAGCGTGCAGCACGCGCGCCTCTTCCCCTTCCGCCAGCACCACGCGCTTCGCGTCGGCGCGCGCCTGGGAGAAGATCGGCTTCATGAACAGGTTGGTTTTGTAGACAAACTCGGTGAGCTTATCGACGTAGGCGTCAAAATCCTGAATCGGACGCGTCGCCACGCCGGAGTCCATCGCCGCTTTGGCTACCGCTGGCGCGATCTTCACGATCAGACGCGGGTCGAACGGTTTTGGAATGATGTAGTCCGAGCCAAAGCTCAGATCCTGATCGCCGTAGGCGGAGGCAACCACTTCGCTCTGCTCGGCGTGCGCCAGCTCCGCGATGGCGTGCACGGCGGCAAGCTTCATCTCTTCGTTGATTGCCGTGGCGCCGACGTCCAGCGCGCCGCGGAAGATGAACGGGAAGCAGAGCACGTTGTTGACCTGGTTCGGGTAGTCGGAACGGCCGGTACAGATAATGGCATCTTCACGCACCGCTTTCGCCAGCGGCGGCAGGATTTCCGGTTCCGGGTTCGCCAGGGCCAGGATCATCGGCGCGCGCGCCATCTTCTTCACCATTTCCTGGGTCAGCACTTTCGGACCCGAGCAGCCGAGGAAGATATCCGCACCCTCGATCACGTCCTCAAGCGTGCGCTTGCCGTCGTCATCCACCGCATACGCCGCTTTGGTTTCCGCCATATTCGGCTCGCGGTCTTTATAGATAACGCCCTTAGAGTCGCACACCACAATGTTGTGTTTCTGCATCCCCAGCGCCACCAGCAGGTTCATACAGGCGATGGCCGCGGCGCCTGCACCAGAAACCACCATGCGCACGTCGGAGAGATTTTTCTCCACCACGCGCAGGCCGTTGAGAATCGCGGCGGTGCTGATAATCGCGGTCCCGTGCTGGTCGTCATGGAACACGGGAATGTTCATACGCTCGCGCAGCTTCTGCTCGATATAGAAACATTCCGGCGCTTTGATGTCTTCCAGGTTAATCCCGCCGAAGGTCGGCTCCAGCGCGGCCACCACGTTGATGAATTTGTCAGGATCGAGTTCGTCCACCTCGATGTCGAACACGTCGATACCGGCGAATTTCTTGAACAGTACCCCCTTCCCTTCCATCACCGGCTTACCGGCCAGCGCGCCGATGTTGCCCAGCCCCAGCACCGCCGTGCCGTTAGAGATCACCGCGACCAGGTTGCCGCGCGCGGTGTATTTGTAGGCCGCCAGCGGATCTTTTTCGATTTCCAGACACGGGGCAGCCACGCCCGGCGAATAGGCCAGCGCCAGGTCGCGCTGGGTGGCCAGCGGCTTGGTTGGGGAAACCTGGATTTTGCCCGGAACGGGGAACTCGTGAAAATCGAGGGCACTCTGTTTCAACTGCTCATCCATCTTATTTTTCCTTTCACGTATCGGTCAAAAGGGTGACGTAAGCGATCCTGATGCACACCCTGGTGTGCCGCCTAGTATCGCCGCAGGCCGCCTCCTAAACTTTGAAGGCTGCCAAACTCTCACCATCACACATTAAAAATTGTTATCAATTTATAACAGCCATGTTACCCGTCTCAAAAGCAATGCCTCCCCCGTCTGCTATGCTTTTTTGTTAAGTCCATCATGATTTTCCCAGAAGTGTGAACTAACGCACTCAGATAACGCCTTTATTTCCAAGGAGTAATCATTTATGAACCAGCTAGACGGCATCAAACAATTCACCACCGTGGTGGCAGACAGCGGCGATATCGAGTCGATTCGTCACTATCAGCCGGAGGATGCGACCACTAACCCTTCGCTACTGCTCAAGGCAGCAGGGCTTGACCATTTTAGCCATCTGATTGATGACGCCATTGCCTACGGTAAACAGCGCGGGAAAACGCAGGAGCAGCAGGTGGCCGAAGCTAGCGACAAGCTGGCGGTTAATTTTGGTGCGGAAATTCTTAAAAGCATTCCGGGACGCGTCTCGACCGAAGTCGACGCCCGCCTCTCGTTCGATAAAGAAAAGAGCATTAACAAGGCGCGTCGTCTGGTAGAGCTCTACCAGGATCAGGGGATCGATAAATCACGCATTCTGATCAAACTCGCGTCGACGTGGGAAGGCATTCGCGCGGCAGAGGTGCTGGAGAAAGAGGGGATCCACTGCAACCTGACGCTGCTGTTCTCGTTTGCCCAGGCGCGCGCCTGCGCCGAAGCGGGCGTGTTTCTCGTCTCGCCGTTTGTCGGGCGCATCTACGACTGGTACCAGGCAAAACAGCCGATGGATCCGTACGTGGTGGAGGAAGATCCGGGCGTGAAGTCGGTCCGCAATATCTACGATTACTACAAGCAGCACCGCTACGAAACCATCGTGATGGGAGCCAGCTTCCGCCGTACCGAGCAGATCCTCGCCCTGGCAGGCTGCGACCGCCTGACCATCTCCCCTAACCTGCTTCAGGCGTTACAGGACAAAGAAGAGACGGTGATCCGCAAGCTGGTGCCGACCTCCACCGTGCTGCCAAAACCGAAAGCCATGACCGAAGCCGAGTTCCGCTGGGAGCACAATCAGGACGCGATGGCCGTGGATAAACTGGCGGAAGGCATCCGCCTGTTCGCCGTCGACCAGCGAAAACTTGAAGACCTTCTCGCCGCCAAACTTTAACCTTGCCACGGAGTGAACTATGTCCCGTAAAGAGCTAGCCAATGCCATTCGCGCCCTCAGCATGGATGCCGTGCAGAAAGCCAATTCTGGCCACCCCGGCGCGCCGATGGGCATGGCGGATATTGCCGAAGTGCTGTGGAACGACTTTCTCAAGCACAACCCCAATGACCCAACCTGGTACGATCGCGACCGCTTTATTCTCTCCAACGGTCACGCCTCCATGCTGCTCTACAGCCTGCTGCACCTGTCCGGCTACGACCTGCCGCTTGAGGAGCTGAAAAACTTCCGCCAGCTGCACTCCAAAACGCCGGGCCACCCGGAAATTGGCTATACGCCGGGCGTAGAAACCACCACCGGGCCGCTGGGTCAGGGGCTCGCCAATGCGGTCGGGCTGGCGATAGCCGAGCGCACGCTGGCGGCGCAGTTTAACCAGCCGGACCACGCGATTGTCGATCACTACACCTACGTGTTTATGGGTGACGGCTGTCTGATGGAGGGGATCTCCCACGAGGCTTGCTCTCTGGCGGGCACGCTGGGGCTGGGCAAGCTGATTGGCTTCTACGATCGCAACGGCATCTCCATCGACGGGGAGACCGAAGGCTGGTTTACCGACGACACGGCAAAACGCTTCGAGGCCTACCACTGGCACGTGGTGCACGAGATCGACGGCCACGATCCGGAGGCGGTGAAAAAAGCGATTCAGGAAGCGCAGAGCGTGAAGGACAAACCGTCCCTGATTATCTGCCGCACGGTTATCGGCTTCGGCTCGCCGAACAAGGCGGGCAAAGAGGAGGCGCACGGCGCGGCGCTGGGTGACGAAGAAGTGGCGCTGACCCGGCAGAAGCTGGGATGGAAATACCCGCCGTTTGAGATCCCGAAAGAGATCTACAGGGCCTGGGATGCCCGCGAAGACGGTGAGAAAGCCCAGCACGCCTGGAACGAGAAGTTTGCCGCCTACAAAAAAGCGCACCCGGATCTCGCCGCCGAGTTTTGCCCCCCCCGGGGGGGGGGGGGGGGGGGGGGCGGC
>NZ_JAKLRZ010000053.1:0-10167 GCF_021892025.1 Enterobacter cloacae complex sp. ECC445 | reverse complement strand
TATGCCTTAGTTGTAAGTGTCTACCATGTCCCCGAACAAGTGTTCACTATGTCCCCGGACTGTACAGTGGGAGAGGGTTGGGGTGAAGGCATCACCCCGCACGGACCTTAGAGCTTCGCAAACACCTTACGCGCCGCGTCGATGGTGTTGTTGATATCCTCTTCGCTGTGCGCCACGGACATAAAGCCCGCTTCGAACGCTGACGGCGCCAGGTACACGCCTTCTTCCAGCATCAGGTGGAAGAAACGCTTGAAGCGTTCAACGTCGCACTTCACCACGTCCTGATAGCAGGTCACGGTTTTCGCATCGGTGAAGAAGATCCCGAACATGCCGCCCACGTGGTTGACCACCAGCGGAATGCCTGCCTCTTCTGCGGCTTCCAGCAGACCGTTTGCCAGCTGCGTGGTTCGGTCGGTCAGGGTTTCGTGAATACCCGGCTGCGCCACTTCGGTCAGGCAGGCAAAACCCGCCGCCATTGCGATAGGGTTACCGGAGAGCGTGCCCGCCTGGTAAACCGGGCCGGTAGGCGCCAGGGCTTCCATCACGTCCTTACGGCCACCAAATGCGCCGACCGGCATACCGCCACCGATGATTTTACCGAGGCAGGTCAGGTCCGGCTCGACGTCATAATAAGACTGGGCACCCGCCAGCGCCACGCGGAAGCCGGTCATGACTTCATCGATGATCAGCAGCGCGCCGAACTCATCGCACAGGGCGCGCAGGCCCGGCAGGAAGTCAGGCTGCGGTGGGATGCAGTTCATGTTGCCCGCAACCGGCTCAACGATAATGCAGGCGATCTCCTGCGGATACTGCTCGAACGCCGCGCGAACGGTGCTCAGATCGTTGTAGGTGCAGGTCAGGGTATGCTTCGCGAAATCTGCCGGTACGCCCGGGGAGTTTGGCTGGCCGAGGGTCAGCGCGCCGGAACCGGCTTTTACCAGCAGACAGTCCGCGTGGCCGTGGTAGCAGCCTTCGAATTTAATGATTTTATCGCGACCGGTAAAACCGCGCGCCAGGCGAATCGCGCTCATGGTCGCTTCGGTACCGGAGTTCACCATACGCACCATGTCCATGGTCGGCACCAGTTCAGTCACCAGCTCCGCCATCTTCACTTCCATCTCGGTTGGCGCACCGAAGCTCAGGCCGCGCTGGGCGGCTTCAATCACCGCGTTACGAATGGCAGGATGGTTATGCCCCAGCACCATCGGCCCCCAGGAACCGACATAATCAACGTAGGCTTTGCCATCGACATCATACAGATATGCGCCGTCAGCGCGTTCAATAAACAGCGGCGTGCCGCCCACGCCGGTAAAGGCGCGCACGGGTGAGTTCACGCCACCCGGAATTAGCTCGCGGGCTGCGCTGTAGAGGTTTTCTGACTTGCTCATGGCGTCGTTCCTGATTCGTAGAAATAAGTTTAGGGGGCTATTCTAAGTGATCTACAGGAGGTGTGTCTGGTAAAATCCCGCGGGTTATTTGTATGACGAAAAAGAACAGGTAATGAAAGAAAACTCTCCTTCATTTGAAGAACAACAGTTTACGCGCGCCCAGCACCGAATCAGCATTCGGCGGCTGCTCAATCGCGATAAAACGCCGCTGGCGATCCTGCTTGCCGCTGCCGTGGTGGGAACGCTCGCGGGCCTGGTGGGCGTGGCGTTTGAAAAAGCGGTCAATGCCGTACTCAACTGGCGAGTGGGCACCGTGGCCATTTTTGCCGACAGCGAATGGCTGGTCTGGGTTTTGGCATTCGGCCTGTCGGCGCTGTTTGCCATGGTAGGGTATTTTCTGGTGCGTAAATTCGCGCCGGAAGCGGGCGGATCGGGCATCCCGGAAATTGAAGGTGCGCTGGAGGAGCTGCGGCCGGTGCGCTGGTGGCGGGTCATTCCGGTAAAATTTATCGGCGGCATGGGGACGCTGGGCGCGGGAATGGTGCTGGGCAGGGAAGGACCAACGGTACAGCTGGGCGGGAACGTCGGCCGCATGGTGGGCGATCTGTTTCGCATGCGCAGCGCCGAAGCGCGCCATACGCTGCTGGCCACCGGTGCCGCGGCGGGGCTTTCAGCGGCGTTTAACGCGCCGCTGGCGGGCATATTGTTCATCATTGAAGAGATGCGCGCGCAGTTTCGCTACAACCTGATCTCGATTAAAGCGGTGTTTACCGGCGTTATTATGTCTAGCATCGTTTTTCGCATTTTTAACGGCGAAGGGGCGGTGATTGAGGTGGGCAAGCTGACCAACGCTCCGGTCAATACCCTGTGGCTTTACCTGATCCTCGGCATGATTTTTGGCATAGTGGGGCCGCTATTTAACACCTTTATCCTGCGCGCTCAGGAGATGTTCCAGCGCATTCACGGCGGGAACACCACGAAATGGGTGCTGATGGGCGGCCTGCTGGGCGGAATGTGCGGCGTGCTCGGCTTTATCGAGCCGAACGCCGCGGGCGGCGGGTTCGGGCTGATCCCCATTGCGGCGGCGGGGAATTTCAGCGTGGGTCTGCTGCTGTTTATGTTTATCTCCCGCGTCATCACGACGGTGCTCTGCTTTTCCTCCGGCGCGCCCGGCGGGATATTCGCCCCGATGCTGGCGCTGGGTACGTTGCTGGGCACCGCGTTTGGTATGGCGGCTGAAGCGGGTTTTCCCGCCTATCATCTTGACGCCGGGACCTTTGCGGTGGCCGGAATGGGGGCGCTGCTGGCCGCTTCCCTGCGTGCGCCGTTGACCGGGATCGTGCTGGTCCTGGAGATGACGGACAATTACCAGCTCATTTTGCCAATGATCATTACCTGTCTCGGCGCGACACTATTAGCCCAGTTCCTGGGTGGAAAACCGCTATACTCCACCATCCTCGCGCGTACCCTGGCAAAACAAGAGGCTGAGCGGGCCGCCACGCAGAATACTTGAATGAATTACCAGGGTATTAGATAATGACACAAAGAATTGGGTGAATTTTACCCAATGGCAGTAGCAGTATTCATGGGAGCATATGATGAGTGATGATGTAGCTGTGCCGCTGGAGTTTACCGAAGCAGCAGCCAACAAAGTGAAAAACCTGATTGCCGACGAAGACAATCCGGATCTGAAACTGCGTGTTTATATTACCGGTGGCGGCTGCAGCGGCTTCCAGTATGGTTTTACCTTTGACGATCAGGTTAACGATGGCGATATGACTATCGAGAAACAGGGCGTCGCGCTGGTGGTTGACCCGATGAGCCTGCAGTATCTGGTGGGTGGTTCGGTGGATTACACCGAGGGTCTGGAAGGGTCGCGCTTTGTGGTGACGAACCCGAACGCGACAAGCACCTGCGGGTGTGGTTCTTCGTTCAGCATTTAAGAGAGTGCGGGCTGATGCCCTCATTCCGGCCCTCTCCCACGGGAAGAGGGAGAAAACACGAAAAAAGGTAACCGCGAGGTTACCTTTTTGCTTTTACCTGTCATCCAGCGCAAACGTCGGCAGCTTCAGGTGCCAGCGTATCGCCGCCAGACGAATCATCAGCGTTACGACCATCCCCAGCATCGCGGCATTTTCCAGCGGGATTGCAAAGGTGTAATAGGCGGTCGCGTGAACAATCCCACCCACAATGCAGGCCGTTGCGTAAATTTCAGTACGCAGGATCATCGGCACTTCGCGCGCCAGAATGTCGCGAATGATCCCGCCGCCCACGCCGGTTAATACGCCCATGCAGATTGCCACCATTGGACCGGTGCCCGCATTAAACGCCTTATTGACGCCAATACCGACGAAGACGGCCAGACCGACGGCATCAAGCACCGGCAAGATCCATTTGGGTAAGCGGCGCGGCTGGCGAACCAGCACGATGGTTAACAGGCAGGTGACCATCGCGACCACCAGATCGGTGGGATCTTTCACCCAAAACACCGGGCCATTCGCCAGTGCCATGTCGCGGATCGTCCCCCCGCCGACGGCGGTCACCACGCCCAGCACCAGCACGCCAAACGGATCCATGCGGAGTTTCCCTGCGAGCAGTACGCCGGAGATAGCAAAAACGGCTGTGCCAAGAATATCCAGCCAATAAACGAGCATCGTTAAATCCTCGAAAAAGGTCTTCTGTTAGTGACTCTCTGCCAGCGCGGCACAGAGCTGTTTTGCGGCGAGGATAATACGCGGGCTGGCGCGTTCAAACCAGTCACTGTTGAGGGGTATTACCGGTATTTTTAGCTGCTTTTGCCAGAATTGTTCTATTTTGGGAATTTCGCTCGCATTTCCGACCACGACGATGGCCTGTGGCTGGCGCGCCAGAACCTGCTCACGGCTTACCTGAGGCCACGGCACCCGGCTGGCTGCAAAAATGTTTTCCCCTCCGCAGACTTCCAGCACCTGATTCTGAATCGACCCTTTTCCGGTGGTGAACAGCGGCTGGCTGCCAAACTGCAGGAAGATGCGTTTTTTCACGGAGGTATCATATCGGGATTTCAGCGCGGCATAGTCATTGAGCATCTGGTTCGCCGCGCGCTCGGCTTTTTCAGGGGTAGGGCTATAAGGGGCGAGGGCGCGCAGTGCCTGAGCGACCTGCTCAATGCTGACGGCATCAATCCACATGACCTTAATGCCAAGCAAGGCAAGCTGGTTAACCTGCCGCTCGGCGTTGCCGCCCCGCCAGGCCAGCACGAGATCCGGCTTGAGCGCCACGATGCGCTCAACGTTCATCCCCTGCCAGGTTGCCACTTGTTCAATGCCCGCGGCCTGCGGTGGGTAATCCGAAAAGCTGCTCACGCCAACCGGCGCGATCCCGGCGGCAAAGGCCAGTTCCGTATTTGCAGGGGAGAGCGTAATCACGCGCGGTGCGGCATAGAGCCACAGCGGGGCGAGAAGAAGCAGGGCGACCAGCGCCCTGACGGTATGTTTAGCCACGTGCCAGGTTCTGCACCAGGCGTTCCACCATCACGGTGGACTGTTTTGCCGCAACGGTCAGGAACTCGTCGAAGCTGATGTGGGACTGCTGGTCTGCCACGTCAGAGATGGCGCGAACCACCACGAACGGTACGTTAAAGTTATGGCAAACGTGCGCAATCGCGGTCGCTTCCATCTCAACGGCCACCGCCTGAGGGAAGTTATGGCGGATTTTTGCCAGCCCAACGGAGCCGTTGATGAAGGCATCACCGCTGACAATCAGACCGCGTACCGCGTTGAGGTTGAGTTCTGCAATGCAGGTCTCTGCCGCCGCAATCAGCTTGTCGTCAGCTTTAAAACCCGCAGGGCATCCCGGAAGCTGACCGTATTCGTAGCCAAATGCGGTAACGTCGGCATCGTGGTAACGCGCTTCGTCGGAGACAACGATATCACCCACTTTCAGCGTCGGCGCCAGGCCGCCCGCAGAGCCGGTGTTAACGATCACGTCCGGCTTGCAGCGCTCAAGCAGCAGGGTTGCCCCCAGCGCAGCAGCCACTTTACCGATGCCTGATTTCAGCAGAGCCACCTCAACACCGTTCAGCTGGCCGGTGTAGATCTCACAACCCCCCAGAGAGAGGGTCTGACGGTTCTCAATTTTGTCACGCAGCAGCGTAACTTCTTCTTCCATTGCACCAATAATGCCGATTTTCATAGATTTACTCGCGATGTGCCTTGTTAAGATGCATAGTCTATCATGCGGTTAAGGGGAAACGCATTCTCACGCGGGGGAGCACATGTCACCAATCGATTTTCGTACCAAAATTAACTGGCACCGACGTTTCCGTTCGCCGCAGGGCGACAAGAGCGAACATGAGATCCTGCGTATCTTCGAAAGCGATCGCGGGAGAATCATTAACTCGCCCGCCATTCGCCGTCTGCAGCAAAAGACCCAGGTTTTCCCGCTGGAGCGTAACGCCGCGGTGCGCACGCGCTTAACCCACTCGATGGAAGTGCAGCAGGTTGGGCGCTACATTGCAAAAGAGATTTTGAGCCGTCTTAAAGAGCAGCGTTTACTGGAAACCTATGGGCTGGACGAACTGACGGGGCCCTTCGAGAGCATCGTTGAGATGGCCTGCCTGATGCATGACATCGGCAACCCGCCTTTCGGCCACTTTGGCGAGGCGGCTATCAATGACTGGTTTAAGCAGCGGCTTCATCCTTCGGATGCGTTGAGCCAGCCGCTGAGCGATGACCGCTGCACCGTTCGGGATTTACGCCTGCGTGAAGGTGAAGACGGGCTTAACGATCTGCGCCGCAAGGTGCGCCAAGATCTCTGTCACTTCGAGGGCAATGCGCAGGGGATCCGGCTGGTACATTCCCTGATGCGCATGAACCTGACCTGGGCACAGGTTGGCTGCATTCTGAAATATACCCGTCCCGCGTGGTGGATGGGGGAGACGCCCGCGTCCCACAGCTATTTAATGAAAAAGCCGGGCTATTATCTTTCTGAAGAAGCCTATATAGAAAGGCTACGTAAAGAACTTTCATTGACGCCAAACGGCCGCTTTCCATTGACCTGGATTATGGAAGCCGCGGATGATATTTCCTATTGCGTGGCTGATCTGGAAGATGCCGTTGAGAAAAGAATTTTCAGCGTTGAAGAGCTTTATCAGCATCTTTATGCGGCCTGGGGCACTCATGAAAAAGGCTCGCTGTTTGCCCAGGTGGTCGAAAATGCCTGGGAAAAATCGCGATCGAATACGTTAAGCCGCAGTACGGAAGACCAGTTCTTTATGTATTTGCGGGTTAATACATTAAATAAGCTGGTGCCGTATGCGGCGTCGCGCTTTATTGATAATTTGCCGCTCATCTTCAGCGGGGAATTCAACCACGCGCTGCTGGAAGACGACAGCAGTTTCAGCCAACTCCTTGAGCTTTATAAACATGTGGCGATGCGGCATGTATTCAGCCATCCGGATGTCGAGCAATTAGAACTGCAGGGCTATCGGGTCATCAGTGGCTTACTGGAAATTTATTCCCCGCTGCTCCAGCTGTCGGCCGACGAATTCAGCGAGCTGGTGGAACACGAGCGCGTGCGCCGGATCCCGATTGAATCGCGGCTTTATCAGAAACTCTCTACCCGGCATCGTCTGGCGTATGTCGAAGCGATTGGCAAACTGGATCGCCATTCTACCCAATGGCCGGTGATGGAATATTATTATCGTTGCCGTCTTATCCAGGACTATATCAGCGGCATGACCGATTTGTATGCCTGGGATGAATACCGCAAGCTCATGGCGGTGGAATAACGTCGGAGTTTTGTAAAGACGGCCAATAAATTTTTACCTTTTCCATAAACTTATCGCCGGAACTAAGCGGTATAAAACGAATCTGAGTTACACAGCAATTTTGCGTTACCTGTAAATCGAGATTGAGAAACATGAAAAAAACCACATTAGCAATGAGTGCACTGGCTCTGAGTTTAGGTTTAGCGCTGTCTCCTCTGACTGCTACTGCAGCCGAGACCGCGTCGTCGGCAGCAACCGCGCAGCAGATGCCAAGCCTGGCACCGATGCTCGAAAAAGTGATGCCATCGGTGGTGAGTATTAACGTTGAGGGTAGCACGACCGTCAATACGCCGCGTATGCCGCGTAACTTCCAGCAGTTCTTCGGTGACAACTCACCGTTCTGTCAGGACGGTTCGCCATTCCAGAGCTCGCCGTTCTGTCAGGGCGGCGGTGCCGGGGATGACGGCCAGGGCGGCGGCGGCCAGCAGCAGAAATTCATGGCGCTTGGTTCAGGGGTGATTATTGATGCCGCTAAAGGCTACGTCGTCACCAATAACCACGTTGTTGATAACGCCAGCACCATTAAGGTTCAGCTGAGCGATGGGCGTAAGTTCGATGCTAAGGTGGTGGGTAAAGACCCGCGCTCCGACATCGCGCTGATTCAGATTCAGGATCCGAAAAACCTGACGGCGATTAAGCTTGCCGACTCTGACGCGCTGCGCGTCGGTGACTACACCGTGGCGATCGGTAACCCGTTCGGTCTGGGTGAAACCGTAACCTCGGGCATCGTCTCTGCGCTGGGCCGTAGCGGCCTGAACGCGGAAAACTATGAGAACTTCATCCAGACGGATGCGGCGATCAACCGCGGTAACTCCGGCGGTGCGCTGGTGAACCTGAACGGCGAGCTGATCGGTATCAACACCGCGATCCTGGCGCCGGACGGCGGCAACATCGGAATCGGCTTTGCTATCCCGAGCAACATGGTGAAAAACCTGACCGCGCAGATGGTGCAGTACGGCCAGGTGAAACGCGGCGAACTCGGTATCCTCGGTACGGAACTGAACTCCGAGCTGGCGAAGGCGATGAAGGTTGACGCCCAGCGCGGGGCATTCGTCAGCCAGGTGATGCCGAACTCCTCTGCGGCAAAAGCGGGCATTAAAGCAGGCGACGTGATCACCTCCCTGAACGGTAAGCCGATCAGCAGCTTTGCCGCCCTGCGCGCCGAAGTAGGCTCAATGCCGATTGGCAGCAAAGTGACCCTTGGCCTGCTGCGCGACGGTAAGCCGGTTAACGTGAGCCTGGAGCTGCAGCAGAGCAGCCAGAATCAGGTGGATTCCAGCACCATCTTCAGCGGTATTGAAGGGGCTGAGATGAGCAACAAAGGCGCAGATAAAGGCGTGGTGGTGAACAACGTGAAAGCGAACTCACCGGCAGCCCGTATCGGCCTGAAAAAAGGCGATGTGATCATGGGGGCTAACCAGCAGCCGGTGAAAAACATCGCTGAACTGCGCAAAATTCTCGACAGCAAGCCGTCCGTGCTGGCGCTGAATATCCAGCGTGGTGATACCTCTATCTACCTGCTGATGCAGTAATCCTCTTAAGCCCCTGCGCGCAGGGGCTTTCTCGTTTCTGTGACGCCTGGCACAACTCCATACATCTTTCCCTCTCTTTGTGCATTCGCACAATGCAGCCGATACTGAACTTCCCTATGCTTGAGCTCTGCTCACAGGAGGGTTGCATGGCTGGCTGGCATCTTGATACCAAAATGGCGCAGGATATCGTGGCGCGCACCATGCGCATCATTGATACCAATATCAACGTAATGGATGCGCGCGGGCGCATTATTGGCAGCGGCGATCGCGAGCGTATTGGTGAATTGCACGAAGGTGCGCTGCTGGTGCTTTCTCAGGGGCGGGTCGTGGATATCGACGATGCGGTAGCGAAACACCTGCACGGCGTCCGCCAGGGCATCAACCTCCCGCTGCGCCTTGAAGGCGAGATTGTCGGGGTCATCGGCCTGACCGGCGAGCCGGAGTCTCTGCGAAAATACGGCGAGCTGGTCTGCATGACGGCAGAGATGATGCTGGAGCAGTCGCGCCTGATGCACCTGCTGGCTCAGGATAGTCGCCTGCGTGAAGAGCTGGTGATGAACCTTATTCAGGCGGAGGAGCATACGCCAGCACTCAGCGAATGGGCGCAGCGTCTGGGGATCGATCTGAACCAGCCGCGCGTGGTGGCGGTCATTGAGGTCGATAGCGGCCAGCTTGGCGTGGACAGCGCGATGGCCGAGCTGCAGCAGCTGCAAAATGCGCTGGCGACGCCGGAGCGCGATAACCTGGTGGCGATCGTTTCTCTGACGGAAATGGTGGTGCTCAAACCGGCGCTCAATGCGTTTGGCCGCTGGGATGCCGACGATCATCGTCGTCGCGTGGAGCTGCTCATCTCCCGCATGAAGGAGAATGGCCAGCTGCGTTTTCGCGTTGCGCTGGGCAACTACTTTACCGGGCCGGGCAGTATCGCCCGCTCCTGGCGTACCGCGCGCACCACCATGATGGTGGGCAAGCAGCGGATGCCGGAGAGTCGGAGCTACTTCTATCAGGATCTGATGCTGCCGGTGCTGCTCGACAGCCTGCGCGGGGGCTGGCAGGCCAACGAGCTGGCGCGGCCCTTAGCGCGTCTGAAAGCCATGGACAACAACGGCCTGCTGCGCCGGACGCTGCAGGCGTGGTTCAGCCATAACGTGCAGCCGCTGGCGACGTCAAAAGCGCTGTTTATTCACCGCAATACCCTGGAGTATCGGTTAAACCGAATTTCGGAGCTGACGGGGCTGGACCTGGGGAATTTTGACGACAGGTTGCTGCTGTACGTGGCGCTACAGCTGGACGAGCAGCGGTGAGGTTATTTTGCCGGGTGGCGGCTTCGGCCTACATCATGGTTTTCACCCTCTACCTGTGGGCTGAGGGATCCCCACAAAATATTGCCTGCACGGACGACCCCCTCTCCCTTGAGGGAGAGGGCTGGGGTGAGGGG
>NZ_JAKLRZ010000052.1:0-18162 GCF_021892025.1 Enterobacter cloacae complex sp. ECC445 | reverse complement strand
CATGGGTAAAGGATGTTAAAAAGTGTTCACCATGTCCCCGAACACCTGTCTACCATGTCCCCGGACCGTACACCCACGGGGAGAGGGAGAAAAACCACAAGGTTTAGCTAAACCAGCTGCCAAACCAGCCGTGGAATTTCATCATCACGAAATCCCACATCCGGCTGAAGAAGCCGCCCTCTTCCACCGACTCCATCACGATCAGCGGACGCTGTTCAATCGACTTACCGTTGAGCTGGAAATCAATCGTCCCGACCACCTGGCCTTTTTTCAGCGGTGCCGTGAGCTGCGGGTCTGTCAGGGTGTAGCTGGCCTTCAGGTTTTTCAGCTGGCCGCGTGGAATGGTCACGGAACCCGCCTCGCCCGCCCCGAGGTTGACTTCACTCTTGTCACCAAACCAGACGCGCTGGCTGACGAACGTGGCATCCGGCTTAATCGGCGTCACGGTCTCATAGAAGCGGAAGCCCCAGGTCAGCAGCTTTTCCGATTCGTTAAAGCGAATGCGGTCGGTTTTGGTGCCCAGCACCACCGAAATCAGGCGCATATCGCCCTGCGTCGCGGAGGCTACCAGGTTATAACCCGCGCCCGCCGTGGTGCCGGTCTTCATGCCGTCCACGTTAACGTTGCTGCTCCACAGCAGGCGGTTGCGGTTCGGCTGGCGGATTTTGTTGAAGGTAAACTCTTTCTCTTTATGGATGGCGTATTCATCGGGCACGTCGTGGATCAGCGCTTTCCCCAGCAGCGCCATGTCGCGCGCGGTACTGAACTGTCCCGGCGCATCCAGGCCGTGAACCGTTTTGAACGTGGTGTTGGTTAAGCCCAGCTTCTGCGCATAGCCATTCATCAACCCAATGAAAGAATCCTGACTGCCGGCAACGTAATCGGCCAGCGCGATGCACGCATCATTCCCCGACTGAATAATCACCCCTTTATTCAGATCGGAAACGGAAACCTGATCGCCCGGCTTCAGGAACATCACGGAAGAGCCCCGCAGCGCCGGGTTCCCGGTTGCCCAGGCATCCTTCCCGATCGTGACCATATCGTCCAGCTTGATCTTGCCCGCCTTCAGCGCCTGGCCCACCACATAGCTGGTCATGATTTTGGTGAGGCTGGCCGGATCGAGTTTCTCATCCGCATTGCCTTCCGCCAGCACCTTACCGCTGGAATAATCCATCAGGATCCAGGCGCGCGCATCCACAGGCGGCGCTTCGGGCGCAGCCTGCTCAGCTGCGTAGAGCGTTGGTGCAAACAGGAAAAGGAGCGCAGAGCCTGCCGCCAGGCTGCGCAGAGAAGTCATTTTACGCGTCATAAATACCACCCGAGTGTCCATTCAAAAATTACGTCACATCACCGTGTCGCAAGAAGCGATGAGTAATAGCGCACTAAAACGGTTAAAGAAACCCAACGAGGGTAAAGTTATTAAAGTTTATGCAATAACATTCAGATACGCTTTGATTCAGACGATTTTTTTGTCTTCTGTTGCGTAATTGTTAGGTTTATCTCACCATGACGAAAAGCTGACTCGGATTCACATCTCATCGGGAGTAAATATGATTACGCTGTGGGGCAGGAATAATTCGACCAACGTTAAGAAAGTGCTCTGGACGCTGGAAGAGCTGGATTTACCGTTCAATCAGATCATGGCCGGACTGTCGTTTGGCGTGAATAAAGAGGCCGACTACCTGGCCATGAACCCGAACGGCCTGGTGCCGCTGCTGCGCGATGATGAAACAGACGCGACGCTTTGGGAGTCCAACACCATTGTGCGTTATCTTGCCGCCCAGTACGGCCAGGGCCGCCTGTGGGTGGAAAATCCAGCCCGCCGTGCGCAGGGTGATAAATGGATGGACTGGGCAAACCAGACGCTATCTCCGACCCACCGCGTGATCCTGATGGGGCTTATCCGCACGCCGGAAGCCGAACGTGACTATCCCGCCATTCATGCCGCGCAGGATGCCTGCGAGCGTCTGTTTGCCATGATGGATGACGAGCTGGCGAAGCACGCCTGGTTCTCCGGCGAGGCGTTCGGCACGGGCGATATCGCCGTGGCGCCATTCGTCTGGAACCTGACCAACATGGGCCTGAAGTGGACGCCGCGCCCTCACCTTGCGCGCTGGCTAAACCAGTTGAGCGATCGCCCGGCATACCGCAACGTGGTGATGATCCCGGTCACCTGATTACGCGCCGGACGGGCTGACTTTTAACAGCTGCCCGTCCGTCTCGTCGGTCAGAACATATAAATAGCCATCCGGCCCCACCCGCACGTCGCGAATACGCTGGTCCCGGTCGCCCAGAATGCGCCCGTCTTCCGTCACCCTGTTGCCGTCCACGTTCAGAACGATAACGTCCTTCTCCTTCAGCGCGCCGATGAACAGCTTGTTTTTCCACTGCGGGAAGACGTCGCTGTTGTAAAACGCCATGCCGCTGACGGCAGGGGACACTTTCCAGACGAACAGCGGCTTTTCGGTGCCCTCAACGTGCTCGCCTCTGGATTCAGGGATTTTCAACCCGCTGTAGTTGATGCCGTGCGTCGCCAGCGGCCAGCCGTAGTTCTTTCCCTTTTCCGGGATGTTGATCTCGTCCCCGCCGCGCGGGCCGTGCTCGTTCAGCCACAGCGTCTCGCTCCAGGGATTCATCGCCATCCCCTGCGGGTTGCGGATGCCGTAAGACCAGATTTCCGGGCGCGCGCCGGGAGTATTCACAAACGGGTTATCCGACGGGACTTTCCCGTCTTCGGTGAGGCGCACGACTTTACCCTGCAGCTTGTCCAGATCCTGCGCCGTCGGCCGCTGGTTATTCTCGCCGAGGCCAATAAAGAGGTAACCTTTGCCGTCGAACACCAGCCGCCCACCAAAATGGTTCCCGGTCGAGAGTTTCGGCATCTGGCGGAACGCCACCTGGAAACCCTCGATGCGGGTAGCGTCGTCGCTCAGGCGGCCATAGCCCACCGCCGTTCCGGCTTTGCCGTCACTCCCTGCTTCGGCGAAGCTCAGCCAGATGCGGCGCGATTGTTCAAAATCTGGGGCGAGGACCACGTCCAGCAATCCTCCCTGACCGTTTGCCCACACCTTCGGTACGCCGACAATCGGATCGGAGAGCCCTTTTCCGGCCTGCCAGCGCTTAAGCTGGCCGCCCTTCAGGGTCACCAGCAGCCCTTGATTGTCCGGCAGGAACGCCAGGGACCAGGGATGATCGAGCCGGTTTTGCAGCACCTCGACCTTGACCGCCTCTGGCGCAGCAAGCGGCGATACGGGAAATAACAACGCAGGCAGCAAAATCAGCGAGGATCGGTGCATAACGCGCTCCTTTATCGGCATATGGCATAAAGGTTAGCCACTGCAACCGGGCGCGTTACCACTTTTACAAAAGCTTAATCAGAAGGGGGAGTGACCTCCCCCTGGCTCAGTGCTGTTCAAGGGCTTCGTGCTCGTTCAGGCACATGATGCATAGAGAGAGCGTGGTCAGGCAGTTTTCAAGCTTCTCCGCGTTAACGGCGATAAAATTCGGGCAGTCGTGGCGTCCGTTCATCAAACATACCCCAGCGATGGAGAGCACCTCAGAGGCACGGCGCAGCGCAAGCAGCTCGCTTTCGCCGTAATTCGCCCTCAGGATCGGTGCTTTTTCACGCATGAAATTACACAGTTCAAACAGGTTTTCACGCAGATGTTCGCTTTCGCTGACTGACATATACCCTTTTGCCTTCCTCAACTGCAGGTACGCGGCCAGGTCGATTCGGGCGTTGATCAGCTTGTTCAGCAGATCGCGTTTTAGTCTGTCAACGGTCATTCTCTTTCCTCCTCTGTCAGCCATGGTGCATAGTCAGGATAAGTACATTTTTTGTACAGTTTAATGCCTGAGATCAATTTTTATTAACTGATTAACATTATTTACAATGTTACAACGTCAACCCGGCGTATCCGCCTTGCAAAGAGTGTATAAATCCCCCGCGATACGCTGTAAAATCCCGCCCTGATAACTCCATAATTGATGAATTTTTAACCTATGAGCAATGTTACGCACCAGCCGAAAATCGGCTTCGTCTCCCTGGGCTGCCCGAAAAACCTCGTGGATTCCGAACGCATCCTGACCGAACTGCGCACCGAGGGCTATGACGTGGTGCCAAGCTACGACAACGCCGATATGGTGATTGTTAACACCTGCGGGTTTATCGACAGCGCGGTTCAGGAGTCCCTGGAAGCCATCGGTGAAGCCCTGACGGAAAACGGCAAAGTGATTGTTACCGGCTGTCTGGGCGCGAAAGAAGACCAGATCCGCGAAGTGCACCCGAAGGTGCTGGAGATCACCGGCCCGCACAGCTACGAGCAGGTGCTGCAACATGTTCATCACTATGTGCCAAAACCCAAGCACAACCCGTTCCTGAGCCTCGTGCCGGAACAGGGCGTGAAGCTGACGCCGCGCCACTACGCGTACCTGAAAATTTCCGAAGGCTGCAACCATCGCTGCACCTTCTGCATCATCCCGTCCATGCGTGGCGATCTGGTGAGCCGTCCGATTGGCGAAGTGCTGGCAGAAGCCAAACGTCTGGCCGACGCGGGCGTGAAGGAGCTGCTGGTCATCTCCCAGGATACCTCTGCTTACGGCGTGGACGTGAAGCACCGCTCCGGATTCCATAACGGCGAGCCGGTGAAAACCAGCATGGTGGGCCTGTGCGAGCAGCTGTCCAAACTCGGCATCTGGACGCGTCTGCACTACGTCTATCCGTACCCGCACGTTGACGACGTGATCCCGCTGATGGCGGAAGGCAAAATTCTGCCGTACCTCGACATCCCGCTGCAGCACGCCAGCCCGCGTATCCTGAAGCTGATGAAGCGCCCAGGCTCCGTTGACCGTCAGCTGGCGCGCATCAAGCAGTGGCGCGAGATCTGCCCGGAGCTGACCCTGCGTTCAACGTTCATCGTCGGCTTCCCGGGTGAAACCGAAGAAGATTTCCAGATGCTGCTCGACTTCCTGAAGGAAGCGCGTCTGGACCGCGTAGGCTGCTTCAAGTACAGCCCGGTGGAAGGTGCGACCGCCAACGAACTGGCGGATCAGGTGCCGGAAGAGGTGAAAGAAGAGCGCTGGAACCGCTTCATGCAGCTGCAGCAGCAGATCTCCGCCGAGCGCCTGCAGGAGAAAGTGGGCCGCGAGATCATGGTCATCATCGACGAAGTGGACGAAGAAGGTGCGATTGGCCGCAGCATGGCCGATGCCCCTGAAATCGACGGTGCGGTGTACCTGAACGGCGAAACCAACGTTAAGCCGGGCGATATTATTCGCGTGAAGGTTGAAAACGCGGACGAGTATGACCTGTGGGGTAGCCGGGTTTAACCTTCTTCCCCCCTCACCCTAACCCTCTCCCCACTGGGGAGAGGAGATTGCTCGGTGCGGTTTTTCACCCTCGCCCCTTTGGGGAGAGGATCGGGGTGAGGGGCAAGTAAAAGCCTACCCCTTAATCCTCGGATCCAGCGCGTCGCGCAGCCCGTCACCTAACAGGTTAAACGCCAGCACGGTCAGGAAAATCGCCAGACTCGGGAAGATCGCCACGTGCGGCGCAATCACCATATCTGCCCTCGCCTCGTTCAGCATCGCGCCCCACTCCGGCGTTGGCGGCTGCGCGCCCAAACCCAGAAACGACAGGCTGGCCGCCGAGATAATCGACACGCCGATGCGCATGGTGAAATAGACCACGATGGACGACACCGTTCCCGGCAGAATATGGCTGAACAGGATGGTAGCGTCGCTGGCCCCCATGCTGCGGGCGGACTCGATAAAGGTCTGCTGCTTCAGCACCAGCGTGTTGCCGCGCACCAGGCGGGCAAACGCCGGAATCGAAAAGACCGCGACGGCAATGATGACGTTCGCCATGCCGCTGCCCATGATCGCCACCACGGCGATCGCCAGCAGAATGCCGGGAAAAGCAAACAGCACGTCGCAGATGCGCATGATGATGCGGTCCCACCAGCCTTCGTAATACCCGGCAACCAGACCCAGAACGGTCCCGATGGCCGCGCCAATCAGCACCGCGAACACCCCGGCGGCGAGCGAGATTTGCGCCCCCACCAGCACGCGGCTGAAGATATCGCGGCCGAGGGAGTCCACGCCGAACCAGTGCAGCATCGAGGGGCCGTCATTCAGACGGTCGTAATCAAAATAGTTTTCCGCATCAAACGGCGCCACCCACTGCGCCACAATCGCCACCGCAATCAGCAGCACCACGAACAGCCCCGCCGCCATCGCGACCGGCTGACGGCGAAAACGCCGCCAGAATTCAGACCACGGGGTGCGGATATGGTCCGGTTTGAGCCCCGGCATCGCGTTTAACACGGCCTGACGTCGCCAGTTCAACAATCGCATCTTACTTGTACCTGATGGCCGGGTTGATGGCGGCGTAGAGCACGTCAACCACTAAGTTAATAAGAATAAACTCCAGGGAGAACAGCAGAACTTCCGCCTGAATCACCGGGTAGTCGCGCATCTCGACGGAATCGACCAGCAGGCGCCCCAGCCCCGGCCAGTTGAACACCTTTTCCACCACGATCGAGCCGCCCAGCAGGAAGCCAAACTGCAGCCCCATCATCGTCACCACCGGGATCATCGCATTGCGGAACCCGTGCTTGAGAATGACCCACTTCTCGCTGACCCCTTTCGCCCGCGCGGTGCGAATATAGTCTTCGCTCAGCACGTCAACGAACGAGGCGCGGGTAAAGCGTGCCATTACCGCCGAAACGGCAGCCCCCAGGGTCAGGGACGGCAGGATGTAATGCTGCCAGGTATCCGCCCCGACGGTCGGCAGCCAGCCCAGCTCAACGGAGAAGATCTGCATCAGCAGCATCCCCAGCGCGAACGCCGGGAAGGAGATCCCGGTGACCGCCAGCGCCATGCCGAGCTTGTCCGGCCAGCGGTTGCGCCAGACCGCCGCCACAATCCCTGCACCCAGCCCAAACACGACCGCCCAGCTCATGCTGGCAATCGTTAGCCAGAACGTCGGCATAAAGCGGCTGGCAATCTCCTCCGACACCGGACGGCGCGACACCATCGAGATCCCGAAATCGCCCTGCAGAACGTTGCAGATATAATGGATGAACTGCCTATACAGCGGCTGGTCGAGGCCCAGCTGCTTGCGCACCAGCTCAATGACGGTGGCATCCGCTTCCGGCCCTGCAACCAGGCGCGCCGGATCGCCCGGCAGCATGTGGACAAACAAAAACACCAGCACCGCCACAATCAGCAGCGTCGGGATAAGCCCCAGCAGACGTTTACAAACATAATTCAGCATGAGGTTTATTTTAAATCCGCATCGTCAAAGCTAAAGCCGGTGTCCGGCATGATGTAGAACCCGGTCAGCGCTTTGTTATGGGCTGAGACCAGTTTCTCCACCACCAGCGGCACCCACGGCGACTCTTTCCAGATAATGTCCTGCGCGTCCTTGTAGAGGCGCGCTTTCTCTTCCGGTTTGGTGGTTTTCAGGGCATCGGCCAGGTCTTTGTCCACCTGCGGATTGCTATAAAACGCGGTGTTGAACAGGGTTGGCGGCCAGTTCTGCGAGGCGAACAGCGGCGACAGCGCCCAGTCGGCTTCACCGGTCGAGGCCGTCCAGCCGGTGTAGAACATCCGCACGCCGCTCTCTTTCTGCCCTTTTCCCTCCACTTCAGCCGCACGCTGCCCGGCATCCATCGCGGTGACCTGCACCTTGATGCCCACCTGCGCCAGCTGCTGCTGGGTGAACTGCAGCACCTTCTGGGCGGTACTGTGATTATGCGACGACCACAGCGTGGTGCTGAACCCGTTCGGGAAGCCCGCCTCTTTCAGCAGCTCGCGCGCTTTGGCCGGATCGTACGGCCACGGCTGATAGCTCTGGGCATACGCAATCGCCGGCGGCAGCACGCCGGTCGCCGGGGTGGCATAGCCCGCAAAAGCGACCTTCACCAGCGCCTGGCGGTTGATGGCGTAGTTGATAGCTTCACGCACCTTCGGGTTATCAAACGGCTTTTGCGTGACGTTCATGCTGATATAGCGCTGCATGATAGACGGGCTGGCGACCAGCTCCAGCTTGCTGTTTTTCTGCAGAATGGCGGCCTGCTCATACGGGATCGGGAAGGCAAACTGCGCCTCGCCGGTTTGCAGCATCGCCGCGCGGGTGTTGTTGTCCACCACCGGGCGCCAGGTGATGGTGTCCAGCTTCGGCAGCCCCTGCTGCCAGTATCCCGCGAATTTCTTCACCTTTACAAAATCGGTCTGGTTCCAGGTGAGCAGCTCGTACGGGCCGGTACCGACCGGGTGGAAGCCGATCTCCTTGCCGTATTTCTTCAGCGCGGCAGGAGAAATCATCGCCGTTGCCGGATGCGCCAGGATATTGATAAACGCGGAGAACGGCTCTTTCAGGGTAATTTTTACCGTCGCCGGGTCGACCACCTCCGTTTTGGCGATATTTTTATACAGGTTATAGCGCTTGAGGCTATTGTCCGGATTGCTGGCGCGATCGAGGTTAACCTTCACCGCCTCCGCGTTGAAATCGGTCCCGTCCTGGAACTTCACGCCGGTTCTGAGCTTGATGGTATACACCAGCCCGTCGTCGGAGACGGTGTATCCCTCCGCCAGCACATTTTTGAGCTTCATCTCTTTATCCAGGCCGAAAAGGCCCTGATAGAAGGATTTCGCCACCGCCTGCGACAGCGTGTCGTTGGCGTCATACGGATCGAGCGTGGTGAAATTAGAGCCGACGGCCACCACCACGTCTTTGGCAGCGAACGCGGGGGCAGCGGCCAGGGCTGCCGTCACGCTCGCGGCTAACAACCATCTACGCGCTACAAATGTAACCATTGTGTTCTCCTGCCTGTTGTAAGTTATAACCGCGAAAAAGCATTGTCCTGACGCGGAGGCGCGACGAAATGACCCGGACCGACCTCGCGCAACATCACGCGCTCCGCGGCCTCGCCCCGTTTATGAATATTGCCCGGCATTTCATCCTGCAGCAGCACGCGCTGGCCGTGACGATGCGCGGGATCGGCCACCGGGACCGCCGCGATAAGCTTGCGGGTATACGGATGCTGCGGGTTCTCAAACACCGCTCGTCGCGGCCCGATTTCCACGATCTGCCCCATAAACATCACCGCCACGCGATGGCTGATGCGCTCAACCACCGCCATATCGTGCGAGATAAACAGGAAGGCGATCCCCATATCCCGCTGTAAATCCAGTAATAGGTTGATGATCTGCGCGCGGATAGAGACGTCCAGCGCCGAGACGGACTCATCGGCAATCACCACCTTCGGGTTCAGCGCCAGCGCGCGGGCGATGCAGATACGCTGTCGCTGCCCGCCCGAAAACTCGTGCGGATAGCGCCAGGCGTGCTCCGGCTTGAGGCCGACGCGCTCCAGCAGCCAGGCCACGCGACGCTGCGCCGCGTCGCCGTCGAGCAGGTTATGCACCCGCAGCGGCTCCATGATCGAATACCCCACCGTGTGGCGCGGATCGAGGGAGGCATACGGATCCTGAAAAATGAACTGAATATCCCGCAGCACCGCCTGCAGCCTGCTGGCCGGCAGCGTATCAATACGCTCACCGTTAAAGGTAATGCTACCTTCCTGTGATTCCACCAGCCGGAGCAACGCGCGCCCGGTGGTGGATTTACCGCAGCCGGACTCCCCCACCAGCGCCAGCGTTTCGCCCGGCCAGAGATCGAAACTGACGTTTTCCACCGCGTGCACTTCGCGCTTCACGCGGTTCAGTACGCCGCTGCGCAGCGGAAAACGGGTGACCAGATTGCGCACTTCCAGAATGGGCCTGCCCGGCACCACGGTGTCCTGCTCGCGTTCCTCCTCCTGCACTTCTGATGCCTCGAGAGAAATCAGCGGAAAACGACGCGGCAGGTCGCTGCCGTTCATCGCCCCCAGGCGCGGCACCGCCGCCAGCAGCGCTTTGGTGTAAGGATGCACGGGCGCGTGAAATATCTGCTCCACCGGGCCAGTTTCTACCGCGCGGCCCTTGTGCATCACCAGCACCCGATCGGCGATATCGGCCACCACGCCCATATCGTGGGTGATGAAGATCACCCCCATCTCCATCTCCTGCTGCAGCACTTTGATGAGCTGCAGGATCTGCGCCTGAATCGTCACGTCCAGCGCCGTCGTCGGTTCATCGGCAATCAGCACTGCTGGGCGGCACGAGAGCGCCATGGCAATCATCACCCGCTGGCGCATGCCGCCGGAAAGCTGATGCGGATAGCGCCCCAGAATGGCCTGCGCCTCCGGAATGCGCACCAGCTCCAGCATCCGGCGGGCTTCCCTGAGCGCCTCATCGCCGCTCAGCCCCTGATGCAGACGGATGGACTCGGCGATCTGCTCCCCGACCGGAAACACCGGGTTCAGGGAGGTCATCGGCTCCTGGAAGATCATCGCAATATCCGCCCCGCGAACGCCCTGCATCTGCGAGCCGCTGAGCTCATTTAAATCAATAACATCACGGTTACGGCGGCGCAGGAGCATTTTCTCGCTGCTGATTTGCCCACCCGTCTGTTCCAGCAGGCGCATCAGCGCCAGCGCGGTGACCGATTTCCCGGAGCCGGACTCGCCAACAATCGCCAGCGTCTCGCCGCGCCTGAGCGTAAACGATAAATTCTCTACTGCGGGGATGAACTGCCGCTCTTCCTGAAACGCAATATTCAGCTGATGGACAGCCAGCACTTCGCGGGTGTCCAGTTCTTCACTGTGCGGCACGCGCGGCCCCCTTATTCACGATAAATGCCCGTGCTCGGCTCGTCACCGGCATAACCCCAGGCGCGATACATGCCTTCGCTGTTGAACGGCAGGGCCACGTTGCCCTCACGATCCACCGCAATGAGCCCGCCGACGCCGCCCAGCGCGGGCAGTTTCTCCATCACCACGCGCTCGCAGGCCTCGCTCAGGCTTAATCCGCCGTAATCCATCAGCGCGGTGATGTCGTACGCCGCAAGCGCGCGAATAAACACTTCTCCGGTGCCGGTACACGACACCGCCGCCGTGGCGTTATTGGCGTAGCAGCCCGCGCCCGGCAGCGGGCTGTCGCCGACGCGTCCGGGCAGCTTGTTGGTCATGCCGCCCGTGGAGGTCGCCGCCGCGAGGTTGCCGGCCTTATCGAGCGCCACCGCGCCCACCGTGCCCATTTTGGTGGTTTCATCCAGCGGCGCAGCATGGTCAAGCTGCGTCATGCCCGCGGAGCGGGCTTCCAGCAGCTGCTGATAGCGCGCCTCGGTGGAAAACAGATCCGGCGATACCGGTTCCATCCCGTGTTCGAACGCAAACGCCTCCGCCCCGGTGCCCGTGAGCAGCACGTGCGGGCTCGACTCCATCACCAGACGCGCCGCCAGCACCGGATTGCGCAGACGGCTCACGCCCGCCACGGCCCCCGCTTTCAGGGTGATGCCGTCCATCACGCAGGCATCCAGCTCGTGGGTTTCATCCCGGGTAAAGACTGAACCGATGCCAGCATTAAAGAGCGGACACTCCTCCAGCAGACGCACCGCCTCGGTGACCACATCCAGCGCGCTCTCGCCCGCTTCCAGCATTTTTTGGCCCGTTTCCACAATGGCGTACAGCGCGTCGATATAGCGCTTTTCCTGCTCGGGACCGAGCTGGGCTCGGGCGATCGCCCCGGCGCCACCATGAATTGCGATTACCGCGTTAACCATTCGCATCACCCGTTAGCCTGATTGGCGGCTTTTTCTATAAATATCATTATCGTCGATGAAACTTCAGATGATTTTTGAATATAGAAAGACGCAACTGTGATGTAAAGCGTACACCCATCGGGTCATACAGTTAGCCGCACTTTTCTGCCATAATGGACGCTTTCGTTGTTACTCCGCAGGAGCCCACCATGGATTTTACCGCCGGACTGATGCCGCTTGAGACGGCACTCACGCAGATGCTTGACCGAATTTCCCCGCTGCATGACGTTGAGACGCTGCCCCTCGTGCGCTGCTTTGGCCGTATTGCCGCACGCGATATCGTCTCTCCGCTTAACGTGCCGGGGTTTGATAATTCCGCGATGGACGGTTACGCGGTGCGCCTGACGGATCTCCAGGCGGGCAATGCCCTGCTGGTGGCCGGTAAAGCCTTTGCCGGCCAGCCGTTTAGCGGTGAATGGCCTGCGGGCACCTGCGTGCGCATCATGACCGGCGCGCCGGTTCCGGCGGGCTGCGATGCCGTGGTGATGCAGGAAGAGACCGAGCAAACCGACGGCGGCGTGCGTTTTATCGCCAGCGTCAAAGCGGGCCGGAACATCCGCCGCACGGGCGAAGACATCACCCTTGGCGCGACGATCTTTGCCGCCGGGCAGAAGCTGACGGTGGCGGAACTGCCGGTGCTGGCCTCGCTCGGCATCGCGGACGTCGACGTTATCCGAAAAGTGCGCGTCGCCATTTTCTCCACCGGCGACGAGCTGCAGCTTCCCGGCCAGCCGCTGCAGGACGGCCAGATTTACGACACCAACCGCCTGGCAGTCCATCTGATGCTGGAGCAGCTGGGCTGCGAGGTCATTAACCTCGGGATTATTCCAGACGATCCGGAAAAACTGCGCGCGGCGTTTATCGAGGCGGATAAATCCGCCGACGTGGTCATCAGCTCCGGCGGCGTCTCCGTGGGCGAAGCGGATTACACCAAAACCCTGCTTGAAGAGCTGGGCGAAATCGCCTTCTGGAAGCTGGCCATCAAGCCGGGCAAGCCGTTCGCCTTTGGCAAGCTCCCGCACGGCTGGTTCTGCGGCCTGCCGGGTAACCCCGTGTCGGCGGCGCTCACCTTCTACCAGCTGGTGATCCCGCTGCTGGCGAAGCTTTCCGGCAACACCGCCAGCCCGCTGCCGGAACGCCTGCGCGTGCGTGCCGCCACGCGCCTGAAGAAATCGCCGGGCCGCCTCGATTTCCAGCGCGGCATTCTGGCACGCAGCGCGGACGGAGAGCTGGAAGTGAGCACCACCGGGCACCAGGGTTCGCACATTTTCAGCTCCTTCAGCCAGGGCAACTGCTTTATCGTGCTGGAGCGCGAACGCGGCAACGTGGAGGCGGGCGAATGGGTTGAGGTCGAGCGCTTTAACCACCTGTTCGGAGGCTGACATGACGGTGGAGCTGAGCGACCCGGAGATGCTGCGCTACAACCGCCAGATCGTGCTGCGCGGGTTTGATTTCGAGGGCCAGGAGGCGCTCAAGGCGGCCAATGTACTGGTCGTCGGGCTCGGCGGTCTGGGCTGCGCCGCCGCGCAGTACCTTGCCGCGGCGGGCGTGGGTAGAATGACGCTGCTGGATTTTGATACCGTATCGGTGTCTAACCTGCAGCGCCAGACGCTGCACGGCGATGCGACCATTGGCCAGCCGAAAGTGGAATCCGCCAGGGCCGCGCTGGCGCGCATCAACCCCCACGTTCAGTTCACCCTGATTGACGCGATGCTGGATGACGAGGCGCTGTCGGCGCAGATTGCGCAGCACGATCTGGTGCTGGACTGCACCGATAACGTCGCCGTCCGCAACCAGCTCAACGCGGGCTGTTTTGCCCACAAAACCCCGCTGGTTTCCGGCGCGGCAATCCGCATGGAGGGGCAAATCAGCGTCTTCACCTACTCGGAAGGAGAACCCTGCTACCGCTGCCTGAGCCGCCTGTTCGGCGAAAATGCGCTGACCTGCGTTGAGGCGGGCGTGATGGCGCCGCTCGTCGGCGTGATTGGCTCATTGCAGGCAATGGAAGCGATCAAAGTGCTGGCGCACTACGGCACGCCCGCAGCGGGGAAAATCGTGATGTACGACGCGATGACCTGCCAGTTCCGCGAGATGAAGCTGATGCGCAACCCGGGGTGTGAGGTGTGCGGAGGTTAAAGCAAACGACAACCTGAAGGTTGTCGTTTTAGCGTTTGTTCCCTCTCCCTATGGGAGAGGGTTGGGGTGAGGGCATCAGGCCGCACCCGTCAGATCGACGTCCGTCCAAACGCCCCCTGCCAGTCCTGCTCAAACTTCACTATCGCTGCGTCTACCGCAGGAGAGGTAATGAACTGCTGCGCCACGTCCAGCGGCAGCGTAATGGACTCGCATCCTGCCAGCAGGCAGTCCAGCGCCTGACGCGGGGTTTTAAAGCTCGCCGCCAGCACTTTTGACTGCGGAGCGTGCAGCGTCAGCAGCTGCTGCAGTTCAACCACGGTCTGGATCCCGTCCCCGCCCTGCGCGTCCACGCGGTTCACGTAAGGTGCGACATATTCCGCCCCTGCCAGCGCGGAGAGCATCCCCTGCGCGGCGCCGTACACCGCCGTACCCAGCGTCGGGATCCCTTCAGCCTTCAGCATCTTGATCGCCGCCAGCCCTTCGGCAGTCACCGGCACTTTCACCACCAGATCGTTAATGATGGCGCGCAGACTGCGCGCGTCTTCCACCATCCCTTCGGCGGTGGTCGCCATCACCTGGGCGAACAGACGGCCTTTACCGCCCAGCGCGTCGTGCAGCGCGGGCAGCAGCTCGTCCAGCGGCGTTTTACCTGCCGCCACGATGCTTGGGTTAGTAGTTACGCCCGCCAACGGGAAGATACGCGCCAGCTTTTTGACTGCCGCAACGTCAGATGTGTCGAGATAAAGTTCCATGATGTCACCCTCAAAATTAGCCTGCACTTAAGCTATCACAGGAAAACCTGCTCAGGAGTTGACCTGCATCAAGATAACTTTCATTCGAAAGTCATTTAATCTTCGTATGCAATATGAGAGGCGAAAACATGATCTTCAATATTCAGCGTTACTCTACCCACGATGGCCCCGGTATTCGTACCGTGGTGTTCCTGAAAGGCTGCTCGCTGGGCTGTCGCTGGTGCCAGAACCCCGAAAGCCGCTCCCGCAGCCGGGACGTGCTGTTTGATGCGCGCCTGTGCCTTGACGGCTGCGACCTGTGCCAGCAGGCGGCGCCGGGCTGTATCGAACGCGCGCTGAATGGCCTCGTCATCCACCGTGAAAAGCTGAATGAAGAGACGCTTAATGCCCTCACCGACTGCTGCCCGACGCAGGCGCTCACCGTGTGCGGTGAAGAGAAGCAGGTGGAAGAGATTATGGCAACCGTGCTGCGCGACAAGCCCTTTTACGACCGCAGCGGCGGCGGCATCACGCTTTCCGGCGGCGAGCCGTTTATGAACCCGGATTTGGCCCACGCGCTGTTTAAAGCCAGCCATGAACAGGGGATCCACACCGCCGTTGAAACGTGTCTTCACGTGCCGTGGCACTATATCGAGCCTTCATTACCGTACGTTGACCTGTTCCTCGCCGACCTGAAGCACGTCGATCCTGAGGTGTTCAAGCAGTGGACGGACGGCTCGGCGAAACGGATCCTCGATAATCTCAAACGCCTGGCCGCTGCCGGGAAAAAGATCACCATCCGCGTGCCGCTGATCCAGGGCTTTAACGCTGACGAAGCGTCCATAGCCGCCATGACCAACTTCGCCGCTGACGAGCTCGGCGTCGACGATATTCATTTTCTGCCGTATCACACGCTGGGCATGAACAAATACACCCTGCTCGGCCAACCCTACTCTGCCCCTGACAAACCGCTGGATAACCCTGCCCTGCTGGACTTCGCGCAGCAGTACGCCTGCCAGAAAGGGTTAACCGCGACCTTACGAGGATAAACTTATGACAACCCTGAATCTTAACACCCTCAGCGAGCGCATTAAGGCGCACAAAACCGCGCTGGTCCATATCGTTAAGCCGCCGGTCTGCACCGAGCGCGCGCAGCATTACACCGAAATGTACCAGCAGCACATGGACAAGCCCATCCCGGTGCGTCGCGCCCTGGCGCTGGCGCATCACCTGGCTGAGCGTACCATCTGGATCAAGCACGACGAGCTGATTATCGGTAACCAGGCAAGCGAAGTCCGCGCCGCGCCGATCTTCCCGGAATACACCGTCTCCTGGATTGAGAAAGAGATCGACGATCTGGCGGACCGTCCGGGCGCGGGCTTTGCGGTGAGCGAAGAGAACAAGCGCGTCCTGCATGAAATCTGCCCGTGGTGGCGCGGCCAGACGGTGCAGGATCGCTGCTACGGCATGTTCACCGACGAGCAGAAAGGCCTGCTGGAAACCGGCATTATCAAAGCCGAAGGCAACATGACCTCCGGCGACGCGCACCTGGCGGTCAACTTCCCGCTTGTGCTGGAGAAAGGCCTCGACGGCCTGCGCGCCAAAGTGGCCGAGCGCCGCTCGCGCATCAACCTGACGGTGCTGGAAGACCTGCACGGCGACCAGTTCCTGAAGGCGATTGATATCGTGCTGGAGGCGGTGAGCCTGCACATCAAACGCTTTGCCGATCTGGCGCGCGAGATGGCCTCGACCGAAACCCGCGAAAGCCGTCGCGACGAGCTGCTGGCGATGGCGGAAAACTGTGACGTCATCGCCCACGAGCCGCCAAAAACCTTCTGGCAGGCGCTGCAGCTGTGCTATTTCATTCAGCTGATCCTGCAGATTGAGTCCAACGGCCACTCCGTGTCGTTCGCGCGTATGGACCAGTATCTCTATCCGTTCTACCGCCGCGACGTGGAGCTGAACCAGAGCCTGGACCGCGAACACGCCATCGAGCTGCTGCACAGCTGCTGGCTGAAGCTGCTGGAAGTGAACAAGATCCGCTCCGGCTCGCACTCCAAAGCGTCTGCAGGCAGCCCGCTGTACCAGAACGTCACCATCGGCGGCCAGAAGCTGGTCAACGGTGAGCCAATGGACGCGGTCAACCCGCTCTCCTACGCGATTCTGGAATCCTGCGGTCGCCTGCGCTCCACTCAGCCGAACCTGAGCGTGCGCTACCACGCGGGCATGAGCAACGACTTCCTCGACGCCTGCGTGCAGGTGATCCGCTGCGGCTTCGGCATGCCGGCGTTCAACAACGACGAAATCGTCATCCCGGAATTCATCAAGCTCGGCGTCGAAAAAGAGGACGCCTACGACTACGCGGCCATCGGCTGCATCGAAACCGCCGTGGGCGGCAAGTGGGGCTATCGCTGCACCGGCATGAGCTTTATCAACTTCGCCCGCGTGATGCTGGCGGCGCTGGAAGGCGGCCGCGACGCCACCAGCGGCAAGGTGTTCCTGCCGCAGGAGAAAGCGCTTTCTGCCGGTAACTTCGATAACTTCGAGGAGGTCATGGCGGCGTGGGATAGCCAGATCCGCTACTACACCCGTAAATCCATCGAGATTGAATACGTGGTAGACACCATGCTGGAAGAGAACGTCCACGATATTCTCTGCTCGGCGCTGGTGGACGACTGCATCGAGCGCGCGAAAAGCATCAAGCAGGGCGGCGCGAAGTATGACTGGGTCTCCGGCCTGCAGGTGGGTATCGCCAATCTCGGCAACAGCCTGGCGGCGGTGAAGAAGCTGGTGTTTGAACAGGGCGTCATCGGCCAGCAGCAGCTGGCGGCGGCACTGGCGGATGATTTCGACGGCCTGACCCACGAGCAGCTGCGCCAGCGTCTGATCAACGGCGCGCCGAAGTACGGCAACGACGACGACAGCGTCGATATGCTGCTGACCCGTGCCTATCAGACCTACATTGAAGAGCTGAAGCAGTACCACAACCCGCGCTACGGCCGTGGTCCGATTGGCGGCAACTACTACGCGGGCACGTCGTCCATCTCCGCAAACGTGCCGTTTGGCGCGGCGACGATGGCGACGCCGGACGGTCGTAAGGCGCATACCCCGCTGGCGGAAGGGGCCAGCCCGGCGTCCGGTACCGACCACCTCGGCCCGACGGCGGTGATCGGCTCCGTGGGCAAGCTGCCGACGGAAGCGATTTTGGGCGGCGTGCTGCTGAACCAGAAGCTGAACCCGTCGACGCTGGAGAACGACAGCGATCGCCAGAAGCTGATGGTGCTGCTGCGCACCTTCTTCGAGGTGCATAAAGGCTGGCATATTCAGTACAACATCGTCTCGCGCGAAACGCTGCTGGAAGCGAAGAAACACCCGGACCAGTACCGCGATTTGGTGGTGCGCGTGGCGGGCTACTCGGCGTTCTTCACCGCCCTGTCGCCGGATGCGCAGGACGATATTATTGCGCGTACCGAGCATACGCTGTAACGGTGTATCCCCTAAGGGGAAATGCGCACGCTGATGCCCTTGTATGTTTAAAGTCACTTCAGTTACCCGTCAACAGACGGGTAAACTGTCACTGAGTTTGACCTG
>NZ_JAKLRZ010000051.1:0-18569 GCF_021892025.1 Enterobacter cloacae complex sp. ECC445 | reverse complement strand
CAAACTCAGTGACAGTTTACCCGTCTGTTGACGGGTAACTGAAGTGACTTTAAACATACAAGGGCATCAGCCCGCACCAAACACCACTTACGCGTTTTTCAGCACTTCGCTGACAATCTCTACCGCTTCTTTCTCAATCTGCTGGCGGTGCTCAGCGCCGAGGAAGCTTTCGCAATAGATTTTATACGCGTCTTCCGTGCCGGACGGACGTGCGGCGAACCAGCCGTTGTCGGTCATCACTTTCAGACCGCCGATGGAGGCGCCGTTGCCCGGTGCCGCCGTCAGACGCGCGGTGATCGGGTCGCCTGCCAGAGTGCTTGCGCTGACCATCTCCGGAGAGAGTTTAGACAGGGCCGCTTTCTGGGCTGAGGTCGCGCTGGCCTGAATACGGTTGTAGCTTGGCGCACCGAAGCGTGCCGCCAGGTCATTATAATGTTCCTGCGGGTTTTTACCGGTGACCGCGGTGATTTCCGCCGCCAGCAGGCACATGATGATGCCGTCTTTATCGGTTGACCATGGCGTGCCGTCGAAGCGCAGGAAGGATGCCCCGGCGCTCTCTTCGCCACCAAAACCAAAGCTGCCGTCGTGCAGACCGTCAACGAACCATTTGAAGCCCACCGGCACTTCCACCAGCTTGCGGCCCAGCGCGTCAACCACGCGGTCGATCATCGCGGAGGAAACCAGCGTTTTACCGACGGCCACCTCTTTGCCCCACTGCGGACGATGCTGGAACAGGTAGTTGATCGCCACGGCCAGATAGTGGTTCGGGTTCATCAGCCCGGCAGGGGTGACGATGCCGTGACGGTCATAATCCGGGTCGTTCGCAAACGCCAGGTCGAATTTATCGCGCAGCGCCAGCAGGCCCGCCATCGCGCACTCGGAGGAGCAGTCCATGCGGATCGCGCCGTCTTTGTCCAGGTGCATAAAGCGGAAGGTCTGATCGACGTGATCGTTCACGATGGTCAGATCCAGCTTGTAGTGCTCGGCGATGCGCTTCCAGTATTCGATACCGGAGCCGCCCAGCGGATCCACGCCCAGCTTCAGGCCGGCTTTCTGGATTGCCGCCATATCGACGATATCCGCCAGCCCTTCCACGAACGGCTGAACCAGATCCTGCTCTTTCACGTGGCCCGACGCCATGGCCGCATCCAGAGAAATGCGCTTCACGCCTTTCAAACCATCAGCCAGAAGCGCGTTCGCACGATCTTCCACCACTTTGGTGACGTTGGTGTCTGCCGGACCGCCGTTAGGCGGATTGTATTTGATACCACCGTCTTCCGGCGGGTTGTGGGATGGCGTGATAACGATACCGTCAGCCAGCGCGCCCCCTTTTTTGTTGTGCACCAGGATGGCGTTAGAGACCGCAGGCGTTGGGGTGAAGCCGTTGTTCTCCTGAACAATCACGTCGACGCCGTTTGCCGCCAGCACTTCCAGCACGGAGATGAACGCCGGTTCAGACAGCGCATGGGTGTCTTTCCCCACGTAGCACGGACCGGTAACGCCGTTTTTAGCGCGCTCTTCCGCAATGGCCTGAGCAATGGCCAGAATGTGCGGTTCGTTAAAGCTATGGCGTGCCGCGCTGCCGCGGTGGCCGGATGTACCAAACTTCACTGCGTGTTCTGCGTTGCCCACGACCGGTTTCAGCACGTAATACTGCGCGGTCAGCTGAGCGACGTTAATCAAATCGCTTTGTTGTGCAGGTTGGCCTGCACGGCTGTGATTTGCCATTACCGGGTCCTTCTGATGCAAGGGTTAAATTGTACCGCAAACCTTTTCAATCAATTCCGCAGGGAACTGCATGGACTGCATGATGTGTTCAATCATGCTGCACTTGCGGCCCGTGTTGGTATTGGTGATCACCCAGTATGGGGTGCCAGGGACATGTTTAGGTTTGGTTTGGTTGCCATTTTGCAGCAGCGTCTGCTCGTCGCCCGCGAAATAGACGCGGGTACGACCGTGCAGCGACTCGGTCGCCTCAGCAAACGCTTTGTTATCCAGGGAATAAAGTGTAGACAGCACCAGCATAAAACGGTTAACCGCCTTTTTCTGCTCAGCGTATTCGTCGGAGAGCAGCAGTTCGCGCACCGCGCGGACTTTATCTTTTACCGGCGTCACGGCAGGTTTTGCTTGTGCAACAACGCTCGGCTGAGACACGACATCTTTGGTGACTGGGGTAGCAGGCTGTGAAGCGGCGGAAATTTTAAGCATGCGCCGTAAAATGTCGGACGCGCTCTCCCCGATATGCCGCGTCTGGCTGGCAATATACTGATAGAGTTCGTCATCAACTTCGATTGTTTTCATCTTAATCCAGTGCGATATCTTATCTGAATACAAGTCATTGGGATTATAAGGTCAAATCCCAACAGCGGATAGCGTCAAACCAGGTTGGCGGCAAAAGTCAGATTAAACTGGAACCTTGCGGCCGGGCGGCAGAATGGTCAACATGATACCCTAACCTGACATACGTAAAAAAAGAACTTTGCCATGAAATTGAATACCCGAGCGCAAACTGCACAATCGCCGAACAATAATTCTCCCATCGTACTGGTTCACGGCCTTTTTGGCAGCCTGGATAACCTCGGCGTGCTGGCGCGCGATCTGGTTACCGACCACGATATTGTGCAGGTCGATATGCGCAATCACGGTCTTTCGGGGCGTTCGGACGAGATGACCTACGCCGCGATGGCGCAGGACCTGCTGGATACGCTGGACGCCAACGGCCTGCAAAAGGTGACGCTCATTGGGCATTCAATGGGGGGCAAAGCGGTAATGGCCCTGACGGCGCTGGCGCCGGAGCGTATCAGCGGTCTGGTGGTGATTGACGTCGCGCCCGTGGATTATGACGTCCGCCGCCACGACGAGATTTTTGCCGCCATTAATGCGGTCACCGAAGCGGGTGTCGCCACACGCCAACAGGCGGCGGCCGTTATGCGTGAGCACCTTAATGAAGAGGGCGTCGTGCAGTTTCTGCTGAAGTCGTTTGTTGACGGACAGTGGCGTTTTAACGTGCCGGTACTCTGGGACCAGTACAACAATATCGTAGGCTGGGAAAGCGTCCCCGCCTGGCCGCACCCTACCCTCTTCATTCGCGGCGGCCACTCCCCTTACGTTACCGACGCGTACCGCGACGCCATACTGGCGCAATTCCCGCAGGCTCGCGCCCACGTGATTGCCGGTGCCGGACACTGGGTGCATGCGGAAAAACCGGAAGCCGTTCTGCGCGCCATCCGCCGCTATCTCGCTGATACGGCGAATTGATTAAAAAGGAAGCGACTGGAAGACTGCGGGCTTCCAGTCGTTGGCGTGCCGTTTTTGGTGATGTATGATGGCGCGCTTATCGCCCGGGCATTAGCAGGGCGGCGTGTTTCCCCCGAAGTCTCAGAATCATGGCCAAAGAACAAACGGACCGTACGACACTAGATCTGTTCGCGAACGAGCGTCGCCCGGGACGACCCAAGACGAATCCGCTTTCGCGCGATGAACAGCTGCGTATCAATAAACGCAACCAGCTTAAACGCGATAAAAATCGTGGGCTTAAGCGTGTCGAACTGAAGCTGAACGCCGACGCCGTCGATGCGCTTAACGAGCTGGCCGACGCGCGAAATATCAGCCGCAGCGAGCTCATTGAAGAGATGCTGATCGCCCAGCTTGAGACGTTACGCCGCCAGGCATAAGTCTGAAAATCCCCTTTATCGCCCTTTTCATGTAGCACAGAGTGCAGTCCTGCGCGATAGCTGTTTCCGCAGGGTTGCCAGTTCTGCTATTATTGCCCTTATCCGTGGCCGAATTGCGCCACCATACTATTAAGTTTCAAGAGGTTATTTTACTCATGGCAATCATCGGCATTTTCTTTGGCAGTGATACCGGCAATACCGAAAATATCGCAAAAAACATTCAGAAACAGCTCGGTAAAGACGTTGCTGATGTGCATGACATCGCCAAGAGCAGCAAAGAAGATCTGGAAGGCTATGACATTCTGCTGCTGGGTATCCCAACCTGGTACTACGGTGAAGCCCAGTGCGACTGGGATGATTTCTTCCCGACGCTGGAAGAAGTGGACTTCAACGGTAAGCTGGTCGCCCTGTTTGGCTGCGGCGATCAGGAAGACTACGCCGAATACTTCTGTGATGCGCTGGGCACCATCCGCGATATCATTGAGCCGAATGGCGCGGTTATCGTAGGCCACTGGCCGACCGCCGGTTACCACTTCGAAGCCTCTAAAGGCCTGGCCGATGACAATCACTTCGTGGGTCTGGCCATCGACGAAGACCGCCAGCCAGAACTGACCGCCGAGCGCGTTGAGAAGTGGGTGAAGCAGATCCGTGAAGAACTTCACCTGGACGCGATTCTTAACGCCTGATTTTTATCGCGGCGCAACCGCGGTTGCGCCCATGCCCCAGGTCAAACCGATTAAATTAATTGCTACAATCTTTTAACTTTTTCGCCCAGACCTGTACAATGTCTCCCTGATAAAATGGGTTTTCCATTGAGCAAGTTTGTTGGTGATACCCCATTTTTATAAGCATATTTTGCCTGAGACTTGCAGTTTTCATTTAGCCATGGCAGTTCTATAATGAGACGCATTATCCCAGGTGCATTTTCTGTCACTTCCTACAGAAGTGAATCGTTTAGCAACAGGACAGATTCCGCATGACTGACAACAATACCGCATTAAAGAAGGCTGGCCTGAAAGTTACGCTTCCTCGGTTAAAAATCCTCGAAGTGCTTCAGGGTCCAGACAATCACCATGTCAGTGCGGAAGACCTTTATAAACGTCTTATCGACATGGGTGAAGAGATTGGGCTGGCTACCGTTTATCGCGTGCTGAACCAGTTTGATGACGCGGGCATTGTTACCCGTCATAATTTCGAGGGCGGTAAATCTGTCTTCGAACTGACCCAGCAGCAGCACCACGATCACCTGATCTGCCTCGACTGCGGCAAGGTCATTGAATTTAGCGATGACTCCATCGAAGCGCGCCAGCGTGAAATCGCCGCGCGTCACGGCATCCGTCTGACCAACCACAGTCTGTACCTTTACGGTCACTGTGCTGAAGGCGATTGCCGCGAAGACGACCATGCGCACGATGCGAAATAATCGAGTGTTTATACTCTGAGCCAGCCGTAAGGTTGGCTTTTTTTTGCCTTAAAAAGCCCGGTGGCGCTGCGCTTACCGGGCCTACGGGCTATGACACCTGTGTAGGCCCAGTAAGCGCAGCGCCACCGGGCGTAAAAACAGCTCATTAGTTATTATTGCTGCGAATTTCCTGCCAGATCTTATCGCAACGCTTCGCCACTTCCTGATCGTTACCGGTTTTACGCGCCTGAATACAGGCCTGGTAATCCATCACGCGGACGTTCTCCTGCATCGCGAACTGCTCATGCGCTTTCTCTTTCTTGAGCACGTTCAGCACGCTCTGACAGGCTTCAATTTTTTCCGGCGAGCCCTCTGCAGTATTTATGCAGGCGCTATACGCCTCCTTCAGACGGGAGTCTTCTTTCGGTGCCTGCGTCTGGTTACACGCCACCAGCCCCGACGCCAGCAGCGCGACGATTACGATTTTTTTCATCATGTGCAGTCTCCATACCGGCGGGGCTCAGCCCGCCGGACGATTCATCAGAAGATTGTGAATGGGGCAATAACCATGAATTTCACGTCACGTTCATCCTGGAAGATGTTGCCGTAGCCGCCCGCATAGCTTGGGATATCGGAGTGGTTGTCGTACTGGGTAAAGTGCAGTTTGAACATCGTCCCTTTCGCGCGGCCATCCTGCAGGGTATAGATAGCATCAAGGCTGTAGGAAGACTCTTTCAGGCGATAGTTGGGATCGTAGTATGCGTCCGGCGTTGCCATATCGGCAGGTTTTGCATCCCAGGCGTAAGCGTAAGAAGCGCCCACCGCCCAGCCAGGCAGGTTCCAGTTTTTCAGGTCGTACATGGCGCCGAAGAAGACCGCTTTCTCGCCGTCGGCGTTGAAGTCTGAACGGTTATCCCACCAGATATCAAGACGACCGTTGGATGAGGCATAGGTCGGGGTCATACGCTGCAGGAAGTAGCCCTGCTGCCCTTCCGCCTTCACCCATGTGCCTTCCAGACGCAAATCAACCTGACCGACCTTATAGCCGAAGGTTAACGCCTGCAGCCACGCGCTGCCGTCATAAATGTCATTGACGCCGCCGTCGCTGACCTTGTCACGCGTACCGTAGAACTGGTAGCTGGTGCTCAGCGGGCTGCCTGCGATATCAAATTTGTAGCTGGCTTTAGCAAAATACTGATCGATATAGCCTTCCGCCTGACCAAATGCGGCTTCCAGTACCAGATCGTTTTTGAAGTCATACTTCGCGCCCAGCGAGTGCAGGTAATCGACTTTGGTTTTCTTATCGTTCTGGTAGAACTTGTCCATCTCAATGTGCCAAGGTGCTTTGTACTCGTTGGTCCACATATAGGAGAAGCTCAGCGCCCCCGCATCACCGTAGTCAAAGTTAGCCCCGGCTTCCGCACCCTGATAGGTGCCCGGCATAAAGCTCCAGTGCGGGGCTAACAGGGTCTGGCCGGTTGGCTGGATGTATCCGCCACGCGCCCATACCGGACCGTACTTAAATTTCGCAGCCGCTTTGTAAAGGCTGATACCGCTCTTATCCCCGGACCAGTCTTCATCATAGGCTTTGTTGCTGGAGGAGAAGGCGATTTCGTTCGGGTGGCCGCTGTCGCCGTTTTCCGCCATTTCGATTGCGGTAAACGCAGCAATATCCAGACCGAACATATCGGCGGCATAGCCTGACTGGAAGTCCAGGTTGGCGTTCCAGGTGGAGTGTGAAAGATTGGTTTTATATTTGTCTTCGTTGACGTCTTTACGGTCACGCTCGCGCTGCCAGTAATAGATACCGCCCGTGAGGGTAGAATCGTCGATGAACCCTGCCGCTTTCGCTTCTGGCGTCACCACCAGGCCCGACATTGCTGTCACACCGGCAATAGCCAGCGCCAGCGCACTACGTTTGCCACTGAACGTACGCATAGATTATTCCTCTTTGACGAATTAAAACGCCTGAAACGGCGTAAATAAAAAAGACCAAATGGTCAGGGGTAGTTTTAAATACCCTCGAATTAACTACCGTCTTTAGGTTATTTTTCGCGACGCGAATTATCAATGCTTTTCAGCGGGCAAAAGTCAGGATTATGACGAAGTGCACATAATTGGTAGTGCTTTGTAACATTTGCAGTGAAGCGAGGAATGACGGGGAATTGTCAGGTATTTCAGTTAGTAGACGCGGGATTTCTTTTCTTTTTTATAACCTTTTTGATTTTCGTAATGACACAAACTTTTTTTTGAAAAATAAGTAGCACCTCATTGACCTGTTATTTTCATAAGGCTGCTTTAGGCCCTGGCTTAATACCCTGATCGTTATATAAAAAAACGCCGCATAGTGCGGCGTTTGTCTCTCATTGACCAGAGCAGCAATATTATTCGCCGATCTTCGTCCAGGTGTCACGCAGGCCGACGGTACGGTTGAATACCGGTTTTTCCGCCGTGCTGTAACGGCTGTCCAGGCAGAAGTAACCTTCGCGTTCGAACTGGAACGCTTTGCCTGCTTCAGCCGCTTTCAGGGACGGCTCAGCGTAGCCCTGCTTGATGACCAGAGATTCCGGATTGATGGTCGCCAGGAAGTCTTCCGCCGCACCTGGGTTAGGCACGCTGAACAGACGATCGTACAGACGGATCTCTACCGGCAGCGCGTGAGATGCGCTCACCCAGTGAATAACGCCTTTCACCTTGCGGCCATCGGCAGGATCCTTGCTCAGCGTTTCCGCATCGTAAGAACAGAAGATGGTGGTGATATTCCCTTCTGCATCTTTCTCAACGCGCTCGGCTTTGATCACGTAAGCGTTACGCAGACGCACTTCTTTACCCAGCACCAGACGCTTGTACTGCTTGTTGGCTTCTTCGCGGAAGTCAGCGCGGTCAATCCAGATCTCGCCGCTGAACGGCACGTCACGGCTGCCCATTTCCGGTTTGTTCGGATGGTTAGGCATGGCAACCAGCTCGCTCGCACCCTGCGGATAGTTTTCGATCACCAGTTTTACCGGGTCGATAACCGCCATCGCGCGCGGGGCGTTTTCGTTCAGGTCTTCGCGGATACAGGACTCCAGAGAGGCCATCTCGATGGTGTTGTCCTGCTTGGTCACGCCGATGCGCTTGCAGAACTCACGAATAGAGGCCGCCGTGTAACCGCGACGGCGCAGACCAGAGATGGTTGGCATGCGTGGGTCATCCCAGCCTTCAACGTGCTTGTCAGTCACCAGCAGGTTCAGCTTACGCTTGGACATCACGGTGTATTCCAGATTCAGACGAGAGAACTCGTACTGACGCGGATGCACAGGAATGGTGATGTTATCCAGCACCCAGTCGTACAGGCGACGGTTGTCCTGGAACTCCAGCGTACACAGGGAGTGCGTAATGCCTTCCAGCGCATCGCTGATGCAGTGGGTGAAGTCGTACATCGGGTAGATGCACCACTTGTTGCCGGTCTGGTGGTGTTCTGCGAACTTGATGCGGTACAGCACCGGATCGCGCATCACGATGAACGGAGACGCCATGTCGATTTTGGCACGGAGGCAGGCTTTGCCTTCTTCGAAGCCACCGGCACGCATTTTTTCAAACAGCGCCAGGTTCTCTTCCACGCTGCGATCGCGGAACGGGCTGTTTTTGCCCGGCGCGGTCAGCGTGCCGCGGTACTCACGGATCTCATCTGCAGACAGTTCGTCAACATACGCCAGACCTTTGTTGATAAGCTCTACCGCGTAGGCATACAGCTTATCAAAATAGTCAGAGGAGTAGCAGATATCGCCAGACCAGTTGAAGCCCAGCCATTGCACGTCATTCTTGATGGACTCAACGTATTCGATGTCTTCTTTTGCTGGGTTGGTGTCATCGAAACGCAGGTTGCACTGTCCCTGGTAATCTTGCGCAATGCCAAAGTTCAGGCAAATGGACTTCGCATGCCCGATATGCAGGTAGCCGTTCGGCTCCGGCGGGAAGCGGGTATGTATTGTGGTGTGCTTACCACTGGCCAGATCTTCATCGATGATCTGACGAATAAAGTTACTCGGGCGGGCTTCTGCCTCACTCATCGTGGATTCCTCAAAGCGTAAACAACGTATAACGGCATATGATCTTATAAGCCGGACGAAGAGACAACCCTTATGTAACGGAAAAACCGTTACCAATAAAAAAAGCGGCGGAGGATATCCCCCGCCGCTTAAGGCATGACTCTACTCAGGAGCGATTACTTGCCTTTAATCTCATACAGCGGGGTTTGACCTGCAACAACCTGACCTTTCGCCTGGATGACCAGACCGCTGAAGTCGTCGATGTTGCTGCAAACCACCGGGCTTATCATGGAGCGTGCGTTGACGTTCAGGAAGTCCAGATCCATTTCCAGAACCGGCTGCCCGGCCACCACTTCAGCGCCCTCTTCCACCAGGCGAGTAAAGCCTTTACCGTTCAGCGCCACGGTATCAATGCCCATGTGGACCACGATCTCCGCGCCATTTTCGGTTTCAAGGCAGAACGCGTGGTTGGTGTTGAAGATTTTCACGATGGTACCGGCTGCTGGAGACACAACGGTTTTATCCGTTGGTTTCACCGCCACGCCGTCACCGACCGCTTTGCTGGCAAAGGCTTCGTCAGGTACCTGCTCAAGGTCAACCACGTCACCCGTTACCGGAGAGACCAGAGCAGCAACCGTTACGGCGTTAGGCACGGCCTGCGGCTTCGCGACTGGGGCAGCCGTCGCCACAGGTGTGCTGTCGGCTGATGCCGCTGCGACCGGGCCACGGGCAACCACTTTCTTCATTTCGTCACCGATAGATTCCGCTTTGGCACCCACGATGACCTGGATAGTTTGTTTGTTCAGCTTAACGACGCCAGATGCGCCAAGACGTTTACACATTGCGTCGCTGACGCGCGCAGAGTCGCCCACGGTCAGACGCAGACGGGTAATACAGGCATCAATGGCTTTCAGGTTGTCGGTACCGCCGACTGCGGCAATGTAGCTGGTTGCCAGCTGGGTTAAACCTTCTTCGGTATTGCTGTTGGCTTCGCTGGTCACAACGTCATCAGTGGTGTCTTCGCGGCCCGGCGTTTTGAGGTTAAACATACGAATAACCGCGGTGAACAGGACGAAGTAGATAACGAAGAAGGCCGCGCCCATGACCACCAGCATCCAGACGTTCTTGCTTGCCGCCGGCAGGTTGTACATCAGCACGTAGTCGATCGCGCCTGCGGAGAAGGAGAAGCCCGCATGAATGCCCAGCAGGGTTGCCACAAACAGGCTGATACCGGTTAACACCGCGTGCATCAGGTACAGCAGCGGAGCCAGGAACATGAACAGGAATTCCAGAGGCTCGGTTACGCCGGTCAGGAATGCGGTAATGGCCACTGACAGCAGCATACCGCCGACCATTGGACGACGCGCCTTTGGCGCTGCCAGGTACATTGCCAGCGCAGCGCCCGGCAGACCAAACATCATGATTGGGAAGAAGCCGGACATAAACATGCCCGCGGTGCCGTCACCCGCGTAGAAGCGGTTGATGTCGCCGTGGAAAATCGTGCCTGCCGCGTTGGTGAACTCACCAATCTGGAACCAGGCGATGGTATTGAGGACCTGATGCAGACCGGTTGGGATCAGCAGACGGTTAATGAAACCGAAGATGCCCGCGCCCAAAGCGCCTGCAGAGACGATCCACTCGCCGCCCGCATGGATAGCATGCTGCACCGGTGGCCAAACGTAGCCAAAGATGGCGGCCAGTACCAGACAGAAGAAGCCTGTGGCGATCGGCACGAAACGTTTGCCGCCAAAGAAGCTCAGGAAGTCTGGCAGCTTGATGTTCGCCCAGCGGTTGTACACCGCACCGCCGACCAGGCCGGTAATGATACCCGCCAGTACGCCCATGTTGATTTCGGGGTTAATCGTTACCATCGCTTTCGTCAGGATGAAATAACCGACTGCCCCTGCCAGTGCTGCGGCACCCGCGCTGTCTTTTGACCAGCTAGAGGCAACACCGATGGCGAAAATCAGCGCCAGGTTGTCAAAAATGGCACCGCCCGCCTGAGCAATAAACGGTACGTTAAGAAGATCGGGTTGCCCGAATCGCAGCAGCAGCGCTGCAACCGGTAGCACGGCGATAGGGAGCTGCAAAGCCCTACCGAGGCGCTGGAAAAAACCTAAAATATTCATCCTATTCCCCCTACGAGACCCTTTTCAGGCTCGCGCATAAACTATGTTTTTATTGTGTCGCTAACGATAGATACCGTTGATAATTCACTGGCAGTCTGAGTGTGTGAAAAATTAATTCGTATCGCAAATTAAACACCTATTTTTTGTGATTTTTGTCACCAAATATCGTATTCAGCCCTCCCTTTCACTGGCTAACAGCGAAAACTTATTTTATCATTCAAAAAATCAAGACGGATTGATCCGGCCTGAAAGTTTCCAGGTTACGCTTTAGTATCAGGTTCCGAAGCCATCCGCCCACTCTTCTACTTAAACTTTGAGGTGAACAATGAGACTGATTCCCCTGGCAACGGCTGAACAAGTCGGTAAATGGGCCGCTCGCCATATCGTTAACCGCATTAACGCGTTTAAACCGACCGCCGATCGTCCTTTCGTTCTTGGTCTTCCAACCGGCGGCACGCCGCTGACCGCCTACAAGGCGCTGGTTGAGATGCATAAAGCAGGCCAGGTTAGCTTCAAACATGTTGTCACCTTCAATATGGATGAATACGTTGGCTTACCGAAAGAGCATCCGGAAAGCTACCATAGCTTCATGCACCGTAATTTCTTTGATCACGTTGATATCCCTGCTGAAAACATTAACCTGCTGAATGGAAATGCGCCTGATATTGACGCAGAATGCCGTCAGTATGAAGAAAAAATCCGTTCTTACGGTAAAATCCACCTGTTTATGGGCGGCGTGGGCAACGATGGTCATATCGCGTTTAACGAACCGGCGTCATCTCTGGCTTCCCGCACCCGTATTAAAACGCTGACCCATGACACGCGCGTGGCAAACTCCCGCTTCTTTGACGGTGACGTGAACCAGGTTCCAAAATACGCCCTGACCGTTGGCGTAGGCACCCTGCTGGATGCTGAAGAAGTGATGATTCTGGTGCTGGGCGGCGTGAAGGCGCAAGCGCTCCAGGCTGCCGTTGAAGGCAACGTTAACCACATGTGGACCATCAGCTGCCTGCAGCTGCACCCTAAATCAGTCATCGTCTGCGACGAGCCGTCCACGATGGAGCTTAAAGTGAAGACGCTGAAATACTTCAACGAGTTAGAAGCCGAGAACATCAAAGGTCTGTAATTGAATAACCGCCTCTGCATCAAGAGGCGGCCGCTTTTTTTAACCGGGGGTCGTTATGTACGCTTTAACCCACGGTCGGATTTATACCGGCCATGAAATTCTGGATGACCATGCGATTGTTATCGCAAATGGCCTGATTGAACGTGTTTGCCCGCTGGCAGAACTGCCGCCGGAGATTGAACAGCGCTCACTCAATGGAGCAGTAATCTCCCCCGGTTTCATCGACGTACAGCTGAACGGCTGCGGCGGTGTGCAATTCAATGACACTGCGGATGCGGTGACGGTCGAAACGCTGGAGATCATGCAGAAAGCCAACGAGAAATCGGGCTGCACCAGCTATCTGCCAACGCTCATCACCAGCAGCGATGACCTGATGAAGCAGGGCATCCGCGTGATGCGTGAATACCTGGCTAAACATCCGAATCAGGCGCTCGGTCTGCACCTTGAAGGGCCATGGCTGAACATGGTCAAGAAAGGGACGCATAACCCAGACTATGTGCGTAAACCTGACGCGGAGCTGGTTGATTACATGTGTGCCAACGCCGATGTAATCGCCAAAGTCACCCTGGCGCCTGAAATGACGGGCACGGACGTCATCAGCAAACTGGCTGCTGCCGGAATTATCGTTTCAGCTGGCCACTCAAACGCCACGCTGAAAGAAGCGAAAGCCGGTTTCCGCGCGGGCATTACCTTTGCGACGCATCTTTATAACGCCATGCCGTATATCACGGGGCGTGAACCCGGTCTGGTCGGGGCGATTCTGGATGAGCCAGACGTCTACTGCGGCATTATCGCGGACGGCTTACACGTCGATTACACCAACATTCGCAACGCGAAGCGGCTGAAAGGTGACAAGCTTTGTCTCGTGACCGATGCCACCGCACCGGCAGGTGCAAATATTGAGCAGTTCATTTTTGCCGGTAAAACAATATACTACCGCAATGGACTGTGTGTGGATGAAAACGGTACGCTGAGCGGTTCCTCTCTGACCATGATTGAAGGGGTGCGTAACCTGGTTGAACATTGCGGGATTGCGCTTGATGAAGTCCTGCGTATGGCAACCCTTTATCCGGCTCGCGCAATCGGCGTGGATAAACAGCTCGGCGGAATTGCACCAGGTATGGTTGCAAACCTGACGGCATTCACACACGATTATAAAATTATTAAGACCATCGTTAATGGTAACGAGGTCGTCACTGAGTAAGTAAAAGTATGACACCTGGCGGACAAGCTCAAATCGGTAATGTCGATCTCGTTAAACAACTTAACAGTGCGGCAGTGTACCGCCTGATTGACCAACACGGCCCCATCTCGCGGATTCAGATAGCCGAACAAAGCCAGCTTGCTCCCGCCAGCGTGACAAAAATTACCCGTCAGCTCATTGAGCGCGGTTTGATCAAAGAAGTCGATCAGCAGGCCTCCACCGGGGGCCGCCGCGCCATCTCCATCATCACCGAAACCCGCAATTTTCAGGCCATTGGCGTCCGGTTGGGCCGTCATGACACCACGCTCACGCTGTACGATCTGAGCAGTAAAGCCATTGCGGAAGAGCACTATCCTCTTCCGGAGCGCACCCAGGAGACGCTGGAGCATGCGCTGCTGAATACCATTGCGACGTTTATTGAAAGCTGCCAGCGCAAAATCCGCGAACTCATCGCCATCTCCGTGATTCTGCCCGGCCTGGTCGACCCGGAAAGCGGCGTGATCCGCTATATGCCGCACATTCAGGTGGAAAACTGGGCGCTGGTCGACGCGCTGGAAAAGCGTTTTAAGGTGACCTGCTTTGTGGGCCACGACATACGCTCGCTGGCGCTGGCAGAGCACTACTTTGGTGCGAGCCAGGACTGTGAAGACTCTATTCTGGTGCGCGTTCACCGCGGAACGGGGGCCGGTATTATCTCTAATGGCCGTATTTTTATTGGTCGCAACGGTAACGTTGGCGAGATCGGCCACATTCAGGTTGAGCCCCTCGGGGAGCGCTGCCACTGCGGCAATTTCGGCTGTCTTGAGACCATTGCCGCCAACACGGCCATCGAGCAGCGCGTTCGCCATCTCCTTGAACAGGGTTACCAAAGCCGCGTCACGCTGGACGACTGCAAGATAGGCACCATCTGCAAAGCCGCCAATAAAGGCGACGCGCTGGCCTGCGAGGTGATCGAGCAGGTTGGACGTCATCTGGGGAAAACCATCGCCATCGCCATCAACCTGTTTAATCCACAAAAAGTGGTCATCGCCGGTGAAATAGTGGAGGCGGAAAAGGTGCTGCTCCCCGCCATTGAAGGCTGTATTAACACCCAGGCGCTGAAAGCATTCCGCCAGAACCTTCCGGTGGTGCGTTCAAAGCTGGATCATCGCTCCGCGATTGGCGCATTCGCGCTGGTAAAACGCGCCATGCTCAACGGAATTCTGCTGCAGCATTTGCTGGAAAGCTGATCGGACCTTATAGTAACGCCTTCTTTTTTTGATGCCGGACTGTCCATGACCATTAAGAATGTAATTTGTGATATCGACGGCGTGCTGATGCACGATAACGTTGCCGTGCCGGGTGCTGCGGAGTTTCTTCACCGCATCATCGACAAAGGAATGCCACTGGTTCTGCTCACGAACTACCCTTCTCAGACCGGTCAGGATCTGGCAAACCGCTTTGCCACGGCGGGTGTCGACGTGCCGGACAGCGTGTTTTATACCTCGGCGATGGCCACGGCGGATTTCCTGAAGCGTCAGGAAGGGAAAAAGGCCTACGTCGTCGGTGAAGGCGCGCTGATCCACGAGCTGTATAAAGCAGGCTTTACCATCACCGACGTGAACCCGGACTTCGTGATTGTCGGCGAGACGCGTTCCTTTAACTGGGAAATGATGCATAAGGCGGCCTACTTTGTCGCCAGCGGCGCGCGCTTTATCGCCACCAACCCGGATACGCACGGTCGCGGTTTTTATCCGGCCTGCGGCGCGCTGTGCGCCGGTATCGAAAAAATCTCTGGTCGCCAGCCGTTTGTTGTCGGTAAGCCCAGCCCGTGGATCATCCGTGCCGCCCTCAATAAGATGCAGGCGCACTCAGAAGAGACGGTGATTGTCGGCGACAACCTGCGCACCGACATTCTGGCCGGCTTCCAGGCGGGTCTGGAGACGATTCTGGTTCTCTCCGGCGTCTCTCAACTTGATGACATTGATTCGATGCCGTTCCGGCCGAGCTGGATTTACCCCTCCGTCGATGAAATTGACATTATCTGATACCTAACCACGCCTCAGGGCGTGGTTTTTTATTTTCTCGCCTGAAAAACACCACCACATCTAACAAAAAAGCGGCTTCATTGCATAATCATCAATAAATCAGCGCTCGCCATACGCTTTTTTCACCGATCCGCAACCGCCATTGCACTATTTCCGTTTTCGCCCGTAAAACGCTTGCGCGCCCTGCCCCTTTGCGGCATTTTCATAAGCAAGCAACATTACAAAGCAACAGGGTTAACGGAGAAGGTTATGTGTTCAATTTTTGGCGTACTGGATATTAAAACTGACGCGGGCGAACTGCGTAAAAAGGCACTCGAACTGTCCCGCCTGATGCGCCATCGCGGACCGGACTGGTCAGGCGTTTACGCCAGTGACAAAGCGATTCTGGCTCACGAACGTCTGTCTATTGTTGACGTCAACGCCGGTGCACAGCCGCTGTATAACGAGAAAAAAACGTACGCGCTGGCTGTTAACGGTGAAATCTATAACCATCAGGCGCTGCGCGCCGAGTATGGCGACCGCTACGCGTTCCAGACCGGGTCCGACTGTGAAGTGATCCTGGCGCTGTATCAGGAGAAAGGGCCCGAGTTCCTGGACGACCTGCAGGGCATGTTTGCCTTCGCCCTGTACGACAGCGAAAAAGACGCCTATCTGATTGGCCGCGACCACATCGGTATTATCCCGCTGTACATGGGCCACGATGAACACGGCAACTTCTATGTTGCTTCTGAAATGAAGGCCCTGGTACCGGTCTGCCGCACCATTAAAGAGTTCCCTGCAGGCAGCTACCTGTGGAGCAAAGACGGCGAGATCCGTCAGTATTACCAGCGCGACTGGTTCGACTATGACGCGGTTAAAGATAACGTCACGGACAAAGCCGAGCTGCGTCAGGCGCTGGAAGATTCCGTGAAAAGCCACCTGATGTCTGACGTACCTTACGGCGTACTGCTCTCCGGCGGTCTGGACTCCTCCGTGATCTCCGCGATCACCAAGAAATTTGCCGCTCGCCGCGTGGAGGATCAGGAGCGCTCCGAAGCCTGGTGGCCGCAGCTGCACTCCTTTGCCGTAGGTCTTGAAGGGGCACCTGACCTGAAAGCCGCGCAGGAGGTGGCAAACCACCTGGGCACCGTGCACCATGAAATTCACTTCACCGTGCAGGAAGGCCTGGATGCGATCCGCGATGTGATCTACCACATTGAAACCTATGACGTAACCACTATTCGCGCCTCAACGCCGATGTACCTGATGTCGCGTAAGATCAAGGCGATGGGCATCAAGATGGTGCTCTCCGGTGAAGGCTCTGACGAAGTGTTTGGCGGCTACCTGTACTTCCACAAAGCGCCGAACGCCAAAGAGCTGCACGAAGAGACCGTGCGTAAACTGCAGGCGCTGCACATGTTTGACTGCGCGCGCGCTAACAAGGCGATGTCCGCCTGGGGCGTGGAAGCACGCGTGCCGTTCCTGGATAAGAAATTCCTCGACGTCGCGATGCGCATCAACCCGCAGGACAAAATGTGCGGCAACGGTAAAATGGAAAAACATATCCTGCGCGAATGTTTTGAATCCTATCTGCCGGCGAGCGTGGCGTGGCGTCAAAAAGAGCAGTTCTCCGATGGCGTGGGCTATAGCTGGATCGACACCCTGAAAGAGGTCGCGGCGAAACAGGTTTCTGACCAACAGTTGGAAACCGCAAGCTTCCGCTTCCCGTACAACACGCCGGGTTCGAAAGAGGCATATCTGTACCGCGAGATCTTTGAAGAATTGTTCCCGGTACCGAGCGCTGCCGAGTGTGTGCCTGGCGGTCCGTCCGTCGCCTGCTCTTCCGCTAAAGCCATTGAATGGGATGAATCTTTCAAATCCATGAACGATCCGTCAGGACGCGCGGTAGGCGTTCACCAGTCTGCCTACAAATAATCATGACGATTCTAATCAGGCCCCTCCGGGGCCTTTTTTTTGCCTTGCATTTCACTCTCGAAAAACGATTAATAACCAATAATTGCCGAATATTCGGTCATGCTGTTCGCAACCTAACCAAACAGTCACATTCCGGCTATTTTCGTTGAAAAAGGTGTTGACGCTGCAAGGGTCTATACGCATAATGCGCCCCGCAACGCCGATAAGGTAACGCGAAAAAAGATGGCTACGTAGCTCAGTTGGTTAGAGCACATCACTCATAATGATGGGGTCACAGGTTCGAATCCCGTCGTAGCCACCATCTTTTTTGCGGGAGTGGCGAAATTGGTAGACGCACCAGATTTAGGTTCTGGCGCCGCAAGGTGTGCGAGTTCAAGTCTCGCCTCCCGCACCATTCCCAAGTATGCGTTGCACGGATGGGGTATCGCCAAGCGGTAAGGCACCGGTTTTTGATACCGGCATTCCCTGGTTCGAATCCAGGTACCCCAGCCATATTTCTTCGATTTTGCGGTTCTCCGCGGTATTGGGGTATCGCCAAGCGGTAAGGCACCGGTTTTTGATACCGGCATTCCCTGGTTCGAATCCAGGTACCCCAGCCATCGAAGATTGCAGTACTGGCTACGTAGCTCAGTTGGTTAGAGCACATCACTCATAATGATGGGGTCACAGGTTCGAATCCCGTCGTAGCCACCAAATTAAGATTGTTGATTTATCGGCAATCAAAACAAATTGTTGGGGTATCGCCAAGCGGTAAGGCACCGGATTCTGATTCCGGCATTCCGAGGTTCGAATCCTCGTACCCCAGCCAATTTAAAAAGTCGTTCAGCAGTTTGCTCAACGCAATTGGGGTGTCGCCAAGCGGTAAGGCTCTGGTTTCTGATACCAGCATTCCGGGGTTCGAATCCCTGCACCCCAGCCACTTAGTAACAAAAAAGCCCGCTCTGCGGGCTTTTTTGTTTTTGTTGTTCATAATGCCTGATGCCCACTCACCCTAACCCTCTCCCCATGTACAGTCCGGGGACATAGTGAACACTTGTTCGGGGACATGGTAGACACTTACAA
>NZ_JAKLRZ010000050.1:0-19944 GCF_021892025.1 Enterobacter cloacae complex sp. ECC445 | reverse complement strand
CGGGTCGTTAGCTCAGTTGGTAGAGCAGTTGACTTTTAATCAATTGGTCGCAGGTTCGAATCCTGCACGACCCACCAATGTAAAAAAGCGCCCTAAAGGCGCTTTTTTGCTATCTGCAATACAGAGCCTACAAAACCCTTACGCCCCTGTTAACGTCTTTATCAACGTCTTTACCGCTGGCGTCGCCTGCTTCTCGTCATGAACGACATATAAATCTGCCGGAATACGCTCTTTCAGGGGTCGGAACACCACGCCCGGCCACTGCATTTGCGCGTAGCTGTCTGCGGCAAGCGTAATCCCCATGCCCATGCTGATCATCGCCAGTACCGTTTGCGGCTCTACGGCTTCACGCACGATCATCGGCGAAAACCCGGCCTGCTGGCAGACGCGATGTAAAAATGCCCAGTCAGAATGCGCTGAAGGCATCGTGACAAAATACTCGTCCTGCAACTCTGCGAGCGCAATCGATGATTCGCTCACCAGCCGGTGATCCTCCGGCATCGCCACCAGAAAAGCAGCCTCACGTAACCGTACGCTGGTAAACCCAGCGGTGGGCTCGGTTGCCATTCGCCAGATGCCCACATCCAGCTCCCGGCGCTCAAGCAGCGCCATCTGCATGACCGGGGATTTCTCGCGGAATACGACATCTACATTCGGGTGCGATTTCAAAAAAGCGCGCATCACCGTGCGCACCTCGCTCCACATGGCGGTACCGACAATACCCAGCTCAATGCGCCCTGCCTCCCCCCGGCCAATCTGCTCGACGCGAGCCAGCGCCTGGTTTGCACCGGCAAGCAAACGACGGGACTCTTCCATCAGCACCTTACCGGCATGCGTCAACGCGACGCTACGCGAGTGGCGAATAAACAGTAACGTGCCCAGCTGGCTTTCCAGCTCTTTAATATGCAGGCTTAAGGGAGGCTGAGACATGTTGAGTCGGGCCGCAGCCCGCCCAAAATGCAGTTCTTCAGCCACGGCCAGAAAATAGCGCAGCAGCTTAAGATCGGTCCGATAGACGCGTTCCATCAAAACATATCCTGGCGAAAACACTTATGCGCCTACCATAAAGCCTTTCAGCGTCCAGAGGGAAAATTTAATGTGCAACTGTGCGCATCTCGCTGTTTTTACAGGAATGGTGGTAGTTAAAGCTGAAGTAAAAGACCACCGCGAGCGCCAGGGCATAGGCCGCAAACACCAGCCAGATCGTCTGCCAGTCCTTGACCCCGTCTACGGAGAAATAATCGACCGCCATACCGCTCAATACCGATCCGAAATATGCCCCGATGCCGTTAACGGTCGTCATAAACAGCCCTTGCGCGCTGGCGCGGATATCGGCGCTTACCTCCTGTTCAACAAATACCGATCCTGAAATATTGAAGAAGTCGAACGCGCAGCCATAGACAATCATGGAAAGCATGAGCAGCACAAAGCCTGTTGCGGAAGGGTCGCCAAAGGCAAACAGACCAAACCGGAGCATCCAGGCCACCATGCTCATCAGCATGACGGCTTTAATACCAAACCGTCCGAGGAAATACGGAATGGTCAGAATGAAGATCACCTCTGACATTTGCGATACGGAGAGCAGAATGGACGGATACTTGACGATAAAGCTCTCTGCATACGCTGGATTACGGGCAAAATCATGCAAAAAGGGGCTGCCAAACGTATTGGTTATCTGCAGCACGGCGCCCAGCAGCATCGCGAATAAAAAGAACACCGCCATGCGGGGCTGTTTAAACAGGATAAACGCATTAAGGCCCAGCTTGCTTGCCAGAGACGTAGCCGTTTTCTGCTTCGCCACCGGAATAGCCGGTAACGTCAGAGAATAAAGCGCCAGCAGCAGGGACGCGGCAGCTGCAATATAGAGCTGCACGCTGCTTAACTCAGCCCCCATCAGGCTTATTGCCCACATCGCGGCAATAAAGCCCACGGTGCCATATACCCGCACTCGCGGAAAATGGCTCACCGTATCCAGCCCCGCCTGCTCAAGACAGGAGTAGGAAATGGTGTTCGACAGCGCAATCGTGGGCATGAAGGCCATCGCGTTCACCAGCATGACCCAGAACATCAGAGCGGGCTCATTCACCTGGGCGGCATAACAGAGCGCGACAGCGCAGACGAGGTGGCAAATGACGTAGGCGCGGTCGGCCCGCAGCCACTTGTCGGCAATAATCCCCACCAGCGAAGGCATCACGATCGCGGCAAGGCCTTTGGAGCTGTACACCATGCCCACGTCGGAGCCGGTAAAGTGTAGGGTGTTAATCATGTAAGCACCGAGGGTAACCAGCCAACTCCCCCAGATAAAATATTGCATAAAGGACATCATCTTTAAGCGAGTCGTGATGTTCATAGCCCATTCCTTATAGCAGCGTGGCCCCTGCGGGCCACTTTATTGTTTTACTCAGGCAATATGGCGGAGAAAACCGCAGATAAGATTAATAAAGTTCTGACGGGAGAGCTCGGCGGCAGCGAGGGTTTGTTCATGCGAGAGTTTTACCTCCCCCAGACCTTCAGCGAGATTGGTAATCGCAGAAACGGCCACCACCTTCAGGCCGCAGTGACGCGCGGAAATGACTTCTGGCACGACGGACATCCCCACCACATCGCCGCCAATAATTTGCATCATGCGGATCTCGGCCGCCGTCTCGAAGTTCGGGCCGGGATAAGAGACAAACACCCCTTCATGCAGCGGGAAGCCTTCTTTCGTTGCTACGGTTTGCAGAACGGCACGGTAATCAGCGTCGTAAGCATTGGCCAGCGAGAAGAAACGGTCGCCAAAGCGCTCATCGTTCAGCCCCACCATCGGCGTGCCCGGCATGGTGTTGATATGGTCGCTCAGGGCAACCAGGCTTCCTGGCTGAACCTCCGGACGGAGTGAACCCGCCGCATTGGTGCTAAACAGCAGCTCGCACCCCAGCAGCTTAAAGGTTCGGATCGCATCGGTCATGATGGTCATCCCACGCCCTTCATAGAAATGGCCGCGCCCCTTCATGCAGGCCACCGGCACCCCGGCCAGATGCCCAAGCACCAGCTCGCCTGCGTGACCGTGGACGGTGCTTACCGGGAAGCCCGGCAGCTTTTCGTAGCTCAGGGAGACGGCGTCATCAATCTGGTCGGCGAGCGCGCCCAGGCCGGAGCCGAGAATGAACGCCACGCGAGGCGTGAAGTTGGGCTTAGCGGCGCGAATGATATCGGCGCAGTACCACGGGTTATTCGAGAGGGTCATAGAGGCTCCTTGAGGATTAAGATTGCGATGTCGCGATCGCATGACTTACCTCTTATATCCGCAGCCCGCAGGTGACCTCCAATACACTTTCACCGCACCATCAATACTGATTGTGTATCGATGTAACTCCCTGCCAGATATGACAGTTTTGCTCAAGCTAATCCCGCCGGTGCCGATACCTCTGTTTTATCACGCGAGGAAAAAGTATGACGACCATTCAGGCTTCAACCCCATCCATTCAAACCAGCAGCACCGGGAGCGGGGCTTCCGGCGGTAACGATATCGCTGCGCAAATCAGCAGCATTCTCAACAAGATCCAAAAGCTGACTCAGCAGTTAAGCGAGCTGGCGAACAGCCCCATCAGCGTTGATGAGAAGAAAAAACAGCAGGAGCTTATTCAGAACCAGATCAAAATGCTGCAGGCGCAGCTCGCCGCGCTGCAGCGCCAGCAGGCCGAAGAGGCGCAGAAGAAACAGGACCAGGCGATCGGCAAAGTGGAAGGGGTTAACACCCCGTCAGACGATCGTCAGATCGATATCTACATTTGATCGTCCGATGCGTTAAACAGTGGGTCGCGTATGCGGGCTTCGGTTAAGCGTTGTGCCTGGATACGCACCACCTCCCAGAGAGCCTGAGCCGCCCCTGAGAGTGAGCGATTTTTCCGCCGCACCAGCATTAGCTTTCGCTCGACAACGGGCGTTAATCGCCTGACGGCCAGTCGACTTCCCTGCGGCAGGGGAAGCGCCAGAGCGGGCAACACGCTGATGCCAATCCCGGCTTCCACCATGGGAAACAGCGTCGCCGGATGCCCGATTTCCTGCACGATTGTTGCGATAACGCCCTGATTGACCAGTGCGGAATCAATCAGCGGACGGCTGCCTGAGGCATAATCCTGCAAAACCAGGTTCGCGCCCTGCAGGCGCTGCCAGCTGACTTCCGGCAGCGATGCCAGCGGATCGTCGTCCCGACAGAGCAGTAAAAAGGGTTCAGAAAGCACGCTTTCGCACGCCAAATCGCTTACCTGACCGGGATCGATAACAATACCAAAATCCACATCCCCCTGGCGGATGCTCTCCAGCACCCACTGCTGCGGCCGGTCATGCAGGACAAAATCAATATCCGGATAGCGGCGGCTTCCCTCGGCGATACACTGCGGAATCAGGTGCGCAGATATCGTCTGGCTGGCCGCGACCCGCACGGTGCCCGAAAGCTGCTGACCCAGTCTCCCTACGTCTCTGAGCGTGCTGTTCAGCTCATCCAGCAGGCGTTCGAGGCGCTGAGCCAGCTGCTGCCCTGCTTCGGTCAACACCACTTCACGCGTGGTGCGGTCAAGTAATCTGACCCCCGTTTGATTCTCCAGCTCTTTTACGCTGTGGCTGACCGCAGACTGGCTCAGGCCAATCATCTCCCCTGCCCGGCTAAAGCTGCGGGCATGGGCGACGGTGACAAAAATGCGAAGCTGGCGTAGGGAATAATTCATCTGTTTAATTCATAAATGGATGCAATAAATCAATTTTATTTCTCAAATGGAAAAAAGCACAATAGCGACATCTGCTTTCAGGAGTGATTATGAAACTTTTTCGTATCCTTGATCCGTTTACGCTTACCCTGGTGGTCACCGTTTTACTGGCCTCGTTCTTTCCCGCCCGCGGCGGGTTCGTCCCGTTCTTTGAAGGGCTGACGACGGCCGCCATCGCGCTGCTGTTTTTTATGCACGGCGCAAAGCTCTCCCGAGAAGCCATTATCGCGGGCGGCAGCCACTGGCGACTGCACCTCTGGGTGATGTGCAGCACGTTTATTCTGTTCCCGATCCTCGGGGTGCTGTTTGCCTGGTGGGCGCCGGTAAACGTTGACCCGGCACTCTACACCGGCTTCCTGTATCTCTGCATTCTGCCCGCTACCGTGCAGTCCGCCATTGCCTTTACCTCTCTCGCCGGTGGCAACGTCGCGGCCGCGGTCTGCTCGGCGTCGGCCTCCAGCCTGCTGGGGATTTTCGTCTCCCCGCTGCTGGTGGGTCTGCTGATGAACATGCACGGCGCGGAGGGTAACCTTGAGCAGGTGGGCAAAATCTGCCTGCAGCTGCTGCTGCCGTTTGTTCTGGGCCATCTCTCCCGACCGTGGACGGGCGCGTTTGTGGCGAAGCACAAAAAGTGGATCTCAAAAACCGATCAGACCTCGATCCTGCTGGTGGTTTACTCCGCCTTCAGCGAAGCGGTCGTGAACGGGATCTGGCACAAGGTGGGCGCAGGCTCTCTGCTGTTTATCGTGGTGGTCAGCATTGTCCTGCTGGCGATTGTGATTGCGGTAAACGTTTTTGTGGCACGCAGGTGCGGCTTCAACAAGGCGGATGAGATTACGATTGTGTTCTGCGGTTCGAAAAAGAGCCTGGCGAACGGTATTCCGATGGCCAACATTCTGTTCCCGACATCGGTGATTGGAATGATGGTGCTGCCGCTGATGATATTCCACCAGATCCAGCTGATGGTCTGCGCGGTGCTGGCGCGTCGCTACAAGCGCCAGACCGAAAAGCTGGCGCAGGAAGAGACCCGCGCCGCGAAGGCTTAAGGACGCTTCAGGGGCTGAACCAGCTGGGTCAGCCCCTCGGTTTTGATCAGTAACGTGATGGCCATCAGCTCGCCCAGTCGCCCTGCCGGGAATTCATCCTTGCGGGCAAACCACAGCAGATACTCCTCCGGCAAATCAATCAGCCTGCGGCCCTTGTACTTACCGAACGGCATCTCCGTATTGGCAATCTCAACGAGCTGTTCTTTCTCCACGTTACTCTCCTAGCAGGCGCATCATTTCCGCTTCGTCAATCACCGCAATGCCGAGCTCCTGGGCTTTCGCCAGCTTCGAGCCCGCCGCTTCTCCGGCGATTACCAGGTCGGTTTTCTTCGACACGCTGCCCGCCACTTTGGCGCCCAGCGCCACCAGGCGCGCTTTCGCATCGTCGCGCGAAAGCTGGCTCAGGCTACCGGTCAGGACCACCGTTTTACCGGCGAACGGGCTGTCAATCTCCTCGACGTTGATCGCCACCGGTGCGGGCCATTTAATGCCCTCTTCCAGCAGTTGGCCGATGACCTCGCGGTTGCTCTCCTCCGCAAAGAAGTTAAAGACGTGCGTGGCGACGACGATGCCGACATCCGGGACTTTCTGCAGCTCGTCGATGCTCGCTTTTTCCAGCGCCTCCAGCGTGCCAAAGTAGGCTGCCAGCCCTGCCGCCGTGGCTTCCCCCACTTCACGAATGCCCAGCGCGTACAGGAAGCGGGCGAAGGTGGTTTCTTTGGCGGCTTCCAGCGCGTTCACCACGTTCTGGGCTGACTTTGGCCCCATGCGATCCAGACCGGTCAGCTTACCCGCCGTCAGCCGGAAGAGATCCGCCGGGGTGTGGACATACTCTTTCTCAACCAGCTGATCGATAATTTTATCGCCCATACCGTCGACGTCCATCGCGCGACGGGAGACAAAGTGCTTCAGGGACTCTTTGCGCTGCGCGCCACAGATTAAGCCGCCCGTACACCGCGCCACGGCCTCGCCCTCAACGCGCTCAACGTCGGAGCCGCACACCGGGCAATGGGTCGGGAAGATCACTTCACGCGTGTCATCAGGACGTTCTGACTCTACGACGTTAACCACCTGCGGGATAACATCGCCCGCGCGGCGAATGACCACTTTGTCACCAATACGCAGGCCCAGGCGCTCGATTTCATCGGCATTATGCAGCGTGGCGTTACTCACCAGCACGCCCGCCACCTGCACCGGCTCCAGGCGAGCGACCGGAGTAATGGCCCCCGTACGACCGACCTGGAACTCCACGTCGCGAACGAAGGTCATCTGCTCCTGAGCCGGGAACTTGAACGCCACCGCCCAGCGCGGCGCGCGCGCCACAAAGCCCAGCTGCTCCTGCAGCGCCAGCGAGTTCACCTTAATAACGACGCCATCAATATCAAAGCCGAGCGTCGGACGATCCGCCTCCACCTTATGGTAGAACGCGAGCACCGCCTCCGGCGAGTCGCAGAGCTGAACGCGGTTGCTCACCGGCAGGCCCCACGCCTTAAACTGCATCAGACGCCCGAGGTGCGTATCCGGCAGCTCGCCGCCCTCCAGAATGCCAACGCCGTAGCAGAAGAAAGTGAGCGGTCGCTTCGCGGTGATACGCGGATCGAGCTGGCGCAGAGAGCCTGCCGCCGCGTTACGCGGGTTAGCAAACACTTTCCCACCGGTGCGGCGCGCTTCTTCGTTGATTTTCTCGAAGCCCGCCTGCGGCAGGAATACCTCGCCGCGCACTTCCAGACGCGCAGGAATGTTGTCCCCCTGCAGCTTCAGCGGGATCGCGCGGATGGTACGCACGTTGGTGGTGATGTCTTCCCCCGTTGTGCCGTCGCCACGCGTCGCGGCACGGACCAGCACGCCGTTTTCGTAGAGAAGGCTGACCGCCAGGCCATCCAGCTTCAGCTCGCAGCACCAGGTGAGGGCGTCGCTGCTTTTCAGGCGATCCTGCACGCGCTTGTTAAACGCAAGAAAGCTCTCTTCATCGAAGACGTTATCCAGCGACAGCATCGGCACTTCATGACGCACCTGACTGAACGCCCCCAGCGGCTCGGCGCCGACGCGCTGGGTCGGGGAATCCGGCGTAACGAGTTCAGGATGCTGCGCCTCCAGCTCGCGCAGCTCGCGCATCAGGCGGTCGTACTCCGCATCCGGGACTTCCGGCGCGTCCATAACATGATAGAGGTATTCATGATGGCGAAGCGTGGTTCGCAGTTCAGTGAGTTGTTGTTCGATAGAGTCCATATCGCACCATCAATGAGAAAAAACCCCCGACAGGCGGGGGTTGAGGAGGAGTTGAAGAAAACGCGGCAATTACGCGTTAGCTTCCTTAACTTCGCGGATGCGGTCCTGATACTCGCGCAGCTTCTGCGGGGTCATCATTCGACGCTGATCGTCGAGCACCACGCCGCCGACTTCGTCAGCGATGTGCTGAGCGGACTGCAGCATCAGCTTGAAGTTTTGCAGTTCGTCGCCGTAAGACGGTACCTGCATAAAGATAGTCACGCCCGGGGTCACGAAATCACCGGTCATTTCCGGATCGAAGGTGCCTGGGTTAACCATGTTGGCCAGGCTGAACAGCGCCGGGCCGCTACCGTCAGGGCTCAGGTGACGATGGAAAATATTCATATCGCCAAACTTGAAGCCTGCCTGTTGAATACTGTTAAGCAGCACGTCACCGTTGAGATGGCTACCGTGATGCGCCGCCACGTTCATGATGATCACCGCTTCTTTACGCTGCGGTTTTTCAACAGCCGGCTCTGGCTCTACAGCGGGCTCAGGCTCAACGTGCGGGGCCGGAGCGGGCTGCGGCGCAGGCTGAACGTGAACAGGCTGCTGCGGTTGTTGTACCGGCTGAGCAGGCTGCTGTTGCACAGGTTGTTGCACGGGCTGCGGTTGAACCGGCTGTGGCGCAGCAGGCTGCTGATAGACAGGCTGTTGCGGCGGCTGGCGCACCGGCTCTTCCGCAGGCTGCGGCGCTGGCTGGCGCGGCTGTGCAGAAGCATACGGCGGTTGATACTGGTGCTGCGCAGGACGAGGCGCTTCATGCTCCCCATGGCCTGCACCGGGCGCAGTATTGACCCGATGAACACGAACTTCACCCACGCCGTCGTCGTCGCTGCCGTCGATGTCATCTTCACCGTCATCGTCGTCACGACTGGACTTCATGCGCTTCAGTGGGCGATCGCGGAACATCGAGGAACGCTCTTTACGGCTGGTCCAGAAACCATGTACCAGTAAAGCGATTATGGCGATCGCGCCAACAATGATTAATATCAGACGCAAATCCTGCATCATTATATTCTCTGTTGTTCTAACACCTTGCCACCACGGCAAACATTTACTCACTAAGAGTATTTGCCGTTTACGTCAAGTGCAAGTGTGTGCAGAGCATTCACAGCATAAAGATGAAGGAAATCGTGCTTTTTGCTGGTTTTTCGAACATTTCCGAACTGGTCATTGCTCCGTAAGTGGATAATATAGGCGGGCAATTCCACTGGTTGTGTAAAAAGGAGTACAGCCTGGCTATGGTTTCAACATCTTCTTCTCCTCCGCGCAGCGGGGTCTGGTATTTTTCTCAGGGCTGGAAACTGGTCTCCCTGCCGGGTATTCGACGCTTCGTCATTCTGCCGCTGTTGATCAACATTATCCTGATGGGCGGCGCGTTGTGGTGGCTTTTTACAAAGCTCGAAAGCTGGATCCCGTCGCTGATGAGCCATGTGCCGGACTGGCTGCAGTGGCTGAACTACCTGCTCTGGCCGGTAGCGGTTATCTCCGTGCTGCTGGTGTTTGGCTATTTCTTCTCAACCATTGCGAACTGGATAGCCGCGCCGTTTAACGGCCTGCTGGCGGAACAGCTGGAAGCGCGGCTTACCGGTGCCACGCCGCCGGACACCGGCGTGCTGGGGATCCTGAAAGACCTGCCGCGCATCATGAAGCGCGAGTGGCAGAAGTTTGCCTGGTACCTGCCCCGCGCGGTCGTGCTGCTTATCCTCTATTTTGTGCCCGGCATTGGCCAGACGGTGGCACCGGTGCTGTGGTTCCTGTTCAGCGCCTGGATGCTCGCCATTCAGTACTGCGACTATCCGTTTGATAACCACAAGGTGCCGTTTAAAGAGATGCGCACCGCTCTGCGCAGCCAGAAGGTCGCCAATATGCAGTTTGGCGCGCTGACCAGCCTGTTCACCATGATTCCCTTCCTGAACCTGTTTATTATGCCCGTCGCCGTCTGCGGCGCGACGGCCATGTGGGTCGACTGCTATCGTGCTAAGCACGCGTTATGGAAGTAATGCAAAAATGTGTAAAACAGGGGTGGCTTATGCCGCCCCTTATTCCATACTGATCCCCATTATTTCCTTGCAGTATATAGATATGCGAATTCCTTACTTCCCCCTACCTGCTTAGCAGGTATGCTGGGCTGGTATCCCAATTTCATACAGTTAAGGACAGGCCATGAGTAAGATTTATGAAGACAACTCGCTGACTATCGGTCATACGCCCCTGGTTCGACTGAACCGTATCGGTAATGGACGCATTCTGGCGAAGGTCGAATCACGCAACCCGAGCTTCAGCGTAAAATGCCGTATCGGTGCAAACATGATTTGGGATGCTGAAAAACGTGGCGTGCTGAAGCCGGGCGTTGAGCTGGTGGAACCGACCAGCGGCAATACCGGCATCGCGCTGGCCTATGTCGCCGCCGCGCGCGGCTATAAGCTGACGCTGACCATGCCTGAAACCATGAGCATCGAGCGCCGCAAACTGCTCAAAGCGCTGGGCGCGAACCTGGTGCTGACCGAAGGCGCGAAGGGCATGAAGGGCGCCATTCAGAAAGCCGAAGAGATTGTCGCCAGCGATCCGGCGAAATATCTGCTGCTGCAGCAGTTCAGCAACCCGGCTAACCCGGAAATTCACGAGAAGACCACCGGTCCGGAAATCTGGGAAGACACTGACGGCCAGGTTGACGTTTTCATCTCCGGCGTGGGTACCGGCGGTACGCTGACCGGCGTGTCCCGCTATATTAAAGGCACAAAAGGCAAAAAAGACCTCATCACCGTTGCCGTTGAGCCTACTGACTCCCCTGTTATTGCCCAGGCGCTGGCGGGTGAAGAGCTCAAGCCTGGTCCGCATAAGATTCAGGGCATCGGTGCCGGCTTCATTCCTGGCAACCTCGATCTGAAGCTGATCGACAAAGTTGTGGCGATCACCAACGAAGAGGCTATCTCCACCGCGCGTCGCCTGATGGACGAAGAAGGCATTCTGGCGGGTATCTCTTCCGGTGCGGCCGTTGCGGCAGCGCTCAAGCTTCAGGAAGATGAGGCCTTTACCAATAAGAATATTGTGGTTATCCTTCCTTCCTCGGGTGAGCGTTACTTGAGCACCGCGCTGTTTGCCGATCTGTTTACTGAAAAAGAGCTGCAACAGTAGTGCCAGCATGTTAATAACGCGTAAAAAAGCACCTTTTCAGGTGCTTTTTTGTGGCCTGCTTCAAACTTTTGCCCCTCCTGGCATTGCTTCACCCCGTTGGGTCTGGTATTTAAACCAGCAATTATTTTGATGCGTGAAATTAATCAGTGAACGAAATAGCCTTGCTGAATCGATTTTATGATTTGGTTCAAGTCTTGCTTTCGCTGCATAATGTTTAATGACGATCGAAACGTCAGCGCTAACAATACAGGCTAAAGTTCAGTCGCCAGGCTAGACTTTAGTTCCACAACACTAAACCTATAAGTTGGGGAAATACAATGTTCCAGCAAGAAGTTACCATTACCGCTCCGAACGGTCTGCACACCCGCCCTGCTGCTCAGTTTGTTAAAGAAGCAAAAGGCTTCACTTCTGAAATCACTGTGACTTCCAACGGCAAAAGCGCGAGCGCAAAAAGCCTGTTCAAACTGCAGACTCTGGGCCTGACTCAGGGCACCGTTGTCACCATCTCTGCAGAAGGTGAAGACGAGCAGAAAGCAGTTGAGCATCTGGTAAAACTGATGGCTGAGCTCGAGTAAGTTTCCGGGTTCTTTTAAATATCAGTCACAAGTAAGGTAGGGTTATGATTTCAGGCATTTTAGCATCCCCGGGTATCGCTTTCGGCAAAGCACTGCTGCTGAAAGAAGACGAGATCGTCATCGACCGGAAAAAAATTTCTGCCGACAAGGTTGATCAGGAAGTTGAACGTTTTCTGAGCGGTCGTGCCAAGGCATCTGCGCAACTGGAAGCAATCAAAACTAAAGCTGGCGAAACTTTCGGTGAAGAAAAAGAAGCCATCTTCGAAGGGCACATCATGCTGCTCGAAGATGAGGAGCTGGAGCAGGAAATCATAGCCCTGATTAAAGATAAAGGCATGACGGCCGACGCGGCTGCGCATGAAGTTATCGAAGGTCAGGCAACTGCCCTGGAAGAACTGGATGATGAATACCTGAAAGAGCGTGCGGCTGACGTACGTGACATCGGTAAGCGCCTGCTGCGCAACATCCTGGGTCTGGCCATCATCGACCTGAGCGCGATTCAGGACGAAGTTATCCTGGTTGCCGCTGACCTCACCCCGTCTGAAACCGCACAGCTGAACCTGAAAAAGGTCCTCGGTTTCATCACCGACGCGGGCGGCCGTACCTCCCACACCTCTATCATGGCGCGCTCTCTGGAACTGCCTGCCATCGTGGGTACCGGCAGCGTCACCGCTCAGGTGAAAAACGGCGACTATCTGATTCTGGATGCCGTAAACAATCTGGTTTACGTCAACCCAACAAACGAAGAGATCGAAAAACTGCGCGCGGTTCAGGAGCAGGTTGCGACTGAAAAAGCGGAACTCGCTAAGCTGAAAGACCTGCCAGCCATCACCCTGGACGGCCATCAGGTAGAAGTGTGCGCAAACATCGGTACCGTCCGCGACGTTGATGGCGCTGAGCGTAACGGTGCAGAAGGTGTGGGTCTCTATCGTACAGAATTCCTGTTCATGGACCGCGACGCGCTGCCAACCGAAGAAGAGCAGTTTGCTGCTTACAAAGCCGTGGCTGAAGCGTGTGGCTCTCAGGCGGTTATCGTCCGTACCATGGACATCGGTGGCGACAAAGAGCTGCCGTACATGAACTTCCCGAAAGAAGAGAACCCGTTCCTGGGCTGGCGTGCAATCCGTATCGCGATGGATCGTAAAGAGATCCTGCGTGACCAGGTTCGCGCAATCCTGCGTGCCTCTGCTTTCGGTAAACTGCGCATCATGTTCCCGATGATCATCTCTGTTGAAGAAGTGCGTGCACTGAAGAAAGAGATCGAAATCTACAAGCAGGAACTGCGTGACGAAGGTAAAGCGTTTGACGAGTCAATCGAGATCGGCGTGATGGTGGAAACACCGGCGGCGGCGACCATTGCGCGTCATTTAGCCAAAGAAGTTGATTTCTTTAGTATCGGTACCAATGATTTAACGCAGTACACCCTGGCAGTTGACCGCGGTAATGATATGATTTCACATCTCTACCAGCCAATGTCACCGTCCGTACTGAACTTGATCAAGCAAGTTATTGATGCTTCTCATGCAGAAGGTAAATGGACTGGCATGTGTGGTGAGCTTGCAGGCGACGAACGTGCTACACTTCTGTTGCTGGGTATGGGTCTGGACGAATTCTCTATGAGCGCCATTTCCATCCCGCGCATTAAGAAGATTATCCGTAACACGAACTTCGAAGATGCGAAGGTGTTAGCAGAGCAGGCTCTTGCTCAACCGACAACGGACGAGTTAATGACGCTGGTTAACAAGTTCATTGAAGAAAAAACAATCTGCTAATCCACGAGATGCGGCCCAAATTACTGCTTAGGAGAAGATCATGGGTTTGTTCGATAAACTGAAATCTCTGGTTTCTGATGATAAGAAAGACTCCGGAACTATTGAGATTGTTGCTCCGCTCTCCGGCGAGATCGTCAACATCGAAGACGTGCCGGATGTAGTGTTTGCTGAGAAAATCGTTGGTGATGGCATCGCTATCAAACCAACTGGCAACAAAATGGTTGCTCCAGTTGACGGCACCATCGGTAAAATTTTTGAAACCAACCATGCGTTCTCTATCGAATCTGATAGCGGTATCGAACTGTTCGTTCACTTCGGTATCGACACCGTTGAACTGAAAGGCGAAGGCTTCAAACGTATCGCGGAAGAAGGCCAGCGTGTCAAAGTTGGCGACCCGGTAATTGAATTCGATCTGCCACTGCTGGAAGAAAAAGCCAAGTCTACCCTGACGCCGGTTGTTATCTCCAACATGGACGAAATCAAAGAACTGATCAAACTGTCTGGCAGCGTCACCGTGGGTGAAACCCCGGTTATCCGCATCAAGAAGTAATTCTTGCCGCACAGAAAAATGGCGCCTTCGGGCGCCATTTTTGTTTATGCAGGAAGGATAAGCTCGTCGTAGCCTTTCGACTGGGTATAGAGCATGACGTCCGTCACCCGATCGCCCGCCATGCGGATGGCATCGGCAACGGTTTTTCCCTCTACAATGCCGCTCACCAGCTCTGAACAGAACAGATCGCCCGTGCCTTTCAGGTCGGTTTCTACGCGCGGATGCGCGCTGACGGTCACGCCTTCATGCGTCACCAGCACCACGTGGATGTTTTGCGGGTCGTCTGCCACCGGCGCGCTGGTTATCGCCACCCATCTCAGGCTGTCAGAGAGCAATCCCTGAGCCGCCGCGATGGCGCTTTCCGGCGTACGGCACGGTTTGCCGCTTAACACTTCCAGCTCGTAGACGTTTGGCGTAATCCCCTGCGCCAGCGGCAGCAGATGCTCCCGATACGCTTGCGGGATCTCGGGCTTCACGTACGTTCCGCTGTCGATATCGCCGATCACCGGGTCGACCAGCACCAGCAGGTCAGGATGCTGCGCTTTCACCGCCTTCAGCCACTGCGCCAGCAGGACGATCTGGCTGGCGCTGCCCATATAGCCGGTAGTGACCGCCTTAATCTCGCGCAGTATCTCGCGCTCCTCCAGCGCCTTCAGGTAGCCGCTGAACCACTCATCGGGGATCACCCCACCATAAAACGTGTCGTAGTGCGGCGTGTTGCTGAACAGCACCGTCGGCACGGCGGTAACGTTCAGCCGGTGGGTTCGAATATTCGGCACCGCAATGCTGTTCCCCACGCTGCCGTACACCACCTGCGACTGCACCGCGACAATGTCGGTTTGCTGCGCCCGGGTATTGTCCCGGAATAGAATCATTTCCATGACGCTTAAATCCCCGCCCCCTGCGAATAACTCTCTTCACCAAAGACGCCGGTAGACAGATAGCGATCGCCGCGATCGCAAATAATCGCCACCACCACCGCACCCGGGTTTGCCTTGGCCACCCGAATCGCACCCGCCACCGCGCCGCCCGAGCTGACCCCGCAGAAAATACCCTCGCGCACGGCCAGCTCACGCATGGTATTTTCCGCCTCGCGCTGGTGAAGATCCAGCACCTGGTCCACAAGCTGCGCATTAAAGATGCCGGGCATATACTCCGCCGGCCAGCGGCGAATGCCCGGAATGCTGCTCCCCTCTTCCGGCTGCAGGCCCACAATGGTGACGGCTTTTTCCTGCTCGCGCAGAAAACGCGATACCCCGGTGATGGTGCCGGTGGTGCCCATGCTGGAGACGAAGTGGGTGATACGTCCGTCGGTTTGCTGCCAGATTTCCGGGCCGGTGGTGGTGTAGTGCGCGTACGGGTTGTCCGGGTTGTTGAACTGATCGAGCAGCTTACCTTCACCGCGCTCGGCCATTTCCAGGGCCAGGTCGCGCGCGCCTTCCATTCCCTGCTCTTTGGTCACCAGAATCAGCTCGGCCCCGTAGGCACGCATCGCTGCGCGGCGCTCCTGGCTCATGTTATCCGGCATCAGCAGCTTCATGCGGTAGCCTTTCAGCGCCGCAATCATCGCCAGGGCGATACCGGTGTTGCCACTGGTCGCCTCAATCAGCACGTCGCCCGGCTTAATCTCGCCGCGCTTTTCGGCCTGGACGATCATCGACAGCGCGGCACGGTCTTTCACCGATCCCGCCGGGTTATTGCCTTCGAGTTTGACCCAGATTTCGCTGCCGTTGTCGGGCCCCATGCGCTGAAGCTTGACCAGAGGGGTGTTGCCGATGGTGTTTTCTAATGTATTCATGATCGCCGTCCAATAAAAAGCCCGGTGGCGCTTCGCTTACCGGGCCTACAGACGTCATATTGTAGGCCGGGTAAGCGCAGCGCCACCCGGCAAAACTACGTAATCCTAACCTATCAGGCTGACTCCGCCAGAGCAATATCCTCGCGCGTCTCGATGCGCTCCTTGCCGTGGTAAATACGGGCATGCTGAAGCCCGACAAACAGGCGCTCTCCCCGGTGCGGCGGGACGTCGTCGCGCATGACCACGGTCAGCGGCTCGGTATACCAGCCCAGCGGCTGTACCACCAGTTGGGTGTAGTGCCCCTTAGGGCTCGCTTCCAGCACCTGTACCGGCAGCGGTGAGTCCAGGCTGGTGCGGCGGCTGACGTCCACTTCCCACGGACGCAGGAACAGATCGACCGGCCCCTGATGCGCGGAGGTATAGCCCAGCGGCCAGCGGTGCGCGCCAACGTGGAACTGTCCACCGCGAATGGTGCCCTGCAGACGGTTTACCTCGCCCATAAACTCCAGCACGAAGCGGGTCGCCGGTTCACGCCAGAGCTGCTCCGGCTCGTCAACCTGCTCAATGTTGCCCTGACTCATGACCACCACGCGATCCGCAACTTCCATCGCCTCTTCCTGGTCGTGGGTCACGAAGACGCTGGTGAATTTCAGCTCTTCATGCAGCTGACGCAGCCAGCGACGCAGCTCTTTACGCACCTGCGCGTCCAGCGCGCCGAAGGGTTCGTCCAGCAGGAGAATTTGCGGCTCAACGGCCAGGGCACGCGCCAGCGCCACGCGCTGCTTCTGCCCGCCGGAAAGCTGCGCCGGGAAACGATCCGCCAGATGCGCCAGCTGCACCATCTCCAGCAGCTTCGTCACTTTCGCCTTGATGGCAGCGGCATTCGGGCGCTCGCGACGCGGCAGCACGGTCAGGCCAAACGCGATGTTATCGAACACGGTCATGTGGCGGAACAGCGCGTAATGCTGGAACACAAAGCCGACTTTACGATCGCGGGCATGCAGGCGGCTCACGTCGGTGCCGTGGAAGCGGATATGCCCGCTGGTCTGATGCTCAAGTCCGGCGATAATACGCAGCAGCGTGGTTTTACCCGAGCCGGACGGCCCCAGCAGCGCCACCATTTGTCCGGAAGGGATATCCAGCGAGATATCATTCAGCACCTGGGTGCGACCAAAAGACTTCTTAATATTGGCAATCTCAATGCTCATGATTTCCCTCCTGATGCTGACGTTTTTCCTGATTTTCTAAACGCCACTGCACCACACTCTTCAAAAACAGGGTCAAAATGGCCATCAGCGTCAGCAACGCTGCGGCAGTAAAGGAACCGACGGTATTGTAGTCCTGTTCCAGTAATTCAATTTGTAAAGGCAGCGACAGGGTTTCACCCCGAATGGAGCCGGAGACGACGGAAACGGCACCGAACTCGCCGATGGCGCGGGCGTTGGTCAACACCACGCCGTAAAGCAGCGCCCAGCGGATGTTCGGCAGCGTCACGCGGCGGAACATTTGCCACCCCGACGCGCCCAGCAGCACCGCCGCTTCGTCCTCATTGCTCCCCTGGCTTAACATCACCGGCACCAGCTCGCGCACCACGAACGGACAGGTCACGAAGATGGTGACCAGCACCATGCCCGGCCAGGCAAACATGATCTGCAGGTTATGCTCGTCCAGCCAGCCGCCCAGCGGACCGTTGGAGCCGTAAAAGAGCAGGTACACCAGACCCGCCACCACCGGCGATACGGCAAACGGAATGTCCAGCAGGGTCAGCAGCAGCTGACGCCCCGGGAAGTTAAAGCGCGTCACCAGCCACGCCAGCAGGGTACCGAACACGAGGTTTACCGGCACGGTGATTAACGCAATCAGTACGGTCAGCCAGATGGCGTGCAGCATATCCGGGTTCGCCAGGTTCTCCAGCGCGGGCATCAGCCCCTTGCTAAACGCCTGAACGAAGATATAAATCGTCGGCACGACGAGAATGAGGGCAGACACCAGCACGCCCGCTCCAATCAGAAACCATTTACCCCAGTTAATGCGGGGCGCATCGTATCGCTTCAATTGCGTAACTTCCGCCATCAGTGACCTACCACACGTCGACCAAAGCGACTTTGCAGAGTGTTAATCGAGTACAGCAGCAGCAGCGAGGCCGCCAGGATCACCGAGGCGATCGCGCTCGCCGCCGGATAATCAAACTCCTGCAGGCGAATGAAAATCATCAGCGAGGTGACTTCCGTTTTCCAGGCGATGTTCCCGGCGATAAAAATCACCGCGCCGAACTCGCCGAGGCTGCGGGTAAACGACAGCGCAACGCCCGCCATCAGCGCCGGCGAGAGCTCGGGCAGAACCACCTTGCGGAAGCTTTGCCAGCGCGTCGCGCCCAGCGTTTCCGCCGCTTCTTCATATTCCGGCCCCAATTCTTCCAGCACCGGCTGAACGGTACGCACCACAAACGGGATGCTGGTAAAGGCCATCGCCACCGCGATACCAAGCCAGGTATAGGTCACTTTGATATCAAACTTTGCCAGCCACTCGCCGTAGAGCCCATTAACGGAAAAGAGCGACGCGAGGGTTAAGCCCGCCACCGCCGTCGGCAGCGCAAACGGCAGATCCATCAGCGCGTCAAGCAGCGTGCGGCCCGGGAAGCGATAGCGAGTTAAGATCCACGCCATCAGCAGGCCAAACACGCCGTTAAAAATGGAGGCGACAAACGCCGAGAGCAGCGTCACCTTATAGGCTGCCACCACCTGCGGGTTGGTGATCACGTCCCAGTACTGCGCCCAGCTCATCTGCGCAAGCTGCATCACCAGCGCGCTGAGCGGCAGCAGCAGGATCAGGCAGACGAACAGCAGGCTGGTGCCGAGGCTTAAGGTAAAGCCCGGCAGCACGCGTTTGGTCGAAACTGCAAACATTACTTACGCCCCGCCGCCAGCAGTTTGTCTAACTCACCGCCGCTGGCAAAGTGCGTTTTCATCACCTCAGGCCAGGAGCCGAAACGATCTTCCACGCGGAACAGCGCGGTCTGCGGGAATTTGTCTTTCAGTTTGTTCATCACGTCCGGGTTGTTCACGCGGTAGTAGTAATCGGTAATGATGGTCTGCGCCTGCGGGCTGTACAGGTAGTCGAGATAGGCTTTTGCCGCTTTCTCGGTACCGTTCGCCTGAACGTTTTTATCGACCCACGCCACCGGGAACTCGGCCAGGATGTTGGTTTTCGGGATAACGACCTCAAAGCCCTGGGCTTCATACTGCTTGCGGATGTTGTTCACTTCCGACTCGAAGCTGATCAGCACGTCGCCGAGACCGCGCTCTGCAAAGGTAGTGGTGGCCCCGCGTCCGCCGGTATCAAACACCTCGACGTTTTTCAGGAACTGGGTCATGAACTGCTCGGTTTTGGCCTTGTCGTTACCGTCAGCCTTGTCCGCCGCGCCCCACGCCGCTAAATAGGTGTAACGCGCGTTACCGGAGGTTTTTGGGTTCGGGAAAATCAGCTTCACGTCGGAACGCACCAGGTCGCTCCAGTCGTGGATATTCTTCGGATTGCCCTTACGCACCAGGAAGCCCATGGTGGAGTAGAACGGGGAGCTGTTGTTCGGCAGACGGCTCTGCCAGTCCGCCGGGATCAGCTTGCCTTTGTCGTGCAGGATCTGCACGTCGGTCACCTGGTTGTAGGTCACCACGTCCGCTTTCAGGCCCTGCAAAATCGCCAGCGCCTGCTTGGATGAACCGGCGTGGGACTGCTTGATGGTCAGCTTGTCACCGTTGTTGTCTTTCGCCCACTGCTGTTCAAACGGGGGATTAAGGGCGGCAAACAGCTCGCGGGAGACGTCATACGAACTGTTCAACAGTTCAGTCGCCTGCGCCTGCGCCACCAGCAGTAAACCTGCCAGCGCCAGAGTTCCTTTTTTCAGTACAGTAACGGCCATTGCGCACCCTTATAAATGTGATGACTATCTTATAGTCATAATATTTATAACGGAGTCTAAAGGAGTAACGGTTTTATATACCGTTTGGTGATTTAGAAGCAGAAAAGGGAATAAGGGGTGCGGCCTGATG
>NZ_JAKLRZ010000049.1:0-25097 GCF_021892025.1 Enterobacter cloacae complex sp. ECC445 | reverse complement strand
TGGGCGGCAGATTAGTCGTCAGCTGTTGACTTTAAACACAGCTGCTCACCCCGGCCCTCTCCCACGGGGAGAGGGAGCAAACACTAAAAACGGCAACGGAGTTGCCGTTTTGCTTTTACTTTCGAATGAAATAAATTTGTGCTCCCCGTCACCTTGTTATTAGAATGTTTCAAACGCAGTGACCCAGGAGCACAGTATGACCGTAAAAGTTATCGTCACCGATATGGACGGAACTTTCCTTGATGATGCCAAGCAGTACGATCGCGACCGCTTCCAGGCACAGTTTGAGCAACTTAACGCCCGCGGCATTGAATTCGTTGTCGCCAGCGGCAACCAGTATTATCAGCTCATCTCCTTCTTCCCCGAGCTAAAAGATCGCATCTCCTTCGTGGCGGAAAACGGCGCGCTGGTGTTCGATCGCGGCGAGCAGATTTTCCACGGCGAGCTGACGCGCCACGAGTCGCAAATCGTCATTGGCGAACTGCTGAAAGACAAAGCGCTGAACTTCGTGGCCTGCGGGCTGGAGAGCGCTTACGTCAGCGATAAAGCCCCGGACGAATTTGTGGCGCTGATGTCCAGGCACTACCACCGCTTAAAGCGCGTCAGCGACTATCACGAGATTGACGATCTGCTGTTCAAATTCTCCCTGAACCTGCCCGACAGCGATATCCCAAACCTGATCGATAAGCTGCACGTCTCTCTGGACGGCATCATGAAGCCGGTCACCAGCGGCTTTGGCTTTGTCGATTTGATCATTCCTGGCCTGCATAAGGCCAACGGCATCAGCCGCCTGCTGAAGCGCTGGGCGCTCTCCCCGCAGCAGTGCGTGGCGATTGGCGACAGCGGCAACGACGCGGAGATGCTGAAGCTGGTGAAATACTCTTTTGCGATGGACAACGCGGCAGAAAGCATCAAGCAGATCGCCCGCTACAGCACCGACGACAACAATCATCAGGGCGCGCTGAACGTCATTCAGGCCGTGCTCGACAGCCATTCCCCGTTCGACGCCTGATTCTCCTCGCCGGAGCCTCGCTCCGGCATCCCCACTCTTTTTCCGTCCTGTGGCTTCCGTCAAGTTTTTAAACTTGCATTAACTTATTTTTAACTTAAAGTATCACTTGTAGACACTTTTACTTTCGAATGAAAGATGCGAGGCAGTTATGACTTTTACCAGTGAAACCTTGCCGGCGGACCACAAAGCGGCAATCCGCCAGCTGAAGCTCGAGCTGCGCGCGCAGATCGGCGACGTGCAGGCGGTGTTCAACAAGCTCAGCGACAGCATTGCCACCCGCGTGGCGGAAATCAACGCCCTTAAGAACAAAGGCGAAACCGTCTGGCCGGAGATCCCGTTTGCGGATGTAAAAAACGGCACCATCACCGCTGAACAGCGCGAGGCGGTTAAGCGTCGCGGCTGCGCGGTGATCAAAGGTCACTTCCCGCGCGAACAGGCGCTGGCGTGGGATCGGTCAATGCTCGACTACCTCGATCTGAACAAATTTGACGAAGTGTACAAAGGCCCGGGCGATAATTTCTTTGGCACCCTGACCGCCTCCCGTCCGGAAATTTACCCGATCTACTGGTCGCAGGCGCAAATGCAGGCGCGCCAGAGCGAAGAGATGGCGCAGGTGCAGTCGTTCCTGAACCGTTTATGGACGTTCGAGAGCAACGGTAAAACGTGGTTCAACCCGGACGTCAGCGTGATTTATCCGGACCGTATCCGCCGCCGCCCGCCGGGAACGACCTCGAAAGGGCTGGGCGCGCATACCGATTCCGGCGCGCTGGAGCGCTGGCTGCTCCCGGCCTACCAGCAGGTGTTTGCCCGCGTGTTTGACGGCAACGTCGAGAAATACGATCCGTGGAACGCCGCGCACCGCACCGAGGTGGAAGAGTACACCGTGGACAACACCACCAAGTGCTCGGTGTTCCGCACCTTCCAGGGCTGGACGGCGCTGTCGGACATGATCCCCGGCCAGGGTCTGCTGCACGTGGTGCCGATCCCGGAAGCGATGGCCTACATCCTGCTGCGCCCACTGCTGGACGACGTGCCGGAAGACGAGCTCTGCGGCGTGGCGCCGGGCCGCGTGCTGCCGATTTCGGAAAAATGGCACCCGCTGCTCATCGAGGCGCTGACCAGCATTCCGGCGCTCGAGGCGGGCGATTCCGTGTGGTGGCACTGCGATGTGATCCACTCCGTCGCGCCGGTGGACAATCAGCAGGGCTGGGGCAACGTGATGTACATTCCCGCCGCGCCGATGTGCGAGAAAAACCTCGCCTACGCGAAAAAGGTCAAGGAAGCGCTGGAAACCGGCGCGTCGCCGGGAGACTTCCCGCGTGAGGATTATGAAAAAACCTGGCAGGACCGCTTTACCGTGAACGATCTCAATATCCACGGCAGGCGCGCGCTGGGCATGGCCTAACTGTCGTACAGCCCTTCCCGCTCCACGGCGGTGCGTCGTTTCCCCTGACGTATCCGCCGTACCGATTCCCGCACGGTCAGCGTACCGTTAAGCAGTAACGTCCCCACCGGCGCGTCCGGGCGCATCAGCCGCTGCTGGAGCATGTATACCGCTTCCGTTCCCAGCTCGTCGCGGGGAACATGCACCGCCGTTAAGGGCACATCCTGAATTGCCGCCAGGTTAAAGCCGTCGATGCTCATCACCGACACGTCCTGCGGCACGCGCAGGCCGTGGTTTTGTAAGGCGCTGATGGTGCCCGCCGCCATAAAGTCGCCGCCGACCAGGAACGCGGTGGGCAGATCTTTTCCCTGCACTTCATTAAGCCAGCTGCTGACCATCTGTTCCGCTTCGCGCGCGCTGAAGCTGGGCACCACCAGCAGATCGCGTTTATCGTTGAATTTCAGGTTGTGAGACTGCCACGCATCGCGGATCCCCGCCAGGCGCAGCTCCATGGTGTAACGCCGCAGGCACAGCACGTTCATCACCTCGCGGTGCCCCATCTCGAACAGGTATTCCGCCGCCCGCTCGCCAATGGCGCGGTGATCCGGCGCGACGGCAGGCAGGCGCATGTGCCGGTCGCGGCAGTTAATCAGCATGCAGGGTTTACCCACGTCCACCGCCAGATCGTGGATATGCGGATCGTCAATGCCGAGAAGGATTGCCGCCTGGGTGTCCGACTCGTTCATGCGCGCCAGAAACAGCTGCGCGTCGCTGTCGTTCTCCTCCAGCGCGCAGTAGCGCAGGCGCACGTCGTGGGATGCCAGGCCCTTACTCACGCTTTGGATCACGCGGTAGTAAAAGATGTCGGACCGCTCGTCAAACGCCCGCTGCGGGGCAAAAACCACCAGGCTATTGAGCAGCAGGCGCCCTGCCGCCATACCCTCCATCACCCCCAGCTCCCGCGCGCACGCCAGCACCTTTGCGCGCGCTTTTTCACTGGTGTTCGCTTTGCCCGCCAGCACGCGGGAAACGGTACTGATAGAGAGCTGCGTACGGGCCGCGATTTCGGTGATTTTTAGCCTTTTATCCATTTTGTGATCTGGCTCCATTTGCGAAATGAAAAAATTTTCATAGCGTGTTCATCAGGTAATAACGGGCATAACGGCCATCATGCCAGAGGGTTTACGCCCGTTATGAGAAACTTTGCACAAAATCCACTATTGCCCGCTCATTTTCTCCCTTAAGGTGAACTTGTCACACAACTTCCATACTAGTTGCATACCAACTTAGACTTTTTAAACGGATAGAAATCAAAGGCATAAAAATCCGTGTGACACCAGAACCTCCGTCCCCTTACCGTCCGTCTTGTGGAGAGTAAAATGAGTCAGGACATCAATAACACCGTTGCGACAAGCAAAACCCGTCGCGTCATCAAGAATCTGCGTTGGTACGTACTGGTGCTGTTTTTACTGGGCGTCACCGTTAACTACATCACCCGAAACTCATTGGGGATCCTCGCGCCGGAACTGAAAGAGAGCCTCGGGATCACCACCGAGCAGTACTCCTGGATTGTCGGCGCGTTCCAGATCGCCTACACCATTTTCCAGCCCCTGTGCGGCTGGCTGATTGACGTCATCGGCCTGAAGATTGGCTTTATGGTCTGCGCCGGGATCTGGGCGCTGATGTGTATCTTCCACGCGGGGGCCGGAAGCTGGCTGCACCTCGCTATTCTGCGCTTCTTTATGGGGGCGTCCGAAGCCGCCGCGACCCCGGCGAACGCCAAAACCATCGGCGAATGGTTCCCGAAATCCGAGCGTCCCGTTGCCGCCGGCTGGGCGGGCGTGGGCTTCTCCATCGGCGCGATGCTGGCCCCGCCTATCATCTACTTCGCTCACGCGTCGTTCGGCTGGCAGGGTGCGTTTATGTTTACCGGCGTGCTGGCGCTGCTGTGGGTGATCATCTGGTGGGCGTTCTACCACAACCCGGAGCAGCACCCTAACCTGAGCAAGGACGAGCTGGCGTTTATCAAGCAGGACAACGAACCGCCTGCGGTGAAGCTGCCCTTCCTGACCGCGCTGAAAACCGTCTCGAAAAACAAACGCTTCTACGGTATCGCCATCCCGGCCTTTATGGCGGAACCGGCCTGGGCGGTGCTGAGCTTCTGGGTGCCGCTGTACCTCGCCAAAGAGCACGGCATGGACCTGAAGCAGATCGCGATGTTCGCCTGGCTGCCGTTCCTCGCCGCCGACCTCGGGAGCGTGGCGAGCGGCTACCTGACGCGTCTGTACACCCGCTGGTTCGGCTGCTCCAGGGTGAACTCGGTGGTCGCCAGCTCCGTGACGGGCGCATTCCTGATGATCTCGCTGGCCATCGTGGCCATTACCCGCGACCCGTATATCACCATCGTGCTGATCTCCATCGGCGGCTTCGGGCACCAGATCATCTCCTGCATGCTGAGCGCCCTGGTCGTGGAGTCGTTCGACAAAGGCCAGATGGCGACCGTCAACGGCATGCGTGGCTCGGCGGCGTGGATCGCCAGCTTCCTGTTCTCGCTGTTAATCGGCGTGACCGCCGACAAAATCGGCTTTAACCCGCTCTTTATTGCCATGGGCTTCTTTGACCTGATTGGCGCCGTCTTCCTGGTAGCATTTATTGCTGAACGTCGCGCCAAGCGCGCCTGATAGTGGATGTATTGCATATGAAAACCCTGAAAAACTGGACCGTTGAAACGCAGTCGGCAAACCATCTGGAACTGCTGGTGGATAACCAGCACCGCCTGTGTCTGTATGTGCTGGAAGAGAATCTGTTCCGCGTGCTGATCAAGCGCAAAGGCGAACTGGCGCTGGACCGCACCTGGAGCATCGCGCCGGAAAAAGACGTGCCGTGGGAAGGCCGCCGTCGTGACGATATAAGCGGTTTCTCCTGCCCGGCCTGGACCCTGACGCAACAGGATGAGACGCTCACCGTGGCAACCGAACAGCTGCGCGTCACCGTGCACCAGCCGCTGTGGCTGGAGTGGCACTACCGCAATGACGCGGGCGAGTGGCAGCCGCTGGTCAACGACCGCCCCACCAGCGCCTACCTGCTGAACGCCCACGGCGACGGCGTGGCGCACTACCTGAGCCGCCGCAAGGACGAGCGTTTCTACGGACTGGGTGAGAAAGCGGGCGATCTGCAACGCAACGGTAAACGCTACGAGATGCGCAACCTCGACGCCATGGGCTACAACGCCGCCAGCACCGACCCGCTCTACAAGCACATTCCGTTCACCCTTACCCGCCGCGACGACGTGAGCTACGGCCTGTTCTACGACAACCTGAGCAGCTGCTGGCTGGATCTGGGTAACGAAATCGACAACTACCACACCGCCTATCGCCGCTGGCAGGCAGAAGCGGGCGATATCGACTACTACATTTTTACCGGCAGGCGCGTGCTGGACGTCACCAAAGCCTTCGTGCGCCTGACCGGTAAGACGCTGTTCGGACCGAAATGGAGCCTGGGCTACAGCGGCTCGACCATGCACTACACCGACGCGCCGGACGCGCAGAATCAGTTGATGAACTTCATCCGCCTTTGCGAAGAGCACGCCATTCCGTGCGATTCGTTCCAGCTTTCGTCCGGCTATACCTCCATCAACGGCAAGCGCTACGTCTTCAACTGGAACTATGACAAGGTGCCGCAGCCGAAGGTGATGAGCCAGGCGTTCCACGACGCGGGATTGAAGTTGGCCGCAAACATCAAGCCGTGCCTGCTGCAGGATCATCCGCGCTACAGCGAAGTGGCGGAGAGCGGCCTGTTCATTCGCGATTCAGAAACCGATGCACCCGAACGCTCCAGCTTCTGGGATGACGAAGGCTCGCACCTCGACTTTACCAACCCGCAGACGGTGCAGTGGTGGCAGAACGGCGTCACCACGCAGCTGCTGGAGATGGGCATCGACTCCACCTGGAACGACAACAACGAGTACGAAGTGTGGGACGGGGAAGCCCGCTGCTTTGGCTTCGGCAAGGAGATCGCCATCAAGCATATTCGCCCGGTCATGCCGCTGCTGATGATGCGCGCCTCGCTGGAAGCGCAGCAGCGCTTTGCGCCGGAAAAACGCCCGTATCTGATCTCCCGCTCCGGCTGCGCCGGGATGCAGCGCTACGTTCAGACCTGGAGCGGTGACAACCGCACCAACTGGGACACGCTGCGCTATAACATCCGCATGGGGCTGGGCATGAGCCTGTCCGGGCTGTTCAACGTCGGCCACGACGTCGGCGGTTTCTCCGGCGACAAGCCGGACGCCGAGCTGTTCGTGCGCTGGGTGCAGAACGGCGTGATGCATCCGCGCTTTACCATTCACTCGTGGAACGATGACCACACGGTGAACGAGCCGTGGATGTATCCGGGCGTCACGCCTGCCATTCGCGGCGCGATTGAGCTGCGCTACCGCCTGCTGCCGTATCTCTACACCCTGCTCTGGCAGGCGCACGCCGACGACGAGCCGATGCTGCGCCCAACCTTCCTCGACCACGAGCACGACGCGCAGACCTTCGAAGAGTGCGACGACTTCCTGCTGGGCCGCGACCTGCTGGTGGCCAGCGTCGTCGAAGCCGGGCAGCGCGAGCGCCGGGTCTGGCTGCCGGATAACGAAACGGGCTGGTATGATTTTTACACCCACGCGTGGTATGCAGGCGGGCAATCCATCGTCCTCGATGCGCCGCTGGAAAAACTGCCGCTGCTGGTGCGCGCCGGAGCCGGCCTGCCGCTGAGCGAGCGCATCACGCATGTGAGTGCCGAAAAAGATACGGCCCGCGAGCTGAAGCTGTTCCCGGTGAAAGGCGTAGGCACGACCTCCGGGCTGCTGTTTGAAGACGACGGCGAAAGCTGGGGCTATCAGAACGGCAATGCGCTGTGGGTGGAATGGGAAATGGTGTGCGACGGCGCAACCATCAACCTGAAGGTGAACGCACGTGGCGATTATCGTCCGGCGTGGAAGGCGCTGAAGGTGTCATTACCGGCGGGGGAAAAACGTACGCTGCGGGTGAACGGGGTTGAAAGGAGTGAGTGGGTGCTCTGAACATTGCCGGGTGGCGGCTTCGCCTTACCCGGCCTACAAAGTCACCCGTAGGCCCGGTAAGCGAAGCGCCACCGGGCTTTTTTTTAGCCGTCGATACCTTTACTGCGCAGGTAATCTTCATAGTTACCGGTGAAGTCCACCACGCGCTCTGGCGTAATTTCAATCACGCGGGTCGCCAGCGAGCTGACGAACTCACGGTCGTGAGAGACGAAGATCAGGGTACCCTGATACATCTCCAACGCCATGTTCAGGGATTCGATCGATTCCATATCCAGGTGGTTAGTCGGTTCGTCCATCACCAGGATATTCGGTTTTTCCATCATCAGCTTGCCGAACAGCATGCGGCCTTTTTCACCACCGGAGAGCACTTTCGCCGGTTTTTTGATATCGTCCTGGCTGAACAGCAGACGGCCCAGAATGCTGCGCACCGCCTGCTCGTCGTCGCCTTCCTGCTTCCACTGGCTCATCCAGTCGAAGACGGTCAGGTCGTTTTCAAACTCGTACTCATGGTCCTGCGCGTAGTAGCCAATCTGCGCGTTTTCGGACCATTTCACGGTACCGTTGTCCGGCTGCAGTTCGCCGACCAGGGTTTTCAGCATAGTGGATTTACCCACGCCGTTGGCGCCCAGAATGGCAATCTTCTCGCCCACTTCCAGCAGCAGGTTGAAGTTTTTAAACAGCGGGCCTTCATCGAAGCCTTTGGTAAGGGCTTCCACTTCCAGCGCGTTACGGAACAGCTTCTTGTCCTGCTCGAAGCGGATGAACGGGTTCTGACGGCTGGAGGCTTTAACCTCTTCCAGCTTGATTTTGTCAATCTGACGCGCGCGCGAGGTCGCCTGACGCGACTTAGAGGCGTTGGCGCTGAAGCGGCTAACGAAGGACTGCAGGTCCGCAATCTGCGCTTTCTTCTTGGCGTTATCCGCAAGCAGACGCTCGCGCGCCTGGGTGGCCGCCGTCATGTATTCGTCGTAGTTGCCCGGATAGACGCGCAGCTCGCCGTAGTCCAGATCCGCCATGTGCGTACAGACCATGTTCAGGAAATGACGGTCGTGCGAAATGATGATCATGGTGCTGTCGCGATCGTTCAGCGTCTGCTCCAGCCAGCGGATGGTGTCGATGTCCAGGTTGTTCGTCGGTTCGTCGAGCAGCAGGATGTCCGGGTTAGAGAACAGCGCCTGTGCCAGCAGCACGCGCAGCTTCCAGCCTGGCGCAACTTCGCTCATCGGGCCGTAATGCTGTTCCACAGGAATGCCCACGCCCAGCAGCAGCTCGCCCGCGCGCGCTTCCGCCGAGTAGCCGTCCATCTCGCCGTACTGCGTTTCCAGATCGGCCACCTTGTAGCCGTCTTCTTCGCTCATTTCGGCCAGGGCGTAGATGCGATCGCGCTCCTGCTTCACTTCCCACAGCTCCGCGTGCCCCATGATCACGGTGTCCAGCACGGTGAACTCTTCGAAGGCGAACTGATCCTGACGCAGCTTACCGATGCGCTCGTTAGGGTCGAGCGATACGTTGCCGAGCGTCGGCTCCAGGTCACCGCCGAGGATCTTCATAAAGGTGGATTTTCCGCTACCGTTGGCACCAATCAGGCCGTAACGGTTGCCGCCGCCAAATTTGACGGAAATGTTTTCGAACAGCGGCTTACTGCCAAACTGCATAGTAATATTGTTGCAAAGAAGCAAAATTGATACTCTCTTGTAAGTTACTGAGGTACTTATGAAACAAAACGGAAAAGCATACTCTTACATAAGGTTCTCATCAAAGAAGCAAGAACAAGGTGACTCCGTAAGACGTCAAACTGAGCTTGCAGAACAGTACGCACACGTGCATGGTTTGATTCTATCAGATAAGAACTTTCAAGACCTCGGAATCTCAGCATTCAAAGAGGGAAACAGGCCATCGCTGGGCGATATGCTTGAAGCAATTGAGAAAGGACAGATTGAACCAGGTTCAACCATCATCATTGAGTCGCTAGATCGTCTGAGCCGCAGAGGCATTGACGTGACTCAACAGATAATTAAGTCGATTCTGCAACACAACGTCTTTATCGCTTCACTGGTTGATGGTTTATTACTTAATCGTGAATCCGTCAATGACCTTGTGAGTGTCATCAGGATAGCTCTGGCTGCGGATCTTGCCCATAAAGAATCTGAAAAAAAATCGCAGCGCCTGCGTGAAACGAAAAGTCAGCAGCGACAACGAGCGCTAAGCGGTGAGGTTATCAACAAAATCCTGCCTTTCTGGTTGAAACGGAAAGAAGATAAATTTGTTTTTAGTGACAAAGTTGATACGGTCAGGAGAATCATTCAGTTACGCCGTGAAGGATTTGGAACAAACAAAATCGCTAAAGTGTTAAATGACGAAGGTCACAAACCATTACGTTCTGCTGGCTGGAATCATACAACAGTTCGAAAAACAATAAATTCGGTTGCACTATATGGTGCATATCAAACTTCAGAGACAACTAAAGATCGTAAAGTCATTCTGCTTGATATCATAGATGATTATTATCCTGCTGTTATCAGCAAAGAAGAATTCATGCTTTTACAGTCTGATCAGAAACAAAACAAACCTGGATATAAATCTGAACATAATGCCTTCGCCGGAATATTAAAGCACGAATGTGGCGGTTCACTTGTCAGAAAATTTCACGTTGCTTCCGGAAAAACATATCAATACCATGTTTGCGCTAATTCAAGAGATGGAAAATGTAACATAACCAAGAATTTTAAAAATATAGAAATAGCACTTTTCAGGATAATGAAAAACCTCAAGCTTGAGAAAAAAACCAGTTTTGACGGGGCATTACTGTTAGAGCAGGAGACAATAAAAAAGAAGATTCAGGAACTAAATGATATGCTTCTTACTGCGTCTAAGATCCCGACAAGTGTAATACAAACTATAAATAACCTTGAAGATAAACTACAGGAAGTTGAAGAAAAAATAAAACAACAGAACAGTATGATCATCTCAGAACGGGCGTTTGACTTGAAACTATTACAGGATATCAAAGATCCACAAGAACTGAATATGATGCTTAAACGAATCATCGAAAGTATCATTGTCTATAACATAGGCAAAAAGTGGAGAATAAAAGTTCAGTACAGAAACGAACACGTTCAAAGTTTCCTTTGGGATGGCGAAAACATTACTTTTATTACCGATACTAAAGAAATATTAGATCTTGTTAGCTCTTGGGGCTAAACCGAGTATAAATCCTTAGCTCTTTCGCCATCAATCGCTCTGTATCTAGTCAGAGCGATTAAAGCTGACTCAGATACCATTCAATACCAAAAACCCGTAAAACTCGATACAGAGCGTTGTAGAGCAAGGGGCCAAAATTATACCGTATTCATTATGTCTACGAACTGTACGAATTGCACCGCTTCTTATCGAAACACCTTATATGGTTGCATTAAAGCCCTTACAAAGTAGATGGTTATATCTTCCACTCGTAGTATTCAAGACTAACCGCAGCCCCGCCCCCACATTAGCATCAAGCGTATGAACCACTTGAAAACCCTTTAAATACAATATCCTTAGTATCGTTCCCCTCTCTTCCATCCATACCAATCGATCGTTTTTATAGATCAATTTTACGATATTGATAGATTTAACAGATCAATGTAAGATCATGATTCTTCGCTTGGTGTTTCTCGTAAACAAGACTCATGGAATGAATACTCTGTCCACGACGGAGTGCGAACGATAGAAGGTATCCAAAGTGACTATCCTTATAAAAAACCTAAAAATCATGGCGTCAGGCGTTGCTGTCGCTTCAGGTTTAACCACCGCCTCCAGTTCCGTGAATTTCTTGCCAGAGGCAAAATCAGCAGCAAGGGTGCCAGTAGCGACAAAAACGCACTAATGTTTCTCGGGATGGTGGACAGGGATATAAATCTGAAGGGAATGCACTTTGCGATGACAAAGCAATCATCAATAGTTCAGCAGCCTTGATGCTTCTGGGTACATCAAACATTAACGTTAAACCTACTAAAGAGAAGTAGATCATGAAATTATCGGAAACAGCACGTTGGTCAATCTTCGGAGTGATAGCCGCAGCAGTATTAATATCCGCGTGGCTATCAAAAGATCCGAATAAGGCAATCAAGCAAGCAGCGGAACAAGCCGCAATACAAGCCGCAGAAGACAAGCAAGAAAAAATGCTTCAGGATCGTCGTGAAAGTGGATTCGTTGAAAAGGTCGACTACACAAACGCATTTGGTGATGTCACCACGCGTTCTGTAAGCGTGTTGGGACGCACGAAAGGGACAATGCTCACCATCAGACGCGAAGGAACCGGAAAGCTCGTAGACGTGTGTTTCAGTGCGATTACTAACGATAAAAAGCGTGAACTTTTCGCCCCATACTTTTCTACGACCGTTTATGCTAAATTCGATGGTGGAGAAACAAAGGAGTTTAGCGCAAGCAGAGGAAGCTCCGAAGATTACCTGTGTATGTCCTCTCCTCAGAAGTTTCTTTTTGAAATGAGCCGCGCTAATCTAATGCGAGTCGAGTTAATCTTTCTTGATCACTATTCCAAAGTTCCAGAAGTCCATGAATGGAACCTGAAACAATATAATGAGATGATTAAAAGGTAAAAAACCAAAGAACATTAAAGTTGTAATGCGCTCGACTTTTTAGGGCTTGAATTAACACATCACGGGTATCATACTTTATGCACATTGCAAATATTTCTTGATGCGAGTGTTAATACTTCATATGAAAGTCATAACAACGAATAGGCGTATACCTTTAGCGGGTGATGATAACATGCAAAATAATCAAATCAGTTTAGTTTTCAGAAATGAGTTGGAAACTTTCACATCTGACCTTATGTTTAAGGGGAAACTAACAGTCGGACGATTTCACTTGACAGATTACTTCATCGTTCAATATATGAAGTTGTTACATGGCACCGAAATACCCGATTCGTGGGTTAGTGATTCATTCACTGACATAGCTGACATTGATACCAGAAAAGTTATGTATATGGAATGCTGTGATATGTTATCAAAAGATATAATGAATGAAATTCGTAACACAGTTAAGTCCCCACCTGATCAAGTGAGAATATATCGAAATGGAGAGTGCATTATTAAGATAGAAGTTATGGAGAAACAAAACAACCTCACACATTAAACGTCGCTATGAAAAGCCAACTGCAATTATTGCAGATATTATAGAAGTGTTGGCGGGGATATCGAAGTAAGGAAAAGGCTGGAATAAACCAGCCTTTGATGGTCATCGAATTTTCTTGAAGATAAGAATGATCAGTACTGTAGAAATGATGTAACCAAACAGAGAAACATTTACCAACCACGAATAGTACTGATCGAAATCAGAAACCACAGCATTACAACCTTCAACTGTGATCGTCTTATCGTTGAGAATATCGGTGTATTTTTTTGTGATCCCGTAATCTAAGACGCTGATAAGTACGTTGGCGATGTATATGAAGGAAATTGAGAGTATACTCCCCCATCGGATTATACATTTTGTTTTACTCGTTAATATCATATGAGCCGCCCAAGAAACCGCCAACAGTACCGCCCGAATAACCAGAAGCTGAACCTAATACAGAAGCACCTTCAGCAAGCTTTTTCTCCATAGCGTTTTCTTCGCCTGCGGTATAGTTGTCCACGTTCGGATACTGTTCTCGAAACTGGTTCGTGACTTCAAAAACATGCATGGCATTCAGAGAGCTGCTTTTTTCCACTAAGTACTTTTGCAGGGAAAGAGGGACGGCAAAATCCTCTTCTCCTTCAATAGGGAGCTGTGTTGTTGTTGATGTGTAGACAGTATCGAAGACTTTAGAGCCAGCTTCACCAATAGCCTGAACAGTATGTGTGGTGCAGTTGCTGCCAGTAAGGTCATAAACGTCAATTACTCTTCCACGACGCTTCGTTCTTTCACCCATTTTATCCGTTACTATAGGCTCTGTCCCTGAAAGCCATAGATTTTCAAAGAATGATCGAGTTGCAACTATAGAAGCATCATCAATCCTGAACACCCGCGCATTCACTTTATACAATTCTTCACGGTAGTAGCCGCGAGCATCTTCCCCAGTAAAGTATATTAATATCCCATCACCAGTTAAGTTTGCTGGACCTCTTCGACCAAAGCGCCCATATGTGTAAACATATATCGAATTGTCTTGATGTACAGATACGAAAGAATGACCCGCATCGGTGGTTTCAGTCCAGATGTAAACGCCGTTCAGCAACTGATTATCTTCTGGCTTGCAGGTGTCAGCAAAGCTGTTTTGCTTCTTTGCAACCTGGGCGTGTTGTTCCGGCTCTTGTACGGGCTCAGATACTGCTTTCGTTTCCACGGATGCAGATGTCGCTTTTACTGGTTCCTGGTAAGGGCCGTGTTTCATAAAAGTATGGGTGGCAATGAAAAAAGCCTTGCACGGGCAGGTCGAGCGGCTGTAAATCGTACTGGCGGCTAACTGCCCATGAATATACTCTCCGGGGTATCCACCAGCCACGCTGTATATGCCAGGATGTTTACCACAGGATACCTGACAACCTACTGTCGCTTGTCTGTTTAGATTCGGGCCAATCTGCTTACCTTTCGGATGTCCGGTCAGTACCGATCCCCCACATGTTGTTTTATCGCCTTTAACAACCCAAAAGCCTATAGCCATTTTCTGAACTCCTTATTTTAGAGTGCTACTGGAGCGAGAAAATCGGCTGGCATTGCGGGGCTATTATCTAACTGGCACAGAAGAGCATAGTCTTGTGGGGTACTAACAATCACATCACCGTTATCAAGCTGGCTACCTACGAGTGCATAAGAAACGCCACTCCCGTTAGTATTGACTGATCCCGATCCGTTAATGATTCTTGCGCGTTTTCCGTCAGGATAAACTACGTAATCACCAACCATTGCCCGATTAACTTCACTCCCATCCTCAAGCGTAAACGAGTCATTAGCGCTGGCTTGCTCAATCTTCCCGCCGTTTCGGGTAAGTGCTCCTTCTGTGGCAAAACGCCAAATAGCCACTAAAGAGCGATCTTTCATTTCTTCAACATGAGATTTGAAAATCTGGCGTTGTTCGTCATCTGCATTTGTCAGTTGCTCTGCGCTGAATGGGTTCTTGAATGTTTTGATCACAGATGGGGTAAGTTCGTTGGTGTATTGCTTCATAAGTCCCTCTACATATTATGAAAATAATTGCAGCGGTTATTTTACAAGCAATAGCCACACGCGCAACACCAATTTGAGTTAAGCTAAACTTCTTTTCACAACAGAAGCTTATCCGATAAAATAGACCGAGCACTCTTTGACAACTTTCAGGCAGGAAATATTATGGCAGGTGTTTTGGCGAGCACAGCGGCGGCAGTCGGAATTCTCGATAAAGCAGTCAGTATCACTCAAAAACTGGCGAATAACAGCGATGAACTGGACAAGGCCACACTTAAACTTGAATTAGCAAATCTGATGGTTGAACTTGCCAATGCCAAGATCGAAGCAATTACTACGCAAACTTTGCTCTTCGAAGCTGAACAAAGAAATAAGCATCTTGAAGCACAATTGGTTGATAAATCAACGTTTGTGTTTAAGTCTCCGTTGTACTGGAAAGAAGGTGATGAGATACCCTTTTGCCCGAAATGTTATGAAGGAGATAGTAAAAAACACCATTTGCGTTCTGTAACCCACAAGGCAAGTCCTGAATTTGGGATTCGAGCAAGCAGTAGTTGGTACTGTATGCACTGCAAGAGTTCTTACTCTCGCGAATGTCAGGAGAAATAACCAATTGATTAATTTAAAATTAATCGGGTTAAACCTTTCTTTTGTATAGGGGAAATTCCCCTTTACATTTCTCATAACCTTTCCACCCCTTTTATCCCTTCCCAACTTCAGAGCTATCATCACGATGATATTGTGGATACAAAGTTAAATCTGAAGCGTCAGGATGTTCGCTCAAGATCCTACAGCAGATGTTATAAGCAGCGGTTCCTGCATTTTCAAATCTTTGCATTATGTTTCATTGGGGTATACCTGATTAAGACCATGATACAAAGTCTCAATAGGGTTAAATTTAACTCTATTGACAGCAAAACAACGTAATGTATCATATGGGTGTTTATTTGACACTCAAAAGAGAATTCATAATGAATGTCCGTATCTACTGCCGTGCATCTACTGAAGGCCAACATGCTGATCGTGCTTTAACTAGCCTGCGCGAATTTGCGCGAAGCAAAAAATGGTCAGTTGTCGGAGAATACATTGAGAATGCCAGCGGTGCGAAGCTGGAACGTATGGAACTGATGCGCCTACTTGCGGAAGCACAGCCTGGCGATTTGCTTCTAATTGAAGCGATTGATCGTCTCAGTCGTCTTCAACATGAAGAATGGGCTGAACTTAAAGCTACGTTGAACAGTAAAGGGCTGGTGATCGTATCAATGGACTTACCTACCAGTTGGCAGATGGTTGAAATGTCCAGTAACGACCTTAGCAGTGGCATTCTTCGGGCAGTCAATGCAATGCTGATCGATATCCTTGCGACAATGGCACGACAAGATTATGAAACCCGACGTAAACGCCAGGCACAGGGTATCGCAAGAGCAAAACAGGCTGGTTTGTATACGGGAAAAGAAAAAGATATGGAAGCCCGTGAGACTGTTCGCGAAATGCTGGCACAGAACGTTAAACCAGCCCACATCATGAAGGCGGCAGATATCAGCCGCGCCACCTTTTACCGAATCAAGAAAGAGCTTTTGTGTTAAAAACGGACTTGATAACGGTATTTTCTGCCCATATGTCCTGACTTGGAAACGCTCATATTACCATTAAGGATATTACATGGCAGATAACTCGTTCTTCAAAAGTGTCGATGAAAAAATAGGCAGACAAAAACAAGAGCAGAATGAAGAAAAAGAAACGTTGATCCATGAACGAGAACGCTTATCAGAAATTATTGAATCTCTCGTACCAGAAGTTGAAACATACAAGAATGGGCTACTTGAAAGAGGAATTCACGCTGAAATGTCTTCATCTTCACGACATCTGAGCTTCAATATGAAGTATAAAGACGGTGGGAAGCATGACCTTTTGTTATCGGAAACTGAGCGATTTGATGGGCGCTAGAGAGCGTTCAGAATTCTGTGTCACGCTAAAAAATCATTACAACGTAATCACCTTATCGAGGCGACCTTCAAAATAAATCGCCAGCTGCGACAATGTCAAATTCCAGCTCTGGATCGGCATTGTCCATTTTTCCTGCGCATTCATTAAACCCAGATAAAGCAGCTTCAACAGGCTGTTTTCATTCGGGAATGCGCCTTTAGTCTTCGTCAGTTTTCTGAACTGCCGGTGGACCGATTCTATAGCATTCGTCGTGTAAATCACTTTACGGATCGTCGCCGGATACCGGAAGTAATGCGACAGATTTTCCCATTTTCTCCGCCATGACTGGAGCACGACCGGGTATTGCTGGCCCCATTTCTCCTCCAGCTCATCCAGCGCCGTTTCTGCCGCCTCTTTTGATACCGCCCGGTACACCGGCTTCAGATCCGCCATAAACGCTTTATGATGCTTTGAGGCCACGTATTTTATCGAGTTACGGAGCTGATGGATCACGCAGAGCTGAACTTCGGTGTCCGGGTAAATGCTGTTGATCGCCTCCGGAAACCCCGTCAGGCCATCCACGCAGGCAATCAGGATGTCGTTTACACCACGATTCTGAAGGTCAGTCAGTACCGAAAGCCAGAAGTTAGCCCCTTCATTTTCAGACAGATACAGTCCTAAAATCTCTTTTTTGCCTTCCAGATTTAGCGCCAGAACGGTGTAAACCGCCTTGCTTTGATAGCGCCCGTCTTCCCGAATTTTATAGTGGATAGCATCCAGCCAGACGAAGGGGTAGACCGCCTCCAGCGGGCGCTGCTGCCATTGTTTCAGCTCAGGAATAACTTTATCGGTGACGGCGCTGATCGTGGCACTTGAAACGCTGAAGGCGTAAAGGTCTTCAATTTCCTGGCTGATATCTTTGTAACTCATGCCCAGAGCGAACATGCGGATGATCTTGCGCTCGATCTCATCAGAAAGCGTGGTCTGGTGCTTTTTTACCAGTTGAGGTTCAAAAGTCCCATTACGATCGCGTGGGGTTGCCAGCTCAAAGCTCCCCGTGGGGGCTTTAATGGTCTTTTTGCTGGAACCATTTTTACGATTGGCTTCCACATCCTGAGCCAGGTGAGAGTCAAGCTCAGCAGACAGAGCAGCTTCAGTTAACTGCTTGATTAGTGGCGTTAAGATGCCATCCTTGCCCGTTAATGCCTGGCCGGACTGGAGTGCCTTAAGCGCTTTGTCGAAATCGAAGGGTTGGGACATGTGTCATTCCTTTTTGTTTGTATATTACTGGAATGACACAGAATTTCTAACACTCCCGGGCGCTACGCGATAATGACATTTTCTACAAGCGATGATGGTCGTGCCTTTAGTTCTACAAATGGCTCTTCTTCTTATAACTCTGCGTCTTGGTCGAATGATCATTTCATTCAAGCTTTGGAAAGGCACATCAATGATTTCTTGTTCTATGCAAATCGTCATGGTGGTCTTTGAACAACAAACTTTGAATCACACGCCTCGCTGAAGTGCGGGGCTTTATTTTATCCATCCCAAGCAACGATTTCGATAACTGCAACACACTTTTCAACCCTCAACAATCAAATGTTTACCGGGATACATCCCAAACAGCTATAACAGCCTGTATGAAGCTGCAAGAGGCTTATAACCCCCAGATAATGATATAGCCGTAATGACTTCAGAAACGCTCACAATGCGCTTTAGGATCGATTTCTGATTCATTATGTTCAAACTGAAAACATTATTCTGGTTCTTGATGAAAACCATCATAAAAAACATTAACGGAAATACGAGGCAAGCAGTGCCGAGGATTCGCAGACGAAGCCGAAGAACCTGAACATGATAAGGGTAACAAGTCGAATATCCAAATCAGACTGATTGAAACACATATCCTCCCTTACTTCGCTAAGATCAACTAAAAAGACAAGAACGCGAGCGAAGCGAGTTTCGTCAAGCGAAGCGAAGACGGATAGTTAACGATTGTATTAAAAGTATACGGAAATGTACTGTTTTCTCTATATATAAAATATAAATATTATAAACAGTACATCGTACACAGACACTCACTTCGTTCGTGTCCCTCGCTGCGCTCGGAATTTTGAAGTAATCTATTATTTTATGAGCAAAGCAATTATCGTTGAACTATCATGCATCTGACCGAAGCATAAAGTTAACCAGTTACAAATCATGCCTTAAAACGTCCTGAGCGAGGCTGTAAGCGATTTTTATGATGTGGGTAATGCGATTGCATGCCTTGGAAAGAAAAACGCTCTACGGGCTTCCTGTGCGGTATTTACGAATTCAGTGCTTTACGACTCAATTTCGATGTTGAATACATGCGTGTTCCCTTCCCTGTTTGCGACTTCCCACGTTCTTTTGCCAGATAAGAAAGCCAGAATACCGGGTCATCAAGTGATTCAGGAGCATCTCGATGAATGACATAGTGATCGGGATAGTCTTTAGTGGCTTTAGACAAGTTTACCAGCGTTGCTTTACCGCCTGTCAGTTTCATCCAGATTTCCGTAATAATACCAGCGATCCCTCTTTCAGGAGTTCCAAACCATCTTACCGAACGATGTGGAAGTGCAATCCAGCAATGGTAATGGGGCTGTGAAGCCTTTTCCTGTTCGCAAACCCAACCGTAAGCAAAATCGATGATAGGTTCCGATAAACCGTTATTTCCAGACTCCAGGCGGTCACGTAATCGTTTGAACAGTTTGCGTATGTATTTGTTACCAGCTTCAACAGAAGTGAACTCAGGGAGGTGGAGATCAAAACGGGTCAGGAACACTCGACTGTAGAGCTTCAGGATTGCTTTCAGTTCGTTGATCGTTGATATAAGTATATCGTGGCGAACACCTGATCCGATTCTTGTGTTAATACGGTATTCGTGACCATCATGAACAAAGAAGTTGCCATTGATGGTTTTGTAACGTCCGTGTTCATGGTAGACGGTACGAAAACTTGTTGTCGATAAAATCGACGATTCGAACAGGGCTTGTGATTGTTGCATCATTGTTAAATTAACCTTTTTGTACTCAGAAAGAGATCATACCTCCTACATAGTTACTACCTAAAACCACGGTAAAATGAGGGCATTTGCGATAGCGCGAAGCCGCCTGGTATCTGACGTTGGGAATGTTTTGGAGGAGAGAAATACTACGGAACAAAGTTTACGAATTTATTTATTCAACACTACATCATAACAGCAAGAAAAAAAAATGCAATTTAAAATTTATCCGTGCTGACAGTGTGTCCGATTTGCGGGTTGACCTTATGATATTCTTGGGTTGAGTGGTTAAAACCACCAGGCCAGTATAAGGATATTGGCCCAAATAAAACCAAAATTTTAAACAGCGAAGACTGACCAATGTACGCAAGCAGGATGAAAGAAACTTTTCTCCGCATCTCTTAATTTCCCCCTTTGAAACTATATGGTGACGTTGCTGGTAACTAACACGGGGAGATTCCTGCGAAAAGTGTGATAAACACGGCATTATGCCACAATTCCGAATTGAGATCCCGTGTTGCGGCAATCCACTAAACTTTAACAAAATCGAAAAAAATGTGATTTCGTACACATCTGAATTCCCAGTGAGCGGGAATGCACATATAATGCGCTCCCATCACAGATTCAGACTTATCAACTCATCGCCAGAATGGCTTAGATACCTCGCACAACATGAACATGAAATTAACAACGCTTTTTGCGGCGGCGTTAGCCGTAGTAGGTTTTTGTAAGACCGCGTCTGCGGTGACGTATCCCCTGCCAACAGACGGTAGCCGTCTGGTGGGTCAAAACCAGGTGGTGACGGTTCCTGAAGGTAACTCGCAGCCGCTGGAGTACTTCGCGGCGCAGTACCAGCTGGGCCTGTCTAACATGCTGGAAGCGAACCCGGGCGTTGACCCGTATCTGCCAAAAGCGGGTACCGTGCTGAATATCCCTCAGCAGCTGATCCTGCCGGATACCGTTCACGAAGGTATCGTGATTAACAGCGCCGAAATGCGTCTGTATTACTACCCGAAAGGCACCAACACCGTGATCGTGCTGCCAATCGGTATCGGCCAGCTGGGTAAAGACACCCCAATGAACTGGACCACCAAAGTTGAGCGTAAGAAAGCGGGCCCAACCTGGACGCCGACCGCCAAAATGCACGCGGAATACATCGCTGCGGGCGAACCGCTGCCGGCCGTTGTGCCGGCGGGCCCGGATAACCCGATGGGTCTGTACGCGCTGTACATTGGTCGTCTGTACGCTATTCACGGCACCAACGCCAACTTCGGTATCGGCCTGCGCGTCAGCCACGGCTGCGTGCGTCTGCGTAACGACGACATCAAGTTCCTGTTCGAAAACGTGCCGGTCGGTACGCGCGTGCAGTTCATCAACGAACCGGTGAAAGCGACCTCTGAGCCAGACGGCAGCCGCTACATCGAAGTGCACAACCCGCTGTCCACCAGCGAAGACCAGATCAACAACAACGAAGTTGTTCCTGTGACGCTGAACAGCGCGGTGCAGGCGGTGACCTCTCAGCCAGACGTGGAAACGACCATTGTTGACCAGGCCGTGCAGAACCGCTCCGGTATGCCGGTGCGCTTGAACTAATCACGCGCATTAAAAAAGCGGGCGTCGATGCCCGCTTTTTTTTTACCCGTTATTCACGATGACGATCCCGCCGTGGTCGTATCGATAGTGGCAGTGGGCATACTCCAGCGGCGTACCGTCCTCGAGATAAATCACCTGCTCCACTTCCAGTACGGGATCGGTTTCCTCACAGACCAGATGTTCCCTGTCCAGCACATTAGGCTTGAGCGCCCTCACCACCCGGTACGATCCCATAATTTTCAGCCCCAGCGTCTCCTGCACGTACTGGAACACAGATCCTTCAAGATGAGTTTTCGTCAGGCCCGGCACCAGATTCATCGGCATCACGGTGGAATCCAGCGACATCGGTTCACCGTTCAGCAAGCGCAGGCGAATGAAGTCGTAGATCGGCGCATCGGCGTTAATCATCAGCGACGCCTGCTCTTTTTCGTTCGGGAAGCGCAGCTCGAAATGCACCACCCGACTCGTGACCGTGCCCAGATGTTCCCATGTTTTGGTGGCGCCAAAATAGTCGCTGCCGGAGAGATCCCACTGGGAAAGCTGAAGGAAGTTTTTGCGGATGAATGTGCCCTGCCCCTGGCGGGTATAGACCAGCCCTTCGACGATCAGCTGGCGCATCGCCTGCTGGATGGTCATCCGGCTGGTGCTGAACTCCGCCGCCAGCGCAAACTGGTCCGGCAGCGGTTCGTTGGCGGCGTACTGCTGGCTGATAATGCGTTTCTTGATTTCCCGCGCTATGGTGATGTACTTCGCCGCCATCGTCCTTCCTTTCTGTTAGTTTTCTATCCAGCTGTTTTTCAAGGCCACTCGCTCGGCAATTTTGAGGAAAGGCAGGTAGAAGAATACACCAAATACGATGATTGCCAACTGCACCACCACCGCCCGCCAGTCCCCTGCCGTGGCCAGCCAGGCGCTGAGAATCGGCGGCGTGGTCCACGGGATCATCACCACGCAGCGCGACATTAACCCCAGCGTGGTGCAGAGCCAGGCGAAGTAGATGCCTATAGCGGGCAGCAGCACAAACGGGATCATCAGCGGCAGGTTAAACACGATCGGCAGGCCAAAAATCACCGGTTCGTTGATGTTGAATAATCCGGGCGCCAGCGACAGGCGCGCCACCTGCTTCGCCGATTTTTGCCGGGAGAAGATAAAGATGGCGATCAGCAGCGAGATCGTGCTGCCCGTTCCGCCCACCATGCCAAAGGTCGGCACGAAGATGTTGTTGATGATGTGCGGGATGGGCTGGCCGTTGGCGAAGGCCAGCATGTTCTCGTTGGTGTTGATTAGCAGGAACGGCTCCAGCACCACGCTGTTGACCACCGACTGGTGAATCCCGAGCGTGAACAGAAAGTTACCGAAGCTGTAGATGAAAATCGTCCCCGGCAGGCTGGTGTTGATCAGCCGCAGCGGCTGCTGGATAAAGGTGGTAATGAGATGGATCAGATCCGTGTGCAGCACGTTTGCCAGTATCGCCGCCAGCACCGCGAACAGGGAGAGCGTGAGGATGGTCGGGATCAGCGCGGTGAAGGATTTGCTCACCGCCGGGGGCACGTTTTCCCCAAGCGAAATGTGCAGCGCCTTCAGGCGCGAGATGGCGATAAAGACCTCCGTAGAGAGCAGCCCGATCAGCACCCCGGCGAATATCCCGGTCGAGCCGATGTTGGCGAAGGTCAGCACCTGGGTCACGCTGACCGCAGCCTCGCTGCCGACGGGCGTAATCTGCAGGCGCATCGGCATCATGATGATAAAGCTGCTGACGGCGATAACCACTGCCGAGACCGGATTGTCGAAATCTTTGTTGCGCGCCAGCGACCAGGCAATCATCGGCGCCAGCAGCAGCGCGGCGATGTTCAGCGTGCCGTTAATAATCGCCTCGCCCCACACTTTGAAGTGTGCCAGCGTATCGCCGTGTAAAATCCACGGAAACACCACGTTGTTCACCAGCACCGCCAGACCGGCGAGGATGAAAATGGGCATCACCGTGGCGAAGGCGTCGCGCAGGGAGCGCAGGTGCACCTGGTTTGCCAGGCGCGCCGAGAACTCGACAAACTTATCGACAAAGGACTGCATATGCGGTGTGATTTTTGTTTCAGACATAGCGGAGAGTTCCCATCAATCAGTCACAAAAACGGCCCGGCAGCGTACGGCTTACATCTCGCGTCCGTTGGTATGGATAACCTGTTTTAACCACGCGTAGCTCTTCTTCGGCACGCGCCTGAGGTCTTTCAGGTCGTGGTTTTCACGGTTGACGTAGACCACGCCGTAGCGCTTACGCATGTCGCCCTGGGAGCTGAGAATGTCGATTAACCCCCAACCGAGGTAGCCAATGACCTCTGCCCCGTCCTCGAACATCGCCGCTTTCATGGCCTCGATATGCGCCCGGTGGTAGTCGATGCGGTAGGTGTCCTCAATCGGGTTCACGCCGTCCCAGGACTCAATCACCCCAATGCCGTTTTCAATCGGGAAGACCGGCATCCGCCAGTCGTTGGCGTAGCGGGTGATGATGGTGCGAAAGCCGAGCGGGTCAATCTGCCAGTTCCACTCGGTGGCCTTCAGGTATGGGTTGTTTTTCTCGCCGTGCAGCAGGTAATAGTTTACCGGCGTGCCTTCCGGGATGGCGTCGCTGTCCAGCGTTTTGCTGGCGTAGTAGCTGAAGGCCATATAGTCGTTTTTAGTCCGCGCCAGCAGGGCTAAATCCTCGGCGCGGTAGATATCGCCAAACCCTTCCTGCTCCACCACCGCCATCACCGCCGGGCTGTAGCCCTGCCCGGCGAAGACGCGCAGCAGGTTCTGGTTGAGGAATTCGTCGTACTGCTGGGCGCAGAAGATATCGCGCGGTTTGCAGGTGGCCGGGTAGATCAGCTGGTGCGCCAGCATGCCGCCCATCAGCTGGCCGGGTCTGGTCTGGTGCAGGTATTCGGTGAGCGCCATGTGCGCCACCATCGTGTGATGCTGCAGCTCGTACAGCTCGCGCAGGGTTTTATCGCCTTTCATATAGCCGGAAATGCGGAAGGCTTCCGGCATATGGAAGATGTTCTGCTCGTTGAAGGTCAGCCAGTACTTCACGCGGTCGCCAAAGCAGTCGATCATCTTCTTGCCGTAGCGGATAAAGGCGTCCATCACGCGGCGGTCGTTGAAGCCGTTGTACTCCTGCGCCAGCGCCAGCGGCATATCGAAGTGGTACAGGCAGATCATCGGCTCGATGCCGCGGGCGATCAGGTCGTCGATAAAGCGGTCGTAAAACGCGATGCCTTCATCGTTAAAATCACCGTCTCCCTGCGGGCAGACGCGGCTCCAGGAAATCTGGAAACGGTAGCAGTTCATGCCCAGGTCCTGCATCAGGTCGAAATCTTCCCGATAGCGGTGGTAGGAGTCGGTCGCCACTTTCCAGTCGGAAATATTCTCCCCGGCTTCACGGATGTCGTACACCGACATCCCCTTCCCGCCCTCGTTCCAGGCCCCTTCCGTCTGCATGCTGGAGACCGAGTTGCCCCATAAAAAGTTGGCTGGCAGCTGATTGTTCATGTTCTCTCCCTATATGACTAGTCATTTAATATTTCATGACTAGTCATATAGGCGAAGATGAAAAGTTGATCAAAGGGGAGGATCGTTTTTTGTGAGATGGATTGAAATAATGCCTACGGATGTCGTGTCATATTAAAGTTATGTCACTAATGCAGAAGTTATGTCACTAATCAATTTTATTATAAATAAGTTATGTCATTATTTTTGTTACAAGCATGATTCATAAGTTATTTTTCATCTCTTTCTTTGCTATGTTCTTTTTGTAATCTGTATGTATGGAACTAAACTTAAAAAAGATGAAAGTCGTAACTAATTCGCCTTAGATTCTTTTCGAGGTTGGTATGGCTAAATAACTTCGCATATTACCGCTCCACTTTGGCCAGGCCATGTTGATTGCCGGGAAACGGTGAAGTGGCATTCA
>NZ_JAKLRZ010000048.1:0-25760 GCF_021892025.1 Enterobacter cloacae complex sp. ECC445 | reverse complement strand
AGATGTGTATAAGAGACAGGTACATATGAGGAATTGGGTCAGTTGGTTGCCAACCTGAAAAGGCACCTTTAAGCCTGTTACTGTCCGGGTACCTTTAAACCCGAAACAATGAGGAGCGCGATTGCGATCCAGCCAGGGGAGGTTCGGCGGTATACCCCTGTAAGGCTCTGCCCTGATTTCTCACAAACAGGCGAAGCCTTGTGTTTGCTTCATGCCTTGCCCGGTTCTCCTTGCGGTATGAAACGGGTTCAGCTTCGAACGTCTCCTGATACACAACTGCATAACGCTGGTTAGCTTTTTGTCGTGCAGTGGGTGTCAGGCTAAATAACTGCTGCTTAATCCACTCGGCATCCGCTTGTGAGTGGGTTTCAGGAAGCATTGAGTTATCGAAGTTGCTCTCCGGTATGTTCATCGGAAAAAACCTCATCCAGACTGGTTTCATATCCCAGCTGCTTAAAAGCGCTCACAATTCGTTTCCCCACTTCAATGTCTGGGATTCGACGACCAGTTTCGTAGTGGCTCACAGCCCCTTGAGAGCTAGCGATCAACGCAGCCAGCTCACCCTGGGTTACTTTTGCTTTCAGCCTTAGGCTCTTGATACCGCTCATTCGGATAGTTCCCATCTAAATAATACATAACGTACTATACACACTTAAAACAATAATACAAAATGGAAGTTGCTCAAAAAATACGGATTGTAATAATCATGTCTATGAAACAGAGATGGCAGGACCTGGCTAAATCCAGGATGAAAGAAGTCGGAATGACTCAAGAGCAGCTAGCTGAGGCACTCGGTATGACACAGGGTGGGCTAGGCCATTGGCTGAACGGAAGACGTGAACCTAACCTGGAGGTCATAGCAAAAATTTTTAAAATTCTACAAATGCCAGGTTTTGTGGTTGACGCTGACGGTGCAGTAAGCGACGCAAGAGCGGATCACAATGTGTCATTTCACGGAATTAATGAATCGAAAGGAAGCTACCCCGTAATCAGTTGGGTCAGCGCAGGGGATTGGATGGAAGCTGTTGAGCCGTATCATAGGCGCGCGATCGACCGCTGGTTTGATACAACCGTGGAATGTTCAGAGGATTCATTTTGGTTAGATGTCAGAGGGGATTCCATGACCTCGCCAGCTGGACTTAGTATTCCGGAAGGCATGGTTATACTGGTCGATCCTCAGGTTGAACCCATCAACGGAAAGTTAGTTGTCGCTAAGCTTGATGGAGATAACGAGGCTACTTTCAAAAAACTGGTTATCGATGCTGGCCAACGATTCCTCAAGCCGTTGAACCCTCAATATCCTATCATTCCCATAAACGGTAATTGCCGTATTATCGGCGTCGTAGTAGACGCAAAAATAACCAACCTGCCTTAAACCATAAGCCGCGAAAGCGGCTTTTTTATACCCCTCGCTACAAAAACAAACAAAAAACCAATTACAAACAACAGCATACAAATTAATACATCAGAATAATCCGTTTTGTATTGACGTGATTTAATACGTTATGTATTGTTACTTCATCGGCAACAAAATGGAGCCATGAAATGAAAACCAACCCGACAAACCCGACCACTAAGAAATTTTTCCAGCTTGTAGATATTTATGATTACCGCTTCTCAGGTGATAGGGAAAAATGTAGCCATATTGATTTTGACCAAATAGCAACAGATTGCGATACGAAAACAATTTCTTTGCTTGAAGCTATCAATCATTTAGGTATCAGCATAATGAGCGAGACGGAGGAAAAGAAAATCGATAAAAATAAAATCATGATATTATCTGGTGTAATTGCTGATTTAGCAGAACTTGCAATTGCCACGAATAAAATCGCTGTTTCCGCTACATATTCTTCTGGTTACAAGGATGCTGAGAATGTCTGATATTACATTGCATAAAGCAGCGGAAAAAGCATATCAGGCTGAAATTGTAGCAAGAATGCTTGAAAGCTACCCTCATAAACTGACCGATTCTGATGTAGAAGCCGTTGCATCACTTTTGGCTAACCTAACTGGGTCAGTAGCGTCTTATCTTATTGAAGAAGAGTCTAAAAACAAAGCTTAACAATTTATTTGATTTTTAATTACAGGAGTAATCCTGGGGATTTCTGCAATCAAATTAAGGTGAGACATGATTAACCAATCAGCATTTAAAACGGCCCAATTATTCAGTTCAATTGGTTACTGGACGATTGCGATGCTCTATTTAAAAAAAGCGTATGGGAAATAATTATGGATAATTTAATTAATACATATCGCCGTCGAATTATCAAAGCTGCGTTATTACGCCACCAGCGTAAAACCGGAAGCACCTGCATCATTATTAATATGCCTGAGGGGGGAATAAACACTGTCGAATTAACAGAAATACTGCTTGATGGTTTGTTGAGACGATTAGAAAAGCTGGCCCTGAGTGAGTACGGGAATGTCGAAGGCGTAAAAGCCATACGAGGAATTTACAGCAGCGCTGTAGATGTGAATGGCAGCGGTGAGTTCCTGACGGAAAGCGGAAAGGTATTAATCGACGATCTTATTGCTGAGTTGGTCGAGTTTGCCAAGAAACAAAAACCAGTAACAGCGGAGACAAGCCATGACTGACCAAACACCAATTATCACGCACGAACCAATCAACATCGTGCTGACGATCGAGAACGGGAAAGTTATCCACGCGCGCCCGGTTCAGAACGGCGAAGTTACCGCGTCGCTTGAGACTTTTTTATGGATGGCTGCTCAGGCTGGCTACACGATCACCTCACCAACAGGAGATAAGGACAATGGCCCTGACAGCAATACGAATTCCTGAGTGGGTGCATCTTCAGGCGGTCCATGTACTCCGCCAATTCAGAGCCAGGAGGATTCATCCCTGCCGTATGCACGGCTCCGGAAACTTGAGCCTGAGGGTTAATCGGCGCTGGCGTCTTCTGTCCCGTGATGGCGGCAAGAACTGGGAAGTAATGAGCCACGAACGATACAGCAAACTGAAGGACAGAAAATGAAAATCCTATACCAAGACTATGGACCCGTAGCGAACATCATTATCACCAGCACCGTGTTTGAGTTTCGTAAACATAACCGGGTAGTAGATGCCACGCTGATCCATACGCCAGGCATCATTGCAACCCGAAGTGGGATGTTCTTCATGAGGACCATTTTGTCCGGAAAATATCGCGACACGTTGCGTGCTTACAGAGCAGTTGTTCGGGAGGCGACACGATGAAATCTTTCCTCCTGTCTATGCTGTTTGGCCTGCTATTGGTGGCCGTCGTGTTCGGCGCGCTGATTGAGTATAAATTTTTGATGGGTTTCTGAGGTCTTCCATGAAAAAAGGTACCACTGAAATCATTGAACGCTGGAGCCGTTTAGCAACAGAGGCCAAGCAGCTGGGGCTCGCCACTATTCCCATCGACCCAGAAAACATGTTGATGGTACTGGGGGAGCTGCCAGCCAGTTCGGCGGAAAAGGCCGCCGATTGCCAGAACGACTATCAGCCAGCGATCGACATCTTGCGCGACAGAGCTGCTCGCGAACTTGATAGTGGTTTTCGTGCTCATCACAATGCCCTGATTTATGCAGCCAATGAACTGGAAAATGCTCAGGCATTTGGGGGTGAATAATGGCCGGCAAAGTACCGACTGAGCGACAAGGGCAGGTGCTGGCGTTTGTGCGCCAGTACATTGCAGATCACGGCATCGCGCCGAGCACTAAAGAAATTGCTACAGGAATGGGGTTCCGGTCACCCAATGCAGCGGTCGGGCATCTTCGCGCGCTTCAGCATAAAGGATATTTAACCATTCACCCTGGCGCTGCTCGCGGTATTGCCTTGACCACCAGCAATGTGATCGAAGTGCCATTAACGAGCGATGCAGAATACTGGTTCGAAGGAGTTTTCCAGCACAGAAGATATGAAAGAGATGTGTGTAAAGCGATAGAGCGGGCGGGTTTTAAAGTTGTGGAGGTGAAACGTGGGGCTTGATTGTGTACCGCTATCAACCTACTGCCGGGACGCAGGGGAAACGGTAGAAGCCGTTAACAAACGGATACAAAGGGGGTTATGGAAAGAGGGAGTACATGTATTAAAAGTCGATGGCGTTAAAGAACGCTGGATAGACTTAACGGAGGTATCAAAGTGGGCAAGAAAGAACAAGGATCATTATCTCTCCCAAGAGGAGTAACAATTCGCCAGCATAAAACTGGCGATACCCTGGTGATCACTTTCACATACAAAGGGGTTCTGTGCCGGGAACCCCTCTCCAAAATGGAAGCAAACGCGCGCGGTGTGAAGTACGCCGAGCGCCTGCTCGGGGAGATACAAAACCAGATCGTCAGTGGCACCTTTGAATATGCGAAATATTTCCCCAACTCCAAAAAGCTGGAGCTGTTCGGGGTAGTGAAGAAAACCAAAAACATAAAGTCTTACCTGGACGAGTACCTGAAAATCTGCCAGAACCGCAACCTGTCCCCGTCGACTATCAACGGTTATGAAAAATGTCTGTCGGCGCTGTCAGCTCTGCATAAACTCCACGTGTCAGAACTGACGCCAGCGGTCCTTAAAAACTGGATAGCCAGCCGGAAAACAAAGCTGAAAACGACCAGGAATAACCTTTCGTTTCTGCGCAGCGCCATCGATGAAGCTGTTACGGATGGCCTGCTGACCATTAACCCGGTAACCCTCGTCAGCGCCAGCCGGTACCACGTGATCGACAGCAGTCCGAGCGCCGATGATTACGAGGTTGATCCGTTCACGCCAGCGGAGACCCTCGCCATTTACCAGAACTGCAGGTACCCGGAATGGGAAAACCTGTTCCGCTTTGCTTTCAATACCGGTCTGCGCAGCTCCGAACTATGCGCGCTGCGCTGGCCTGATCTCGACACCATCGCGAACACAGCCCACGTTCAGGCGGCCAGTGTCGTAGGGGTACTTAAAGGCACCAAGACAAAAGCCGGTACCCGTAAGGTGGAGCTGAACAGTGAGGCGCTGGCGGCCCTTCAGGCGCAGAAGCAATACACCTTTATGAAAAGTGAGTTCATATTCAGCGATCCAAAAACGGGAGAACCCTGGGCGAACGCCGACGCTATCCGTAAAAAAGCATGGGTGCCGACCCTGAAAAAAGCAGGCGTGCGCTACCGTAACCCGTACCAGACGCGGCACACATTCGCCACCAAGCATATTAGCCAGGGCGTCAACCTCTTCTGGCTTGCCGGACAGATGGGTCACAAAGGGCCGGAAATGATATTCCGCAACTACGGTAAATACCTGGCTGAATATGACGGTAAAACCGCGATTTCAGCCGCGCTGTAGCGGGGGAAATATTTCAAAATGTTGGACGGAATCAGGACGTTAGACAGACCTCAATATGCACGTAAAATGCACGTGATACACATCAAAGTGATGAAGTGTATAAAAATCATATTGTTAGATATATCTCGGACGCGAGTTCAACTCCCGCCAGCTCCACCAAACATTCATTCATGATGCATCATGAACCTTAAAAAAGCCTGTAACTTCAACGAGTTGCAGGCTTTTTTGTTGCATGTGTGGTCATGATCTCTGTATGAATCTTGAGCATTATGTATCTTGTTTTGCACCGCGTTGCCAGAACGCTAAAAAAACAAGGTGCAAAAACATGCCTAAGGTATTGAAATCCCTAACCAATACCGAGATCGCTGCCGCCAAGCCGCAGAAGACCGAGTATATGCTGCGCGATGGCGACGGACTGGCGTTGTTGATTAAGCCATCCGGCAGAAAGATCTGGTACTTCGAATACACTCCCCCGGCGCTGAAAAAACGGACCAAAATCAGCATTGGCCCCTACCCGGTTGTCACCCTCGCCATGGCGCGAGATTTCAGGTTGCAATACCGGCGTTTACTTGTGCAGGGCATCGACCCGCAGGCCCATCTGGAGCAGGTTGCAGAGGAACAACGACTCCAGAATGAATGCACGCTGGAAAAAGTTGCGGAACAGTGGCTCAAAGAGAAGAAAAGGACCAGCGATCTTAGCGAAGACCACGCCAAAGATGTCTGGCGCTCGCTGGAGATGCACGTATTCCCTTCTCTGGGTAATACGCCCGTCACTGAGATCCGCCCGAAGATGCTTAAGGAACACCTCACACCGCTGGAAGAACAAGGCATCCTCGAAACGCTGCGCCGGGTTATATCACGGCTCAATGAAATCTTCCGCTTCGCCATCTCTGAAGAGCTCATCGAGTTCAATCCGGCTGACAACCTGGTCGCCCGCTTCAAGAAACCGAAAAAGCAGAACATGCCCGCCCTTCACCCCAGTGAACTGGGCAGACTAATGCTGGCGCTACAGAACGCATCTATCCGCAAGGAAACCCGCTGCCTTATCGAATGGGAGCTACTGACCTGGGTTCGCCCCGGCGAAGCCGTCAGCGCCCGCTGGTGCGACATCGATATGAAAAAAGCGGAATGGCGCATCCCCGACACCTTTATGAAGATGAACCGTTCGCACACGGTGCCGCTCAGCAAACAGGCACTGCGCGTTCTTCAGGTTATGGAGCCCGTCAGTCGCCATCGCCCGTGGGTCTTCCCCAGCATCCGCAAACCACTGGAACATATGCATCAGCAGACCGCTAACGCCGCGCTTATCCGTATGGGGTTCGGCGGTGAGCTGGTCGCTCACGGCATGCGCAGCATCGCCAGAACGGCGGGAGCAGGCCATTTTCCCCGTGAAGTACTGGAATCTGCACTGGCGCACCAGAAAGAAGACGAAATCGAAGCGGCCTACAACCGCAGCGATTACCTGGAACAAAGGCGGCCACTGATGCAGTGGTGGGGAAACTACGTTGATGCTGCCAGACGGCAGGCATTGCTCGGTGAAGAAGAACCGCTGCGGATCGTGGAAGGAGAATAATGTGACCAGTCCCATTCGTCAGAATCTGTTTGAACGGGAATGTGATATGCCGCTGCTGGAAGCGCGGCATCTCGCCCTTCTGCTTCTCGGCCTCGATGCTTCCCAACCTGCAAACGCCCTGCCGGAAGAACATCAGGAAAATTACCGTATCCTGCACGACGCCATCAGCCGTACCATCAAAGCAACGGGCATGGTCAGCGCCCCGGCGAACAAACGCATGTTCTATGCCGATGAGATGTTTGCCTTGGCCTGGCGACTTATTGATGATGAGCTGACGCCGCCAGAAATTAAGGCCCGCAGCCTGAAGGCGGTGATGAAACTGTCGCGTAACAGTCGTGGCCGTAAGTGGCTGAAGACGCTTGGTGACGATGCGTTGCCGGATCTCACGGCTTCAGCACAACCTTCTCTGCGGGGAATGCATAAACGCGACAAGGCTCGGGAGAATACTGCCCGACTCTGCTGGCTGCTTGTTCAGCTTCTGGTTGAGGAGACTGACGGGCGTTATGGTACATCTGATAAACCGGCTTCGGATCGGATACTTAGTAAGCTGAAAACGCTGGCACAGGAGCGGGAAGTGCCGTCGGATGGGCTTGGACGAGGAACCTTTTATGAGATGTTGAAGATGGGAAGGGAGAAGGAAACGTAGTTGGCCATTATTTGTATAAGAGTTAAAATAGGTAGCGTAATTAACTATTTAAATTATCAATATTTATTATCTGTTTGGTATGAGTATTATGATATACCGAGTGATACTTGGATAAATTCATTAAAATCAACACAAGAATACTGTCAACTCAAAAATTCCCCAATCAGCATTAACTCATAGACGCATAAACTTAAAAATCCATTTAACATACAACGCTAATAACTAATCTTGGGCAGTTAATATCAACCGTATATTCTGCTTAAATAACAAACTATAATAATTCACTTTAAACACCATCATATTATATCAAATTAACCCACTTGGTATAACTTTAAGTGGGTTAATTTTAATATCCTACTAGATTTTCATTTAATCCGAAACAAAAAATTTAACATCGACATCATAACTTGATGCCTGCAAAAGCCATGTATCTATAAGTTGATATGCTTGCAATGATTCAGGGGATATTTTCCCTAGCCCAGAAAATTGGCTTTCGAAATGTTTTTTCGAAAAAGCATTACCGATAACAATCCATATTTCTTTTCTAACAGATATCATGGAGCGGCGATGTTTAATTAAGTCAAGAACATCTTCTAATGAATGATTAATATCAAATGTTTTATTGTATAACCGAATGCGGCTATTAAGTTTTATACCATTGTCATTTCCGCTATCACTTGGCCAACTTTTTTTCAATCTTGAAAGATTTGCAAACTCAAGGGATGAATTTTGAGAGATCAAGAAATGTATATTCTTTAATGCTTGACTTCCAACTTCTGTTATAGCCCCAGCAGAGGATTCTGGATTTATGGTTTTACCGCATTTTACATGAACATATACTAATTTACTTTTCGAAGAAATTACAAAATCTGCAGGTTCAGTATCCATGTCTGTACATAAGATCATATCGACGTCAGGGATATGTTCATAAAACTCCCCAAGTTGAGAGATCGTCGGATTATGATTTTTCACATTTGATAGATTATCAATCAGACTAAATATTGAATTTACCCCAAATGCAGTTTTTGTTAAATTCGGAATATCCTTTTCATTTAATGTATCTTTAGAAAGACATTTTAATGGGTAAATCTTATCAAGCATGGCTTGACTTATCTCTCCGCTTTCAGAAGGTAGTTGAAACTTATAAAACATCCCATTCAAAAAAGTCACACCTTTGTTAAATAACAATTTAACTGTATTGGCGTTAAAAACATTTTCAGGTGATATAATGGTTCCATTTAAGTATATATTAACCCCATTGACATTAACTTTAAATTCATCATCTTTAAAATTTAAAACTATTTTATTGTTTAAACATGATGAAACATACTGTTTATAATCAGACAATCTAAATATAAATGGCGAGGATATTTGTTTAAGAATCCTCATGTTGATATCTTCAAATCTAAAAAAAGAAACGCCTCTATTATACATTTTAAATAAAAACGTATTCTGAACCAAAACCCTACAATTAGAATGCTCCAACTCAATGACACCATGTATACCACTAAAGTCAATTACACAGGATATAGGTTCCTCCTCCGGAGCTCCGTCAATAGGTTGAGAGAAAGAACTCAAAAAATTACTTCTCAGTTTATTATTGCTATCGAATGTAAATTTAATCTCATCAATCCATGCACAAAAACTATCGTAGTCAAAATTTCGAAATTTTTGATCACTAATCCTACCAGAACCGATTCCTAAATAATATGAGGATGCAATTTTATCATCTATATTTAAATTAGAACCCTTTGCTGTAGTCACAGCATAACTTGAATTTGATTGTGGATGATTTGTACTCTCTAGGTTCTCACCAATGTAGGCGATCCCTTCAGCTTTTAATGAACTTCCCAATAATGCACGAGATGTTGCCTGTGTTGTTCTGGATTTTTCCGTTTGAGCAAATACCTTATAAAGAATATCGGAATTGACCGCTCTACCTAAATTGAGGTCAGTCCTATGATTAAATCGACGACCACTACTATCAAATATAGCAACTAAATTCCCAAGATCTTTTACTATAACAATTTCTAAGGAAGGTTCAAAGAACAATCTATCAATTAAAAATTTAGAATTATTAAAACAAACAGAAGTTATCACTCCAGTCTCTTTATCATATTTCGACAAAGCTCCCTCTCTAGTAAATTCCCAATAAATTTTATCTATAAAGTCTGCCAAATCAAAATTTGGAAGTTTATTTATAAAGCACACCGATGCTAAAGGTATAACTAGGGATCTTGCAGGTTCGAACTCCGAGAAATTGAATTTCTTTTTATACGAAGATTCAAAATAACTATGTTCAGGGAAAGCATCCAAATAACTTTCTAGCAAAGAAGCTGTATTTAGTGTATTTAAGAATTTTTCAGCTGAAGATTTATCTGATATATAGTCATCAAACTCAATATAGTTATCCCAGAGTCTTATATTTTTACTATTTCCTAACTCAAATACAATTGGATTATAATCACGAAATACTCTCACGACCCGACCAATTGTTTGAACTAGCTCCTTACCACTACCGACCGAATAAGTAAGAATTAGTATCTTCGCCTGCGGGAGATCTATTCCCTCGTCAAGTTCACGTTGATGGATGTAAACTTCATACTCAAGTTCGTCAATTTTAGCTGGGACATAGTTCAAGTTATCATCTAGAGGTTCATCTTTAAAACGGTCGTGGATTGCAAGTGTTTTAAATGTGTCCTTAAGAAGGGAATAATATTTACAAATATCATCGAAGTTTCGGCACTTTACAATACAAACAATATCTGGATATTTTGCCCTAAAGTCTAATATTTTATGTATCAATTGCTCAGAAGTAATCTCCTCAAATGTTGGTTTAACTATAACCTTATCATTTATAGCCTTCTTATATGTATATATAAAGGTATGTTTCACATCTATGTCAAAACTGAAAAGATCGTTTCTATAAGGAGTTGCTGTTATGATTATTTTCTTTGATTCAAACTTTCTAATAACAGAACCCCATTGCGGTGATGGTTCAGCATGACCTTCATCTATAAGTATTAATTGAAAAGAATTTTTAAGTTGATTTACATCCTCTTCCGATAAACCTGTAAGCTTTTGGAATGTAGTACAATAGACACCATCAAGAACATCTAACGAGATACCATTAATAACATTCTTTTTTACTAATGATGGTTTATATTCATCTTGCAAGATTTTCTCAAAAAAACCTCCCTTTAGTTGTCTGTATAATTGATTACATACAGCACGTCTATGACTTACGACCAGGATTTTATCAATTTTACTATAATGAGCCACACAGCATATAACACCACTCTTACCTGAACCAGTAGGTAAACTAATAAGGCAAGCGCCTTTTGATGATTCGTCTAAATAATTTGATATAGTCTTAATACTATCATTTTGACAATCTCGTAACATAGAGACTATTGAATCTGGAACTTCTACGCCCATTTACTATCTCCACAGCTTTTAGATATGTGTGAGTCCGTTACATCTTTCTTAATAAAGCAGCACAATATTTTTGACTTAGATCACGTTTTTGTTATAAATTTTTTATGCTAAATTTTATAACATTTTCTAAGTATTCTTGCCAAAACAATATTCTAGCACTTCTCTAAACTGTCATTGTTAGCCGAATTCACATAGCTATCTCTATGCTATGGGTGTCTTAGCGTGAAGCCTTAGCATTAGCCCCTGCCTCGAGGCACATACCTTACGTCATCTGGAGCGAAAATATCGTTCCTCTTCAGAAAAGCAACAAGGGAGAGTCAAATATAAAGTATCAGGTGCTCGCCATTTGCTGCCCAGGGGATAGAATAGTGTGAACAACTATAAGTATTTGTAGTCGTGCGTTGCCATCCGTTAACCTGAACATACATACTCCCGACAAAAAACATATATAATAAATCCATTTAATTTCAAGAGATTAATTAAATCTCTACTAGTTCTGATAGCAGAGATTTTTCTTCTCGGACTCTCTATTTTCTATCCGGACTTAACTTTTTCACCCGGACCTATACCTCCCCTCCCCGTTCCGCGCTATAACCGCCTCGACACTCTGTTCCCGTGAGGTGCAATCATGAAAACCCGTGCTGACAGCAACGATGCTTTTCCCGAAAGCGGTAACGTGCGTATGCGGCAGGTGGTCCAGTTTCTGGCGATGAGCGAATCGTCGGTTTACCGCCTGATTAAAGACACCGACTTTCCCCGCCCCGTCCACCTCTCTTCCCGACTGGTGGTCTTCGATGCCGCTGAAATTCGTCAGTGGCAACAGCGCCGCACCGCCATCCGTTAATCCACGCTCAGGGATGAGCCGACCGATACCCCATCATGAAACGCGCCCCCTTTCTCAACAGGCAGTCTCCGGACCGCACGATCGAAGTGGTGATCCTCGCCGGAAGTCTGGCATGGAAGACCTCACGCGTGTGGCGAAAAGATCCTGACCGGGAAGATGATGTTCCCCCGGTGGTACTCGGCCCGGATGAACTGGCCGATCTGGACAACCTGACCATTATCAGACCCGATACGCTCTACGTCCGGGTACTTCGCACCGGCGATATCCGCGAAGAAGAGCTGCTGAAAATCGCCGTAAAACTGGCACATGCGGATGCGAAGATGGCCCGGCTGATGAGCCCTGACGGTGAGTTACTGGAGGACTGGAGCGGTCAGCTTGAACGTCTGCGACAGGAAAGGCCTTCCGACATTCTGCCGGATCACTTCCGCCTTGATGAAGAGGCGCTGTGGTTTGATAAGCTCACCGAACGGCGCGACGGCGAAAGCGACGTCCAGCCCCAGCGCATCTGTTCCCCTCTGCGCGTCACCGCCATCACCTGCGACAGCCATGACGGCAGCTATGGCCGCCTGCTGGAATGGCACACCACCACCGGGCAGTTGCGGCGCTGGGCCATGCCGATGGCGATGCTCAGCGGCAACGGTGAGGAGCTGCGGCGCATCCTGCTGGAAAACGGCCTGACCTACATCTCCACCCGCCCCGCCCTGCGCAGCCTGCTGTGCGAATACATCTCGCGGTCACTCCCCGGACGCCGGGTCGCCTGCGTGGAGAAAACCGGCTGGCACAACGGCGTGTACGTGCTGCCGGATGAGGTTATTGGTCCGGGTGGCGACAATGTCATCCTTCAGGGCAGCCACTACCTGACTGGCGGCTTTGCGCAGGGCGGTACTCTGGCGGAGTGGCAGGAGCAGGTCGCCGCACTCTGTGCAGGCAACTCACGGCTTGTCTTTGCCGTCTGCTGTGCGCTGGCCGCCCCGCTGCTGCGCCTGACCGGAACGGGCGGCGGAGGCTTTCACCTGCGCGGTGAGTCCACCGACGGCAAAACCACAGTAATGAAGGTGGCCGCTTCCGTCTGTGGCGGGACGGATTACTGGCACTCCTGGCGGGCCACCGGCAATGCGCTGGAGGGAATTGCCAGCCGCCACAACGATGCCCTGCTGCCGCTCGATGAACTGCGCGAAGTGGACCCACGGGAAGCCGGGATGATTGCCTATATGCTGGCGAACGGCCAGGGCAAGGGGCGCGCCCGCACCGACGGCGAGGTACGTAACCGCAGGCACTGGACGCTGCTGCTTTTCTCCACCGGGGAGCTGTCGCTGGCGGAACACACCGAACGCGCCGGGGAGCGCCTCTACGCAGGGATGGACGTGCGCATGGTACAAATCCCCAGCGACACCGGGCAGTATGGCGCGTTTGAGCAGCTACACGGTTTTGCCAGCGGCCAGCAGTTCGCCGATACCCTCTGCGACCGGGTGGCCCGCTTCCACGGCACCGCTTTTCGTGCCTGGCTGGCCTTCCTCACCCGCGACCAGGACGCCAGCGCCACCTTGGCAAGAGAATTACTTCGCCACTACCAGACGGCCCTGATGCCGGAGAATGCCGGAAACCAGGTACAGCGCATCGTGGCCCGCTTTGCCCTGCTGGCGGTGGCCGGAGAGATGGCAACGTTGCAGGGAATCACGGGCTGGCAGGAAGGCACGGCGTATGAGGCGGTGCAGATCTGCCTGCACGCCTGGCTGAACGAGCGCGGCCATATTGCCAACCAGGAGGATGAAGGCGTGCTGGCGCAGATCAAACGGTTCATCACCGCGCACCAGTACAGCCGTTTTGCCTCGTGGGATGGCCCGGACCGCCCGCTGAATATGGTGGGCTTTCGCCGGGTGGAAAAAGATCTGCTGACGGGCGAGGAATATACGTTGTTTCACATCCTGCCTGAGGGCTGGCGGGAAATGTGCCGGGGATTCAGTCCCGCCAGGGCGGCGAGGTTATGTCTTGAAGCGGAATGCCTGCTGCCCGGCAGTGACGGGAAATACCAGTCGCAGGTTCGCCTGCCGGAGATCGGCAAAGCCAGGGTCTACCGGCTCACCTCCCGCATCCTCAGTATCTGAGTGCAGTCTCGCGTATCTTAAAAAAAGGTGGTACAGGGTGGGACAGCCATTGCTGAATCTGTCCCACTTTTCAGACTGGCATTTTTGAGGTGGTACAGCGCAAAGCCACGGCTGGCGCGGTTGTACCACTTGTCCCACCTGTACCACCTCAAAAACAGAAGAACTGAAAATGGCGAAAAGGGACTAGAAAGGAAAAGGCTTAAGGGAAGGGAGAATAAGGGGAACGGGCCTGCCCTTAAAGGGCAAAAGCCTTGAGGGATACAGCCTGATAGTGAGTATTTATTCTATTTTTCAGTAATAGTGTCGTCGCCAGCATCCTGGTCGATCTGATGCGCCACACTCGCCAGAACTCGTTTTAATACCCTTCTCCGTTGCGCTGGCGTCATATATTTAAAGAGGCTATTCAGTAGTTCGAGATCTTTTTCAACACTACTCACATGAGGCTCGCTTTCCAGTTCCACCCCTTCGCCAAAAAACCAAGAAGCACTCACACCTGTTTCTTTAATGATTTTACGGAGTTGACTCCAGCCTGTTGGCTCTGATTTCTTGTTGATATAACCCCTCAGGGTTGAATCAGGAATCCCCGTTTTCTCGACGAGAGAACTAATCGTATCCTGAGATTTCGCCATCGCCAGAGCAATGCGTTCACCAAAATTGAATTCGTTATTTTGATCACAAAATTCGTCTTTTTTATCGGTCATTACAAATCCCTGATCAATAACAGCATGATTTTGCAGTAGATAGCCAAAATCACATTCGCTAATTTTCGCGATTCACAACCTTTACTTTCGCGAAAATTGGCGATAATCTATCTGTACAAATTGCAGACTATCACCCTCTGCAAACCCAACTGCTGAGCATCGCATACTCAGGGCTGAATTGCCACGCATCCGCTCGTCCTGAAAACCGCTCAGTTCACAAAAACACGCCATAAGCGGGGATAACAAAGAAAGCAGTATGAGCCATAGCTGTTTATCGCCATTACCGGAGCCCCAGACGCTTACGCCTGTCATGCTTTAACCTCTGTCCGATAAGTCTGTGCGCTCCGGGCCTTTTACCCGGAGGACTCCTTATGTGGACAGTCAGCCTCGCTGAGGCGTTTATTCATGTATTCCAGGCCGCAGGCAAAATCTTCCTCGACATGATGACCGGGCTAATCCCGATGCTTATCTGCCTGCTGCTGGCCATCAACTTCCTGATGAAGCTGGTCGGCACCGTCAGAATGGAGAAAGTTGCCGCCCTGCTCGGCCGCTCGCGTATCCTCACCTACGGCGTGCTGCCGGTGCTCGGCTGGTTCTTTATGAGCAGCCCCGGCGCGCTGACGCTCGGTAAGCTCTTACCCGAGAAGAGCAAGCCCGGCTATGAGGATGCCCTCGGCACTACAGCCCATCCGCTCACCAGCCTGTTTCCCCATGTGGTGCCGTCGGAGCTGTTCGTCTGGCTCGGCGTGGCAGCCGGGGTAAAGGCGCTCGGCCTGCCCGTCACATCGCTGGCGCTGCGCTATATCGCGGCTGCCATGCTGATTGGTCTTATCCGCGGAATTATCACCGAGTACCTGTTTCTGCGGCTCAGCAAGCGGGGGAATGCGCCATGATGATTTACTGCGCGCGTATTGTCGCCATCGGCCTGTTTGTCGCCGACGGTCTCACCGACAAAATGCTCCTCACCTTCGACAGCAACGGGCCGAAAGACTGCCTCGATTACTCCCTGTCGCTGGAGCCGTCGTTCCGGGAAGAGAGCCTGATGATACTGCCCGGCGACCGGCTGATGCTGGCGGGGCATGATTATCTGATTACTGCCGTCGGCAAGGGGGCACAACAGGCGCTGTTTGAACTCGGCCACCTGACGCTGGTGTTTAACGGCGACCTGAATCCCTGCCATGTCGGCGCGGTTCATCTCTCCGGCCCGGTGCCGAAACTCCATGACCTGCACGGCAATCTGGTGATTGAGGAGGGACGTCCATGAACACGGTGCTCATTCCGCCCGGCCCCGGCGGCTACGGTAAAGGGCTGTGGCTGCCCGTTGGCAGCGGCAAAAAGGTGCTGTCTCTGACCGGGCGGGAAATCCATCCCGTCGCTATTGAAATCGGCGCCCTGACGCAGGCGGAGGTGGTCAACGGTTTTGCCGATATTCCCCCGGATGACCAACTCCTGTGCGTGGTAATTAACTGCGCCGGGTCCCTGCGCTGCGGCCTGTATCCGCAGAAGGGCATCCCGACCATCAACGTGCTCCCCACCTGGCGCGCCGGGCCGCTGGCGCAGTTTATTACCGAGGATAACTACGTCTCCGGCGTAACGATGGAGCAACTGGTTCTGGTGGATACTGCCGAAGCGCCGGACGGTGAACCGGAATCCGTGCCTGTCGCTGCGCCACGGGTTATCACCACGCCACCGCCTCCCCGTGGCGCGGAAAAACTGGTGCGCATGGTCGAGCAGACCGGCACTGGCGTTGGACACGTTATCGCCCTGCTGTTCGCCGCCAGCCGTGAGGCGGTGGACGTGTCGCTGCGCAACGTCATCCCATTTATGGCCTTTGTCTCGCTGCTGATTGCGCTGGTGCAGGAAACCGCGCTCGGCAGCCTGATTGCCCATGCCCTGACGCCGCTGGCGAACTCGCTGTGGGGGCTGGTGCTGCTGTCGCTCATCTGCGGTATTCCGTTCCTCTCCCCGGTGCTCGGGCCAGGCGCGGCCATCTCACAGGTCATCGGCGTGATGATAGGCACACAGATTGGCGCAGGCGCGATATCTCCGGCCTTCGCCCTGCCCGCGCTGTTTGCGATAAATGTGCAGGTCGGCTGCGACTTCGTGCCGGTGGGTCTTTCCATGCAGGAGGCAAAGCCGGAGACCATCGCAAAAGGTGTACCCGCCTTTCTGCTGTCGAGACAACTGACCGGACCGCTGGCCGTCATCATCGGCTGGCTGTTTTCCCTGGGCTTATTCTGAGGACTCAACGATGAACAAAATCAGAGCCGCCGTGGTCGGCGCAGGTATCTACGGCAGACACCATATGAACGCGTACCGCCATAATCCGGACACGGTGCTGGTCGGCATCTGCGACACCGATACAGAGCGCTGCGACGACCTCGCCATGACCTGTGGCGTGATGGGTTACACCCGGCTGGAAACACTGCTGGAAGAGGAAGCTATCGATGTGGTCTCCGTAGCGACGCCGGACCCGTACCACACTGAATCCATCCTCACCGCCCTGCGCCACGGCAAGCATGTGCTGGCGGAAAAACCGCTCGCCACCTCGGTACGCGAGTGCGAGCTTATCGTGGAGACGGCGCGGCAGCGGGACCTGCTGGTCGGCGTCGATTTCCACAAGCGCTGGGACCCGGCGGTGATGCGCATCAAAGCTGAACTGGAGAAGCCGGAAGCCGGGCGCATCCTGCGCGGGCATATCAGCATGGACGATGTCATCAGCGTGCCGACAGAGTGGCTGGACTGGGCGGGCGCAAGCTCCCCGGTGTGGTTTCTCGGCTCCCACTGCTTTGACCTGGTGCGCCACCTTTCCGGACAGGAAGTGGGGTCGGTGTACGCCGTCGGGCAGAAGCGGCTGATGGTTGAATGCGGCCTCGACACCTTCGACAGCGTGCAGAGCCTGCTGACAATGGACGACGGCAGTTCGTGGGTGGTGGAAAACTCATGGGTGCTGCCGGAGGGTTTTCCGAAGGACAACGACGGGCGCATCGATATTCTCTGCGAGGCAACGTATATCCGCAGCACCTCGCAGCATCGCGGGCTGGAAATCACCACGCCGGCCATGACGCTCACGCCCAACAGCTATTTCATCAACTACCGCAACGGCGTCGCCAGCGGTTTTGGTATCGACCCGATAAACGACTTTGTTCGCGCGGTCAGGAACCGTTCGCCGTACCCGGTGACGGCAGAGGACGGGCTGGCGGTCAGCCGGATTTGCGAGGCGGTGCACCGCAGTCTGGAGAGCGGGAAACCTGAAGATGTTTAAACAAACGGCGCAGGGTAGCTCCCTGTGCCAGTTCCATATGATTTTGCTAATTCTACTCACTGGTATATTCACTCGTCAGGCTTTGGCCCGCAGATATATTAATGTTTTCCATCCTGCCGCAACAAAACCCCACACACGATTGTATGTTTTTTAGCCATTAAGGTGAATAGAGGTATTTTATGGCTATGACCTTTTTCACCTTCCTGCCAATAGTATCATGCTAAACCTCTCATCTATGTTTATTGCGCCAATAATAGTCAACAAGTATTTCAAAAAAGTCCCAAGCAAATTATAATGCTGGAGTTTCATAATGTCCCTTTAAAAACCATTTTAAGAAGAGCTATTATGTCCCTCCCTACAAATTTTAATGATATTCTTCGTCTTTTTGAAAAAGATTACGATACAGCCAAAGAAGATAATGCCTTAAGTGCACGCGGCCAATTTCTGCAACTTTACCCCCTTAATCGCCTAAAAAAAATGACGCTTGATGACTATGTCATCGGCAAAGGCACGGCCTCATTTTGTGCTTGTGTTGAAGTAAAAACCAGAACATGGGCAAATATGCAAGGTGCGACGGCTCTCAAATTTGGTATTTATTATGGAAAATCAAAATCAGATCCAACCGTCCGCTATCGTTTTACTCAGAAATTTGGCGATGATGATAGTACTAATAAAGAAGTTTTCGCTAATGTTAAAGACGCTTTACTAGACCTAATACAGTCAGGGAAAGAATTAGATTTTAGAGCGATTGACGAGAACCCCCTATCCCAGATGTTTAAGGCTAAAATATTGAGCCTTTACTTTCCAGAACACTTTATAAACATTTGCAGCAAAGATCATCTTAAAGAAATTGCTATGGAAATGGGTATAAAAGAGCAACAGTTTATTAGTAAATATCAACATTTGTTATTCAAGAAAAAACTAGAGCATAAAATCACCCGAAACTGGAGCAATCCAAAATATATGTCCTTCCTTTATGCCCAGTTCATACGTAAGGATCTTAGCAGCACTCCTGCTGTGATAGTTAAAAAACCACAAAAAAGAAACCATCCCGAAGTCAATTTCGAAGAAATAACGGACAATCGTGATTTAATAGGCAAAAAAAGCGAAGAATATGCATTAAACTGGGAAAAAAACCGCCTAATCGGTCTCGGCTATTCAAAACTAGCTGAGGAAATAGATGATCGCCGTAATCGTCCAACTTATGGTTACGACTTTCTTTCTTTTAATGCCCCAGGTGATGAGCGATACATCGAAGTTAAATCAATTGGCCGAGATGGAAAAGAGGGAGCATTCCGTTTTTTCCTCTCAGGAAATGAACTCACCGTTTCTAATTTAAGTAACCACCGTAAAAACTATTATTTTTATCTTGTACAGTATGGGAAAGATGGAGAGCCATGCAATCTATATGTAAAACATGCTCAAGATCTTTACACTAAGAGTGAAATGTCCCCTTGTGCTTACGTTGTTAGGTTCGATCTGGAAGAACCTGCTTAATAGTTTCGACAACCTCCGGCTCATAACTTTAAAAGTGTGAAATCAGGCGCAGAGTCACCTGCGCCTTCATCTCAGTGCTGCTGCAACAACACCTGCGAAATCATCCTCGCTTCACCTGCCGGATCCGCCGAATGCGTGATCGCCGACCCCACAATCACCACATCCGGGCCTAACAGCGCATAGTCCTTCACCGTCTGGCTGCTGATGCCGCCTGCCACGGCGATCCGGGCCTTCCGGCGCGCCTTCAGCATCGTTATCAAAACATCAATCGGCTGGCGTCCACCGCGCTGTTTACGCGCTTGCCTGAAGCCCAGCGACGAAACCTGAACGCCCTGCTACCGACTATTCTGAACAGTGACGATGAAAAGGCGTTCGCCACCATTGCCGCCTTTTTCCATGAGATGACCCACCAGCGATATGTCATTCCTTTGCTGCATCACTGGATGGAATTTGCGACTGAGAAGTCATTTACCTTGCGGGATTTAAATACGCTAGGATGGCCGGATTTTAGCCAACTTTGGCTCGAATAATGCACGCCCGCAAAAGCTCGCTAAAGGGCCTTTAAAGGCCTTTAAGGGTAAGGGAGGGAAGCTATAGAGGATGACCGCACTACATGCGTGCTCTCCCTCCAGACGGTTAACAACAATAAGACGGACGCCTTAATGAGAAACCTGAGCTTTGTTTTCCTGACGGCGTAGCCGTTGAAGAAGCATAAACTGAATGCCCAGAGCCGCAATCATTGTAGATGAATAGGTTAACGTCAGACTGAAGGTGTTAAGCATGACGCTCAGGATCCAGAAGAAAACAACGAACCTCAGTAGACCACCGACCAGCCCACGCATAACCCGTTGCGCAGCACCGTAACCGGTCATTGCGTGCGAGAACACGGCCAGAATCGCAGCCATAAAAGGAAATGAAGCAATGACGCCGCTGGCTCCTGCGCCAAGCCACGGAGCAGCGACGGTCACGCCCGTGACCAACAGGGCTATAGGCATCATTCTCAGCAGTATATCCCAACGCGGAGAGGTCAGGGATGATTTACCCACGGCTGGCCGGGGCATCAACTTTAACGATACTGCCATTACCGGCAGCGCCAGGAGAAACCGTTCCGCCTGTCTTATTCCGCTTAACTGCAGCGACACTGCCACAACGGTAAATACGGCTGTCGCAGCGAGTAACGCAGTCAACCAGCCATAACGTGCAAGCCGATAGTAAACGACAGCAAAGCTGGCCTGAGAAATCGTCGCGACCAGTGAACCGGCGGTCGCGCTGGCCGCAAAATCATTGCCATACTCCAGCGCCAGAAAAAAGGAGACAGGCCCGGATGTCAGGGGCAGGCCAACGCCCCCCCCACCGACTCGCCCCATTTTCTGCCAGCAAGAGTAGAAAGCAGCATGAACGCTGGGGTCACCACCAGTTTGAAAACAGCAGTATCATGTTACCCCCGGATCTGCATTGCTGCTTCTACCGCCATAAAGACGCCTCAGCAGGTACGGTTATAACATCTTCCTGCGCGCACCAGCCATGGGCGAATACGGCTGACAGCGGCAGCGCAGCAGTATTCAGCACAAAACTCGGTAAAAGCTTAAGTCATAGTAATCACAGCAAACTGAGTCACAAGACTGCGATCGGGCGTAACAAACTGGGGGATAATGGTGGTGAAAAAAGCAGTGCTTTCGGATTCGATGCTGCTGACAAAAAGCTCTGCCGGAACATCTGCGGCAGGTTTACAGCAACCAACGACTGTTTATCCCCGTCAGTTATGGGAGGGGATCGCCACAGTTTGAACCCCAGAAAGGCCAGGTAAAGTCCGCAAACTGGAAGAGGACGATGTGATCCAAGGTAGTCGCGCCGTGATTAATCGAAAAAAGATTGGCCTTAATGTAATGGTATTTTTGCGCGTCACCATTGATAGCCAGAACGAAGCCGAAGCGCGCAAATTCGAACAAGAAGTCATGGCGCTAGATAATGTGGTTTCCCGTTACAGCATCGGTGGCAATGCGGGTTTCTTATTACAAGTGGTTGCCGCAGATATGGGGGCGTATGTGGATTTCACGATGTCGATGATTCTCAGATTGCCTAGGATTAAAGAAATGCATAGTATATTGGTGTTGAAGGAGATAAAGTTAGTTGCGATTTAGTCTTTATTATGAAAAATTGATTATTATAATTCTCTCATGAAGGAATATAGCGTGTTGAGCAACAGAAATAGACTTATTATACAAATTGTAATATTCATCCTTGTGATCTTGTTCCTATTCATGAAACTAAGCAAAGGCGATTTTGTAAATGCAATAGTGGGAGTGACTATTGCGGCAATGGCTTATCTTTGGGCATTTCCTAATAATCTGGATTATCTGGTTTATTTTGCTTCTCGCGCTAGTTTTAACAGAAAGATTATTGCTTCTTTTAAAGCTTATAACGAGAAGAAAGACTTTAAATATTTATCTACTCAATTGAATACTGCAGCTAAAAAACATTTCAAAAAAGTAGGTTTAACTAGACATTTCATCGAGATATCGTCACCTATTGAGTGCGCTGCATTACTTTTAGCTATGCAAGGTGACAAAAATCCATTCACAATACAATCAAATCTGACCGTCTCTGATTTTAGAAATATATCATATAAAGCAGCGCAATATGATTTGTATAGGTCTGCTCTATTGTCTAGTTCATTAAGTAATTTGAATTATAACGTTAATGATGACTTATCAAAGATTGATGATGCAACTTATCAAGTTGCAGATGATCTTAAAAAACACTCTGACGAAAATTTTTATAGAGCACTACAGACTACTGAAAACGATGAAATGATTGTTTTTAGTACAACATCCCAAGTGTCCTTTGACATAATTAATTTACTGAAGAATAATAATAAAAACATTAAAAAGATTTCATTTTTTATATGTAGCCCTTTTGTTAAAACGGATACAGCAATTTCGAATATGTTCACGGAGTACAGAAATCCTTTCTTTGCCACGCCTGTAGGTCAATTTATTCTCAACTCTAATGGAGAGGTCGACGAGAAATTAGATGTCATTAGGCGTGTCATGAAAATAATTAGTTCGATCAGTAGTCTCGTTGAATTATCGAAGTCTGAGGGAATTGAAGTAAATGTTAATATTTTCAGGGATTTTTATCCTGGCGTAAAGATAAAAACCCTTAAAAACAAAAAATTCATGCAAATTCAGCCTGGAAATTTAACCTATGCAAATAATCTATATAGGTTTGGCGTTGAGGTTACATCATCGTCATTATTCGATAAGGTAATGCAATCAATCGATGCTTACACATCATTAAATGAAAAAGTACAAAGACTTAGTTTTGATGAAAGTGAACTTGTTTATTTTAAAAATAAAGCCCTCTCTGAATTAAGTCTTTGGTTGTTGGAACAAAAGGTTCTACCTGAAGAATTACTAGCCAACAAGAATAGATTAACGACTAGCATTGGTGACGCTCAGTCATCCAAATGGATAGATTTAATTATTGAATCTATTTGTTATTCTAGAGATTGCTCTAAAATCCCCTTAAATAAAACAGTAAAAGATTGCGTTGAATCTTTTTCAGCTCACTATGATAGTAGCAATACCGCAGGAATATATATAGGTTCTAATGAATACAAGAATCAGTATCACATTACAGTTGCTGCAATATTCATTAATGAAGATAAGATTCTACTAATAAAAAAGTCTGATTCAGCGTATAATAAAAAATTTAGTATTGTAGCTGGCCACCTTGAAAATGGTGAAAGTCCTAATATTGCTATTGTAAGGGAAGTTAAGGAAGAGTTAGGTATAGATTTTTGTAATTATGAATATCTAAAAAAAGAATGTGGCGTAGAAGATCGGTGTAGACATGGTTTGGCGCTACATGACTGGTATATTTATTTATCAAGCGAGTCTATTGATATTGAAAATATTAAATTTGACAGAACAGAAATAGAATCTCTTGAATGGATTTCTTTAAGTGAAATTGAGAACGTGAAAGATAATTTGACTGAAGGTGCTTATTTGATATTTAAACGATTGGGGTATATCTATGAATAAAATCATCCTAAGGCTACCAGGTGGTGGGCGGATAAGAGATAAGCATCAAGCGCAAGATGTGTCTTGGTGGGGTTATAGAAACTTTCATATAGAGCCTGATTTTTATTTAGGGATTTCTAATGTTTTAAAATCCAATCCGGAATGCACATTTTATATAGTTTCAGGTGGTGTTGGTGCATTCATGTATACCAACTTATCTAAAGTTCTCAACAAGAATAACAAGATTACGTCTGCTATCGGTTGTGATATTGTAAGTACTCTACATAAAATTATTATCAATAATTTAGTTGAAAATGAGGTGAACGTTTGTCCATCAGAGGTCGATTTGGAAAACTTAATGGATTTTAATAAAGATGAGCATTCATGCTATTTCATTAGACCAAATCCTAACATTCTCTCCACTGATAGCCTTGCCGCCAGCGTAGCGCCAATAGTCGATGCCGATCTCATTCTCTTCATAAAGGAAGGTGCACCCACATATCATGTGGGGTTTGACGCCCCTACAAAAATAACCGAATGGAGCATTGAAAATCTTAGGAAGAAGTCTGTAAGTGTTTCAGGGAACTATTTATTGGACTCTGAAGCTTTAGACATTTTAGGAAGAGAGATGTTGAAGTCATTAATTATTTCTCCTGAACTATTGTCTGATTTCTCATACAATAAACAGCATTATGGGTTTGGAAGTAAAGATAACTACACGGAGCTTAAATATGATCTATTCTAATGTTGATATTATTACAAAGATAAACTCTGGTTCTATATTTATTGCTAACCATTCTGATGAATGCATGAGGCCATCTAGTTATCTGCTTAGAATTGATAAAAAAGTCTTCCGGATGAAAAAAGCTGAGTCATTCATAGATACTAAACACACAGATACTTCAGTATTTTTTGATGAGATTGACTTGAACGATAATGGGTTAATAATTCACCCCGGGGAGTTTATATTAGCATCATCAGTCGAAATGATTTCATTGGATCATACAGTTTGTGCCGAACTGTACCAATTATCTTGCTATGCTCGTATAGGTCTTGGAGTTAATTTTAGCTCATGTCATGTTGCGGCATCTTTTGGTGAAAATGAACCATCATCAATTACTTTTGAAATAATTAATAGCTCTTGCAACTCAATAAAAATATATCCGGGTGTCAAATTTTGTCATTTAAGATTTCATGATCATGTCACACCAGCTACTAAGACTTATAATGGGATATATTCAGAGAAGAAGGAAGCAATGCCTGCTAATTTCGCCTTGAAGCCTGCCAGATAGTTTTTGAAGTCATAAGTAGGGCTGTTCAGAATAATCAATAACCAGCCTTACTTATTTTTAGTTCAAATAATTATATTATTGTCCCTAGCCAAATTCCTAAATGACATTTCCCGCCTCACAATTCCTTAACTCAAACTAGACGTTTCCCGCACAATACATAGATACTCATGTAAGTATTCCTGCAAAACGAACCATTCACCTTTAGAGATCTTCCAACATACTGATAATGTCCCCTGAGGAGATCGCTATGCGTAAGGTCCGATTCACTGAACACCAGATTATCGCCGTTCTGAAGTCCGTCGAAGGCGGGCGAACCGTAAAAGATGTCCGCCGTGAGGCGCTATATCTGGAGCCAGCTACTTTAGCTGGAAGGCGAAATATGGCGGGATGGAAGCCACTGATATCAAAAAGATAAAAGACCTTGAAGACGAGAATAGTCGCTTGAAGCAAATGTTTGCCGACCTGAGCTTGGAATGCCGGTCCCTGAAAGACGCCATCGAAAAAAGCTTTAAAACCAGCGATAAGTGTGAGCTCGCCAGCTGTCTAACCGCGCATTTTACGATGAATATACCTGTATCGCCTTCAGTTGTGAGTGTATTAGGTGAGCATGGTCTACAGTCTGGAAAATTCAAGAGAGTGAATTATCCGACAGAAACGCTCACTTGAGGAAACGAACGACAAGCCTATAACGTCCACCAAAGCCTCAACCAACACGCAAAACCCAGCCCTCAACAATCAACTTAAAAATCAAAAAGATACAAAAAACCCTTCCATATCAACATCATCGCCACTCTTTTTGCGCCTTCCCTTCCCCGCAAAAAATCAAAATCCCCAACAAACTCAACTACCTCCCCCACCAATCACAAGGACGCCAGCCCAAAATTCTCCATCGGTGATTACCAGAGTCATCCGATGAAGTCCTAAGAGCCCGCATGGCGCAAGCCCTGCGGGCTTTTTTGTGCGCTATTCCCGCCGTTCTTCCTTCCTCTTTGACCAACATCAATGACACCCTGGCTCCTTCCAGGGAAATAAAAAAACATCCCCCAGCGCTACAGATTAGCCGCCCCCACCCGGAAGG
>NZ_JAKLRZ010000047.1:0-26174 GCF_021892025.1 Enterobacter cloacae complex sp. ECC445 | reverse complement strand
ATGTTAAAAAGTGTTCACCATGTCCCCGAACACCTGTCTACCATGTCCCCGGACCGTACACCCCAAAGGGGCGAGGGGATTGTTCACTGCTCGCATTAATTTGTGGGGATCCCTCAGCCCAAAGGGAGAGGGAGTATAAGTCGTCCAAAATTTAACCTTGAAATGGTCAACCCATTACCGCTATCCTTACTCCAGATAACGTTCTCGCCCTGGAGCGCCCCCCAAAAATGAACAAACACGACTGATGAATTTCGATCCTTGCTACTAAACGCCACCGCGTCGGCAGGGGATGTTTTGATTTCATTCAGGAGTGCTTATGGCTCATTTTGCGCAGTCCCCTTCTTTTATTCTGCATCAGGTCACCTGTCAGTTTCCGACGGGCGATACCCTCTTTGGTCCGCTGAATCTTTCACTGGAACCCGCCCTGTGCGCGCTGGTTGGCCGCAACGGCAGCGGGAAAACGCGTCTGCTGCGCCTGCTGGCGGGGCTTGATGAACCGGCAGGCGGGCATATCGAACGTACCGGAACGCAGGTCTATGTGGCGCAGCAGCAGGACATTTTGCCGGATACGACGCTCGCTGAGCTGCTCGGGTACGAAGCCATCTTCGCGGCGCGAGCGCGTATCGACAGCGGAGGGTATCAGCCTGATGATCTGGAAACGCTTGATGGCTTCTGGGATTTAGCAGAACGCCTGAGCGAGGCGTTTACGACTGCGAAGCTCCCACCGTTTGACCCAAATAAACCTGCCGGTGAACTCAGCGGCGGCGAGCGCATCCGCGCCCTGCTGTGCGGGGCGTTTACGGCTAACGCGGATTTTATGCTGCTGGACGAGCCCACTAACCATCTGGATCGACAGGGCCGGGCGTGGTTCTACGACCAGCTTGCCCGTTATCAGGGCGGCGTGCTGGTGGCCTCCCATGACCGCGAGCTGCTGGCTCAGGTACCGCGAATTCTGGAGCTGAGTCGCGCTGGCCTGCGCAGCTATGGCGGGAATTATGCGGATTATCAAACCCAGCGCGATGCCGAACAGCAGGCGGCCCGCGCGGCGCTGGAGCACGCGGCCACGGAGCGCAAACGCACCCGCGCGCGCATGCAGAAAGAGCATGATGACAGTCAGCGGCGTTCGGCAAAAACTTTGCGTACCGTCGATACCCTGAATATCGCGTCATTCGAACGCGTCAAATATAAAGGCGCGGCAAAGGAGCGGATCGGCTCCTGGAAAAAGCAGCACAGCGAGCAAAATGAGGCCCTGAACGCCGCGGTAAACAAGGCGCGTGAGCGGGTTGAGGACGATAACCCGGTGATGTTCACCCTGCCGGGGAGTCAGATCCCGGACGGAAAGCAGGTGCTGGTGCTGGAAAATCTGGTGCTGCCGCATGTGCCTGTTCCTCCGCTAAGCTGGCGGATGGATGGACCGATGCGCGTGGCGTTAAAGGGACCGAACGGCTGCGGAAAATCGACGCTGTTAAAAACCCTTCTCGGCGAGATTGCCCCCCGTTCGGGCACCTGTAAGGTTTCAGTCAGCTGCGCCTATCTCGACCAGCATCTCTCCCGTCTCGATCTTTCGCAGTCGGTTATGACGCATCTCAACTTGAGCCATACGCCGCTGGAAGAGGGCGTGCTACGAACGCGGTTAGCGCAGCTTCAGCTAGGTGTTGATAAGGTGACGCTCCCGCTGGCGGCACTCAGCGGCGGCGAGCGCCTTAAGGCCGCGCTGGCCTGCGTGCTGTGGCGCGCGGAGGCCACGCAGCTTCTGCTGCTGGATGAACCGACCAACCATCTGGATCTGGCCTCGGTCGAGGCCATTGAAGCGGCGTTGGCCGGTTTTCCCGGCGCGCTGGTGGTGGTATCACACGATGAGGCTTTTTTAAGAGGCTTAACGTTAACGCATGAGCTGGTGTGGGAAGAGGCGGGCTGGCATTGCGAAAGCCTGTAAACACAAGCCCCCGCAAAGGCGGGGGCGTTCAAACGTTACTACGCTATCTGTTTGCTGAGTGCAGGGTTAGCCTGAATCAGGCTCATCAGCTTTAGCTCGGTTGGGGTGGGTTTCTCTCGTTTTGACTCCCACTCCTGCACCATCGCCACGCTGACACCCATCGCTCTGGCGAATTCTTCGGTCTTCAGCCCTGTCCCTTTGCGCAATTGCTCGTATTCTGTAAAGGGATTGGATTTTTGCTGCAGGGTAATCGTCTGCGGTACATCTTTAAAAACGATCTGTTCCAGGCTGCTCAGCAGCTCAAACTCAGGATCTTTATATTCCATTGAGGACTCCTCTTAAATCTCACATCGTGATCAAGAACATCAGAGAGCCAATTAAGAATAGCCCCTAATGTTAACCCAGGATCGTCACGGGTGTGATTAATCGTGCGGTAACGATCGCTTTACCCGATTCAGCAATATGGACAGTTATGCTAATTCCCTGATTAGTCATACGTCGGCGTCGTCAGGTATTTTTTTGTAAATGGTAAGAAATAAATCGGCAATAGCCGTTTTGCATGAAAAAAGTATCTTGCAAGGCTGACCTGGACTATCCTTGTAAGCCGTCGGGCACGCGTGTGCCGGTGTGCGCTTTTTTGGGTGAAAGGAGTAATAAAATGGCGACAGGAAAGTCCTGCTCTCGCTGGTTTGCGCCTATTGCGGCGTTGTTGATGGTTGTTAGCCTGAGTGGGTGTTTTGATAAAGAAGGCGATCAGCGCAAAGCGTTTATCGATTTTCTGCAGAATACAGTGATGCGCAGCGGCGAGCGGTTACCGACGCTGACTGCGGATCAGAAAAAACAGTTTGGTCCCTTCGTGTCCGATTACGCCATTCTTTATGGGTATTCACAGCAGGTGAGCCAGGCGATGGATTCCGGTATCCGCCCGGTCGTAGATAGCGTAAACGCCATCCGCGTTCCGCAGGATTATGTGACGCAGCGTGAACCGCTTCGCCAGTCTAACGGTGCGCTTGGCGTGCTGAGCCAGCAGCTACAGAATGCGAAAATGCAGGCTGACGCGTCACGTTCTGCCCTGAAGCAGGGTGACGATCTCAAGCCGGTCTTCGACAAAGTGTATGAGAAAGTGGTGACTAAGCCTTCTGAAGCGCTGCAACCGCTGATCCCGGCCGCGCAAATCTTCACGCAGCAGCTGGTTCAGGTGGGCGACTTTATCGCCCAGCAGAATACGCAGGTGAGCTTTGTTGCGAACGGCATTCAGTTCCCGACCTCGCAGCAGGCAAGCCAGTACAATACGCTGATTGGGCCGCTGGCCTCCCAGCATCAGGCCTTCAGCCAGGCCTGGAGCGCCGCAGTCGCGGCCACAGAATAAACCGAAAACCCCGCTTCCGGCGGGGTTTTTTATTCATATTGAAAATAACGCTTGTCATTACGCTACCACATCGGTATAACTATCCCCGTCGGTTTGTTACACAGACCTAAAGCAGTTTAGTTAAGCAGTCCAGATTGTTATCCATAGATACCCTTCGTAGTGACCCTTCCTTCATCGCTTAAAAATCTGTAACGCAATCCATCAAGCCGGAAGGCACAATATATTTGTTAATTAAGGTAATTCTATGTCTGCTAAAATGACTGGTCTGGTAAAATGGTTCAACGCTGATAAAGGTTTCGGCTTCATCACTCCTGACGACGGCTCTAAAGACGTGTTCGTACACTTCTCTGCTATCCAGAACGATGGCTACAAATCTCTGGACGAAGGTCAGAAAGTGTCCTTCACCATCGAAAGCGGCGCTAAAGGCCCAGCAGCTGGTAACGTTGTAAGCCTGTAAGCTTCCAACCCAGTAGCACAAAATTCAAAAACCCGCCTTCTGGCGGGTTTTTTCGTTTCTACTGCTGGACCTGCGGGTTCACGCAGTTCTTATCCACCTTTCTACCCAGCGCGGCTATAAGGTTGTCTACTGCCGTCGCCGCCATGTTGTAGCGCGTCTCGTGCGTGGCAGAGCCGATGTGGGGCAGGGCAACGACGTTTGGCATGGTCAGCAGTGGCGAATCTACCGGCAGCGGCTCCTGCTCAAAGACGTCCAGACCTGCGGCGTGGATCTCACCGTTTTGCAGCGCTTCAATCAGCGCCTGCTCGTCCACCACCGGGCCACGACCCGCGTTGATGAAAATGGCGGATTTCTTCATTTTTTCAAACGCGGTTTTGCCGATCAGGTGACGCGTTTCGTCCGTTAACGGCAGGATCAGGCAGACAAAATCGGCTTCCTGCAGCAGGGTATCCAGCTCGCAGTAGCGCGCGTTGAAGCGTTCTTCGGCTTCATCGTGATGGCGGCGCGCGTTGTACAGTATCGGCATGTTGAAGCCAAAATGCGCCCGCTGTGCCAGCGCCAGCCCGATACGCCCCATGCCCACAATCCCCAGCGTTTTGCCGTGAACGTCCACGCCGAACCAGTCCGGGCCAATGCTTTTTGTCCATTCGCCCGCTTTGACGCGTTCGGCGACTTCCACCACGCGACGGGCCGTAGTGAGCACCAGCGCCATCAGCGTGTCGGCCACGGTTTCCGTCAGGGCATGTGGCGTATGCATCAGCAGGATCCTGCGGGCGTTCAGGGCCTCCACGTCGAAGTTGTCGTAGCCCACGGAAACGGTGGAGGTCGCACGAAGCTTCGGCATTTTCTCCAGCAGGGCGATATCCACTTTCTCGCTTGAACCCAGCAGGCCTTCGGCGCTGGCGAACGCGTCGGCGTGCTGCGCCACGGTCTCCGGGCGCAGGTCCTTCACCTGCGTGACGGTGAAGTGTTCTTCCAGGCGTTTCTGCAGATCTTCCGGCAGGGCTTTATACAAAATGACGGACGGCTTCATGCTAATCTCCGTTGATTTTTAAGGATTCAGGCGTGGCGTGCGCCGACTGGGTGCTGTTGATTATTAGCAGGCTTAACAATCAGAGTAAGCCACACCGAGGCGAAAAGCGCCACCCCCATAAAGATGTACGATGCGGACGGACTGCCGGTGGCACCGTTCAGGTACCCCACGAACCAGGAGCCGCAGAACGAACCCAGCGCGCCCATGCTGTTAATCAGCGCCATCGCGCCGCCCGCCACGTTACGCGGCAGCATTTCCGGGATGATGGCAAAGAACGGTCCGTACGGGGCGTACATGGCCGCACCGGCAATGACCAGCAGGGTATAAGAGGCCCAGAAGTGGTTCGCACCTACGGCCCAGGAGCCAATGAACGCAAAGGCAGCGATCAGCAGCAGCGGCCAGACGAACAGCTTGCGGTTTTGCAGCTTATCCGACGCCCACGAGGCGACGATCATGGCGATGGTCGCGGCCAGATACGGTACTGAAGAGAGCCAGCCCACTTCGACCATGCCCAGGTTCTCGCCGCCGCTGCGGATAATCGACGGCAGCCACAGCACAAAGCCGTACACGCCAATGCTCCAGGTAAAATACTGCGCGCAGAGCAGGATTACGTTACGCGAGCGGAAGGCTTCACCGTAGTTACGTACCGCCTTCAGACCCTGCTGTTCTTTGTCCAGCTGCGCCTGCAGCGCCGCTTTTTCATCTTCGGAAAGCCATTTCGCCTGGGCAGGCTTATCTTTTACCAGCACCCACCAGCAGAATGCCCAGATCACTGCCGGCACCCCTTCGATGATAAACATTTCGCGCCAGCCGAAGGACTGGATCAGATAGCCCGATACCACCGACATCCACAGCACCGTGACCGGATTACCGAGGATCAGGAAGGTATTCGCGCGCGAGCGTTCAGATTTGGTAAACCAGTTGCTGATGTAGATCAGCATCGCCGGCATGACCGCCGCCTCAACGACGCCGAGGATAAACCGAATGGCGGCCAGGGCAGGAATATTGTTCACCACGCCGGTTAGCGACGCGCAGGCGCCCCACAGGATCAGGCAGACGAAGATCAGCTTACGCACGCTGCGGCGTTCGGCGTAAATCGCGCCGGGGATCTGGAAGAAGAAGTAGCCCAGGAAGAAGAGGGCGCCCAACAGGGATGAAACGCCCTTAGTGATCCCGAGGTCTTCGGTGATCCCCGCCGCGGACGCGAAGCTGAAGTTGGCACGATCGAGGTACGCCAGGCTGTACGTGATAAACACGATTGGCATGATGTACCACCAGCGTTTTACTGCATTGGTCGAACTGTTCATAGGCTTGCCTCTGTTGTTGAGGTTGTTACCGCCGTTGTCTGTAGGGTACACGGTGGCTTGTTTTGTTGAGTGCGGTTTATGCTCCCCTCACCCTAACCCTCTCCCCAAAGGGGCGAGGGAATGACTTGCTCCCTCTCCCCCCTGGGGAGAGGGCCGGGGTGAGGGGAATGTTTATTCGTTAAGCTCTGCTCGTGTGGGTAATCCTTCGCTGTCGCCCTGCACCTGAATGGCAAGCGAGCCAATCTTGTTTCCGCGCGCGACGGCCTGCGGCAGCGTTTTGCCTTCCAGCAGGGCGCTAATGACGCCCACGGCAAAGCCATCGCCCGCGCCGACGGTGTCGACCACGTTCTCAACCTTCACCGCCGCGACCGCGCCCTGTTCGCCGCTGGCGGTTTTAAACCACGCGCCGTCGGCACCGGTCTTCAGCACTACCGCTTTAACCCCTTTATTCAGGTAAAAATCGGCAATGCCTTCCGGCGTGCTTTCGCCGGTCAGGATCGTTCCTTCTTTCAGGCCCGGCAGAACCCAGTCCGCCCTGAACGCCAGGCGGTTGAGCTTCTCGACCATTTCCGTTTCGCTCTTCCACAGCACCGGGCGCAAATTCGGATCGAAAGAGATCGTTTTACCCTGCGACTTCATTGTCGTTGCCGCATGATCCAGCAGGTCGTACGAGCTGGCTGAGAGCGCCGCCGCCACGCCGCTCAGATGCAGGTGGCGTGCAGAGGCGAAATAGTCGGCGTGATAGTCCTCTACCGAGAGGCGGCTGGCGGCCGATCCTTTGCGGAAATACTCCACGATGGGATCGGTTCCATTTTCGACTTTGGATTTAAGCTGAAAGCCGGTAGGGAAGCGTCCATCAAGGGTGACGCCCGCGGCATCAATCCCCTCTTTTTTCAGCGAATCGAGAACAAAATGGCCAAAGCTGTCGTCCCCCACGCGGCTGACCCAGCCCACGTTCAGGCCGAGACGCGCCAGGCCGGTTGCGACGTTCAGCTCTGCGCCCGCCACGCGTTTGATAAAGTGCTCTACCGCGCTCAGCTCGCCCGTTTCGGTGGCGACAAACATCGCCATGGCTTCGCCAATCGTGATGACATCCAGCGTCTTGTGCATGGTTTACTCCTCGCGCAGCAGGTTGACGTAATGGCGGGTCACGGCGGTGAGATCCGCCCCTTCCAGCGGGAACTCGATACCGCGCGGGGCATCGGCAGGCAGCTGGTCGAGCAGATCAAGCCAGCGGCCATCGGCACGGTCCGGCGCCACGGCGCGGAAGTTGTCTTTATGCGGCACGGCGGCCTTAACGTGGATATAGCTCACCGCAGGGGCCAGGTGGCGTGCGGCTTCTTCGGGGGAGTCGCCCACCCACAGCCAGTTGCCCATGTCGAAGGTCAGCGTGACGGGGAGCGCCATTTCGCGGCTGGCGGCCTGGAAGCGCTGCATCGGCGCAAGCTGTCCGCAGTCGGTCTGATCGTTCTCCACGACCAGCGCCATGCCGCTTGCGTTCAGCAGGGTACGCAGGGCGTCGAGAGGCTGCGCGTCGCGGAAATGGCCCAGAGAAACCTTCAGCCACAGGGCGTTCAGGGTGCTGGCCTCGGAGAGATAGCGGGGCAGGTCCGGGTTGAGGGTGCCGTCGGGCATAAACAGGGCGGCGGGCGCTGAGTAGCACGCCAGCAGGCCCAGCAGCTCAATGGATTCTCCCAGCGCGGACAGCGCCAGCAGCTCTTCGCTGTTGAACAGCTCCCGGCGGATCTCCACGCCGTCGGCGCCCGCACCCGCAATAACGGGAAGCATTGCCCGCTGACCGCCCGCCTGTCGCACCTGTTCCGCACCGTACGCGGCGGTAACCACCATAATTTTCCTGCCCATCTTCGGACTCCATCGCAACATATCAATACTATTACGCTAGATGGAACCGGTTCCAAAGGAAAGGTCAGGATGTTGAATTTATGATCGGTATCACAAGGGATAATTAACGCGCGGTAGAGCCGCGAACGATCAGCTCGCCGGAGAAGACCTGCTCGCGAACGGCCTCGCTGGTGCCTTCAATGCGACGAACCACCTGTTCAACAGCAGCATAGCCAATCTGCCAGGTGGGCTGTTTGAGGGTGGTAATGCCGACGCCGGCCAGCTCCGCCCACTCCAGTTCATCAAACCCCAGCAGGCCGATATCGCTGCCCCAGTGCAGGCCAATGCGCTTAAGGGATCGGGCGACCTGAAGCGTTAGCGCTCCGTTGGCGGAGATAACGGCTTTGCGCATCCCGCGGTGGCGCGTGTGGAACTGGCGCAGGGCGTTGTCGAGCTGCCCGGCTTCGTGAAGCGGCGTTTCGGCATTTTCGGCGATCACGCCGGGATATCGCTCCAGCGTGGCGCGAAATGCGCTCAGGCGTTCGCGACGGGTGTTGACCATCCCTAACGGCTCGCTCAGAAACAGGATGGCCTCGAATCCCTGTTCGATCAGATGTTCGGTGGCGGTCGTGGCGGCCTGGGTGTTGTCCAGACCGACCACATCGCAGGCAAATTCTGGAATTTTACGGTCGATGAGGACCATCGGCAGGGAGGATTGCTGCAGGCGGTTTAGCCCCTCTTCCCGCATGCCCACGGCGTTAACCACGATCCCTTCCACCTGGTAGCTGCGCAGCAGGTCGAGATAGTGCAGCTCCTGGTCGACCTCGTTGTTGGTATTACAGACCAGCGGCGTGAAGCCTTTCTCGCGACAGGCGGCTTCGATCCCGCTGAGCACGTTAACGGAGTAGGGGTTGGTGATATCGGCGATAATCAGCCCGATAAGGCGAGTGCGGCCACGTTTGAGCCCGCGCGCCATCAGGCTGGGACGGTAGTCGAGATCGGCAATGGCTTGTTCAATTCGCGCCAGCAACGCATCGGACAGCAGGTGTTTTTCGCCGTTAAGGTAGCGCGAAATGCTGGTTTTACCGGTTTTGGCGGCTTTCGCCACGTCGCTGATGGTGGCCCGGGCTGGTTTGCTCATCGCTGATTTCCCTGTATTTAGTGAGAATACCTTAGCGGGAAAATCGGACGAAGCAAGCACTTTGCCCGGTGGCGCTGCGCTTACTTGGGGGTCGGTCTGGCGCGCTCACCCCAACCCTCTCCCACGGGAGAGGGTGCAACCACTAAAAACGGCAACGAGCGTTGCCGTTTTGTTTTTACCTACTGAATTGGGCTTAACGTAATCTCTACGCGGCGGTTCTGCGCTTTGCCTTCCGCCGTGCTGTTGCTGGCGATAGGGTTGGCAGGGCCCATGCCGCTGGTGCGGATGCGGTTCGCTTCAACGCCCTGGGTAATCAGCGAGCTGGCCACGGCGTCGGCGCGCTGCTGGGACAGACGCATGTTCAGATCCTGGCTGCCGGTGCTGTCGGTGTAGCCCATCACGTTCACGGCGGTCTTGTTGTACTCTTTCAGCACCATCGCCACGCCGGTCAGGGTGTTTGCTCCCGCCGGTTTCAGCGTTGCGCTGCTGCTGTCGAAGGTCACGTTGTTTGGCATGTTCAGGATGATGTTATCGCCGCTGCGCGTCACGCTGACGCCGGTGCCCTTCATTTTGTCGCGCAGTTTCGCTTCCTGCACGTCCATGTAATAGCCGACGCCGCCGCCGAGCGCTGCGCCCGCCGCTGCGCCAATCAGCGCGCCTTTGCCGCGGTCTTTCTTGGAGGAGGAGAGTGCCCCAACGCCTGCGCCGACCAGCGAGCCGATACCCGCGCCAATGCCGGATTTACCCGCTTCGCGCTCACCGGTGTAAGGGTTGGTTGTGCAGCCAGAAACAGCCAGAGCACCGCTCACCAGAGCGGCAATAACGAGTACGCGTTTTTTCATCTTCTTTCCTTAATCCTTTTTATTCTTTGCCACGGCGAGCGTGGCAGTTGATTATGACGTCCAGATACGGAGAAAATTCCGGGTATAACTCTGAAATTTGTGACAAACCATAAACGGCCTCAGCAAGAAGGCCGTAAAACCTGCACGCAACCAGGAGCGCACGCTTGAGCACCTCAACGAAAACCATTCTGACCGCCGCCCACTGGGGGCCGATGCTGGTCGAAACCGATGGCGAAAATGTTCTGTCGTCCCGCGGAGCACTGCCAACCCAACATCCCAACTCGCTACAGACCGTCGTTCGCGATCAGGTGCACAGCAAAACGCGCGTGCGCTGGCCGATGGTGCGTAAAGGTTTTCTGGCCTCGCCGGACAAGCCTCAGGGTATTCGCGGTCAGGATGAGTTTGTTCGCGTGAGCTGGGATGACGCGCTGGCGCTGATCCACGCCCAGCACAAGCGCATTCGCGACAGCTATGGTCCGTCGTCCATTTTCGCCGGGTCTTACGGCTGGCGTTCGAACGGCGTGCTGCATAAGGCCTCGACGCTGCTGCAGCGCTACATGAGCCTGGCGGGCGGCTACACCGGACATCTGGGGGATTACTCCACCGGCGCGGCGCAGGCGATCATGCCGTACGTCGTGGGAGGAAACGAAGTGTACCAGCAGCAGACCAGCTGGCCGCTGGTGCTGAAGCACACTGACGTCGTCGTGCTCTGGAGTGCTAACCCCCTTAACACATTGAAAATTGCCTGGAATGCCAGCGACGAGCAGGGCGTTGGCTATTTCGACGCGCTGCGCAAAAGCGGCAAGCGCATCATCTGCATTGACCCGATGCGCTCTGAAACCCTGGATTTCTTCGGCGACAGCGCCGAGTGGATCGCCCCCCACATGGGCACCGACGTGGCGATGATGCTGGGTATCGCCCATACGCTGGTCGAAAACGGCTGGCACGATGCCGACTTCCTGACGCGCTGTACCACCGGCTTTGATAAATTCGCCGACTACCTGACGGGCCAGTCCGATGGCGTGGCGAAAACGGCAGAATGGGCGGCAGATATTTGCGGCGTTCCTGCGGAGAAAATCCGTGAACTGGCGGCTTTGTTCTATAAAAACACCACCATGTTAATGTCCGGCTGGGGGATGCAGCGCCAGCAGTTTGGCGAGCAGAAGCACTGGATGCTGGTCACCCTTGCCGCAATGCTTGGGCAGATCGGCACGCCGGGCGGCGGTTTTGGTCTCTCCTATCACTTTGCGAACGGCGGTAACCCGACGCGCAAAGCGGCGGTGCTGGCGTCTCTGCAAGGCTCGGTGCAGGGCGGCGTGGATGCCGTGGATAAAATTCCGGTGGCGCGGATCGTGGAAGCGCTGGAAAATCCCGGCGGTTTTTATCAGCACAACGGTCTCGACCGCCACTTCCCGGAGATTAAGTTTGTCTGGTGGGCGGGCGGGTCGAACTTCACGCACCATCAGGATACCAATCGCCTGATCCGCGCCTGGCAAAAGCCGGAGCTGGTGGTGATCTCCGAGTGCTTCTGGACCGGTTCGGCAAAACACGCCGATATCGTACTCCCGGCGACCACCTCGTTTGAGCGGAACGATCTCACCATGACCGGCGACTACAGCAATCAGCATATGGTCCCGATGAAGCGCGTGGTGGCCCCGCGCGACGAGGCGCGTGATGATTTCGACGTGTTTGCTGAGCTGAGCGAGCGGTGGGAAGCGGGCGGTCGCGCGCGTTTTACCGAAGGGAAAAACGATCTGCAATGGCTGGAGACTTTCTACCAGATTGCCGGACAGCGCGGTGCGGCGCAGGGCGTGACGCTCCCGCCCTTTGCGGCGTTCTGGGAGGCGAACCAGATTATCGAAATGCCGGAGAGCGAACAGAACGCGCAGTTTGTCCGTTTCGCGAATTTCCGCCGCGACCCGGAGAACCATCCGCTGAAAACCGAGAGCGGCAAGATTGTGATCTACAGCGAGCGCATCGCCAGCTTTGGCTACGCCGACTGTCCGCCGCATCCTATGTGGCTCGAGCCGGACGAGTGGCACGGCAACGCCCAGCCGGAGCAGCTGCAGGTGCTGTCAGCGCACCCCGCGCACCGTCTGCACAGCCAGCTTAACTATACGTCCCTGCGCGAGCGGTATGCGGTCGCCGGGCGAGAGCCGATCACGCTGAATACCCATGACGCAAAAGCCCGCGGGATTGCGGACGGCGACGTGGTGCGCGTCTGGAACGCGCGCGGGCAGGTGCTGGCAGGGGCGGTGGTGAGCGACGGGATTAAGCCGGGCGTGATCTGCATTCATCAGGGCGCATGGCCTGACCTCGATCTCGCCGAAGGCGGGATCTGTAAAAACGGCGCGGTTAACGTGCTGACCAAAGATCTCCCCAGCTCGAAGCTGGGGAACGGTTGCGCAGGGAATACGGCGCTGGCCTGGGTCGAGAAATATCAGGGGCCCGAGCTTACCTTAACGGCGTTTGATCCGCCTGCCAGCTCATGATCCACGTCGGGTGCTGCGTGTCATCCTGCCAGGCGCTGTCTTCAATGCGAAAGCCCTGAGCATGGTAGAAATTCACCGCCCGCACGTTTTTCTGGTACACCTCCAGAGTGAGGTGCGGGAAGCGCTGTTGAACATGGTTCAGCAGCGCGCGCCCGATGCCTTTCCCGATGCATGACGGCGCCACAAACAGGGCGCCGACAAACTGAGACTGCATCACGCTGATAAATCCGCACGGTTCGCCGTCCTGTTCCCAGACCCAGGTTTCCGCCGACGGCAGGTAAACGTCCCGCACCATGGCCTCGTTCTCTTTCCAGTAACCCGGCGCGATAAACGGATGCGCTTCCGTGGTGCTTTCAAGCCACAGGCTCAGAAGCGGCGCGGTATTCTCATTTTGCCATTTGCGGATCATGATGACCTCCCGGATGACAGAAGCAGCCGGTAACGTGGTCGTTGACCAAGCCACAGGCCTGCATAAAGGCGTAGCAGATGGTGGAGCCGACAAACTTAAAGCCGCGTTTTTTCAGGGCCTTCGAGAGCGCATCCGAGGCCGGGGTGGAGGCAGGGATCTCCGCCAGCGTGGCGGCCCGGGTGAGCTGCGGCGCGTTGTTCACAAACGTCCAGACAAATTCTGAGAACGGTTCGCCGTTTTGCTCCATCGCCAGATAAGCGCGTGCGTTGCCGATGATGGCCTGGATCTTACCGCGATGGCGGATGATACCGGCATCCTGCACCAGCCGTTCCACGTCCTCATGGGTCATTGCGGCCACGGCGACAGGATCGAACTGATGGAAGGCGTTGCGGTAGTTTTCGCGTTTCTTCAGCACCGTAATCCACGATAATCCCGCCTGCTGGCCCTCCAGGCAGATCATCTCAAAGAGCTTTTTGCCATCCGTTTGCGGCACGCCCCATTCCCGATCGTGATAGTCGATATAAAGCTGATCCTGGCTTACCCAACCGCAACGTTCCATCCGTCTTCTCCCTTATTGATACTGATTTCGCAAAAATTTCGTTCTGACCGGCTTGACGTGTTTACTATAAAGACAATAGTTAATACAGGGCTATGTGCTCTTAAGCTCTTCCTGAATAACGACAAATATCGCCGAATTCGGCTCTCTCTGGGGTCGCGTTGATGATGATAAAAAAAATCAGTGGTCGCCATGCTGCTTCTGGCCTGGTGGGAATTTCTGTCTGCCTGTTTTTTTGTAATACAGCGTCTGCATGGCAACAGGAATATATCGTTTCAGACGCCCAAAATAATACGGCGGAGCGCTATACATGGGACGCGGATCACCAACCGCGTTATGAGGATATTCTGGCTGAGCGTATTCAGTCCTCGCAAAGCGCGCCGGGTCTTGCCCTGAATTTACCGTCCGGCAGCGCGACGGAAGGGGCAATGAGCGCGGGCTGGAATTTTCCCGTTTCCGCGCGTATCACCACCGGGCCGGTGGTGGCGTGGCGGTACGACGGCACGGCGCCCATGATGATCAACGAGTTTGGTGATAGCGCGTCGACGCAGGCGCTCATCGACCCGCTCTGGCATGCCAGCGTCAGCACGCTGGGGTGGCGCGTGAATACCCAGTACGGCGAGCTTCGCCCCTGGGCGCAGATTAGCTATAACCAGCAGTTTGGTGAAAACCAGTGGAAATCGCAGTTTGGCATGCCGCAGACGCCAGCCCCCGCCCAAAACGGTAGCTGGATGGACGTCACCGTCGGTACGGATATTCCGTTTAATACGCACATGGCTGCCTATGCGTCGCTGGCTCAGGGGGAGCACACCACCACCGGCGAGGAGTTTTTATACACCCTCGGCGTCAGCGCGAATTTCTAGAGTTGTTATTTTTTTAAACGTCACGATAACATCTCGAATACAATAGCTGCAGGCTTTACAGCGATAGCAGGTACTCACACGCTGTCGCTTTATTCCCGCACCAGGTCATTCATTCCCGATTCCAGGCATTTCATTCCGTTCTCCCTGCATTTCATGCCGTTTTACCCCTGGCGTATTAAGGTTTTATTTATCGTTGTCCTCAGCGAACTTCCTTAATTTCTCCTGCAGGACAACTGCCATGAAGACATCAACTTATAACCGCACGCGCTGGCTCACGCTCTTTGGCACCATCGTTACCCAGTTTGCGCTGGGTTCGGTCTATACCTGGAGCCTGTTTAACAGCGCGCTTTCCGACAAGCTTGGCGCACCGGTGAGCCAGGTTGCGTTCTCCTTTGGTCTGCTGAGCCTGGGCCTGGCGATTTCGTCTTCCGTCGCGGGCAAGCTGCAGGAGCGTTTCGGCGTGAAGCGCGTGACCATGGCATCCGGCATTCTGCTGGGGCTGGGCTTTTTCCTGACGGCGCACTCCAGCAACCTGATGATGCTGTGGCTAAGCGCCGGCGTGCTGGTGGGGCTGGCCGATGGCGCAGGCTACCTGCTGACCCTGTCGAACTGCGTGAAGTGGTTCCCGGAGCGTAAAGGTTTAATCTCCGCGTTTGCCATCGGCTCTTATGGCCTGGGCAGCCTCGGCTTCAAATTTATCGATTCCCATCTGCTGGCGTCCGTTGGCCTCGAAAAAACCTTTATGATCTGGGGTGCCATCGTGTTGGTGATGATTCTGTTCGGCGCCACGCTGATGACCGATGCGCCGCAGCAGGAGGTGAAATCCGTTAACGGCGTGGTAGAGAACGACTTTACCCTCGCGCAGTCCATGCGTAAGCCGCAGTACTGGATGCTGGCGGTGATGTTCCTGACCGCCTGCATGAGCGGCCTGTACGTTATCGGCGTCGCGAAGGATATCGCGCAGGGGATGGTGAAGCTGGATGCGGCCACGGCGGCCAATGCGGTGACCGTGATCTCCATTGCTAACCTTTCTGGCCGCCTGGTGCTCGGCATTCTGTCTGACAAAATCGCCCGCATCCGCGTAATTACCCTTGGGCAGGTGGTTTCGCTGGTCGGGATGGCGGCCCTGCTGTTCGCTCCGCTGAATGAAGCCACCTTCTTCGCGGCGATTGCCTGCGTGGCCTTCAACTTCGGCGGCACGATTACCGTTTTCCCGTCACTGGTGAGCGAGTTCTTTGGCCTGAACAATCTGGCGAAAAACTACGGTGTTATCTATCTGGGCTTCGGGATCGGCAGTATCTGCGGCTCGCTGATTGCTTCTCTGTTCGGCGGGTTCTACGTGACCTTCTGCGTGATATTTGCTCTGCTGATTATCTCACTGGCGCTCTCCACTACGATTCGCCAGCCGCAGCGTGAAGTCTTCAAAGAGGTGCATGCTTAAGCTGAATGAAAGAGGCCTCCGCGGCCTCTTTTTTCTTTATGTGAGACACTTCCCGCCGCGATATTTTGTAAAAATTTATCCCGATCACACTCTCTGCTGCCACTTTTCTCTCCCGCTGTGGTCTACTTACGGCGCTTGTAAACGTTTCTTAGAACGCTTCCTTACGCATTTACTTACTCTGTCTGCTTTCTCGATGAGATTCAGCGGGTTTTTATACCCCTTCCCCCAGGGTTGTTTGCATGAAATATATTAGGTCTCTTACCCAGCAAAGATTGTGTTTAATGCTGGCTGTCTATATTGGTTTGTTTCTGAATGGCGCGGTGCTGTTCAGAAGAGTGGAAGGTTATTTTGAACACCTCACCGTAAGAAATGGGATTTTCGCGGCAATTGAAGTGTTTGGTTCCGTTCTGGCGACCTTTTTCCTGTTACGCCTGCTCTCTCTCTTTGGCCGACGTCCGTGGCAAATCCTGGCCTCGCTGGTGGTGATTATTTCTGCTGCCGCAAGCTATTACATGACCTTTATGAACGTGGTCATTGGTTACGGTATCGTCGCCTCGGTGATGACTACCGATATCGACCTCTCAAAAGAGGTGGTTGGGAAAGGCTTTATCGTCTGGACGGTTTTAACCTGTCTCATCCCGCTGTTCTTTATCTGGAGCAATACGTGCCGCTATACGCTGTTACGCCAGCTGCGCACGCGCGGACAGCGGATCCGCAATATCGTCGTCGTCCTGCTAGCCGGTCTGCTGGTATGGGCGCCTATTCGCCTGATGGAAACGCAGCAAAAACGCATTGAGAAAGCGACGGGCGTGGATATGCCAAGCTATGGCGGCGTGGTGGCAAACTCCTATCTGCCGTCTAACTGGCTGTCCGCGCTAGGCTTGTATGCCTGGGCACAGGCGGATGAGTCCGGCGATGTGAAATCACTGATTAACCCAACTAAAAAATTCACCTATCAGGCACCGTCTGACGGCCTGGATGATACCTACGTCGTCTTTGTTATCGGCGAAACGACGCGCTGGGACCATATGGGCATTCTGGGCTATGACCGGGATACCACGCCGAAGCTGGCGCAGGAAAAGAACCTGGTGGCCTATCGGGGCTACTCCTGCGATACCGCAACGAAGCTCTCGCTGCGCTGCATGTTTGTGCGTGAGGGCGGTGCGAGCGATAATCCGCAGCGCACGCTGAAAGAGCAAAACGTGTTTGCCGTGCTGAAGCAGCTTGGGTTTAGCGCTGACCTGTTCGCCATGCAAAGTGAGATGTGGTTCTACACCAACACCCTGGCAGACAACATCGCGTACCGCGAGCAGATTGGCGCCGAGCCGCGTAACCGCGGTAAAAACGTCGACGACATGCTGCTGCTGAAAGAGATGTCGGAGTCCCTCAAAAGCCATCCACAGGGTAAGCATCTGATTATTCTGCACACCAAAGGGTCGCATTACAGCTATTACCAGCGCTACACGCGTGATTTCGCGAAGTGGCAGCCCGAGTGCGTAGGCATTAATAATGACTGCAGCAAGCAGGAGCTGATCAATGCCTATGATAACTCGGTGCTGTACGTGGATACCTTCCTGAGCCGGGTCATCGACCAGCTGCGCGATAAAAAAGCGATTGTGATTTACGCTGCAGACCACGGTGAATCCATCAACGAGAAAGAGCATTTGCACGGTACGCCGCGCAAGCTGGCGCCGCCGGAGCAGTTCCGCGTGCCGATGATCATGTGGATGTCGGATAAGTATCTGGAGAATCCGGAGAAGGCGAAGATGTTTGCTCAGCTGAAGAAAGAGGCGGAGATGAAGGTGCCGCGTCGTCACGTTGAGCTGTACGACACCATTATGGGTTGTCTCGGCTATACCTCACCTAACGGTGGGATTAACGAAAACAACAACTGGTGTAAACTCCCTGATAACACCGCAAAAGCCGCGCAGTAGCTGCTCTGGCGAGAATATCGCCAGTTGAATGGCTTTTTGAAAATAAGGGATTGACGGGGGCGCACCTCAGCAGTAAGATGCGCTCCGCATTCGGCGAGTAGCGCAGCTTGGTAGCGCAACTGGTTTGGGACCAGTGGGTCGGAGGTTCGAATCCTCTCTCGCCGACCACATTCTGAAAAGGGCTAACCGCAAGGTTAGCCCTTTTTGCATTAGCGGGTTACTCAACCCGACTGCCCAAAATGTCCCTTATCCTCGCTTAAGCCTGCCTGTTAACGATTTTGTGACATAATCCATTGTATTTTTTTATATATAGATTGATCTTTTTTCGCGTTACTTATGGATAACCTCAGCATTTTTCGCTGTGCGTTTTAACGTTCGCGGTATTTAGTGCTCAGATAATCACCATTCTGCAAGAAAATTTACCCATTCTGAATAAAAGTTAATCACTGATTGTTGCGAAATATGAAGATAGTTGTGCTGCAAGATGGCGAGTAGCATAAATTTCCCTGCTGAAAACTGGCGCATAGAGTTTTTTTAATCTTTGTTTGCGGTTTCTCACACTCAGCGTAAATGCCCGTCACCTGTATTGACGTTTTCACATTCTGTTGACAGATTGTAGGGCATGAGGGGCATTTCAGGGACGATCTGCGCTGCAACTCAAACGCTCTTCTGAAAGGATTCTCCATCCCTTTACTGCCTTCGGGCACCACCGACCGGACCGGGTAAAAAATAAATAAAGGTCTGGCGGCGTAACACAACAAAGCAAAACATCACATTGGAGCAGAATAATGAGTATTTCCTTGAAGAAGTCAGGGATGCTGAAGCTTGGTCTGAGCCTGGTGGCTATGACCGTGGCAGCAAGCGTACAGGCAAAAACCCTGGTTTACTGTTCTGAAGGCTCGCCGGAAGGCTTTAACCCACAGCTCTTTACCTCTGGTACGACGTACGACGCAAGCTCCGTACCGATCTATAACCGTCTGGTTGAATTCAAAATTGGCACCACGGAAGTGATTCCGGGTCTGGCTGAGAAGTGGGATATCAGCGAAGACGGTAAGACCTATACCTTCCACCTGCGCCAGGGCGTGAAGTGGCAGGACAGCAAGGACTTCAAACCGACGCGTGACTTTAACGCCGACGACGTCGTGTTCTCCTTCGACCGTCAGAAAAATGCCCAGAACCCGTATCACAAAGTGTCTGGCGGCAGCTATGAGTACTTCGAAGGGATGGGTCTGCCAGACCTGATCTCAGAAGTGAAAAAAGTGGACGATAACACCGTTCAGTTCGTCCTGACGCGTCCTGAATCGCCATTCCTGGCCGATCTGGCCATGGACTTTGCCTCTATTCTCTCTAAAGAGTATGCGGACAATATGCTGAAAGCCGGCACGCCGGAGAAAGTGGACCTGAACCCAATTGGTACCGGTCCGTTCCAGCTGCTGCAGTACCAGAAAGACTCCCGCATTCTGTATAAAGCCTTCCCTGGTTACTGGGGCACCAAGCCGCAGATTGACCGTCTGGTCTTCTCCATAACGCCTGACGCTTCCGTGCGTTATGCCAAGCTGCAGAAAAACGAGTGCCAGGTGATGCCATTCCCGAACCCGGCTGACATCGCGCGCATGAAGCAGGACAAGAACATCAACCTGATGGAGCAGGCGGGCCTGAACGTGGGCTATCTCTCCTTCAACACCGAGAAGAAACCGTTTGATGACGTGAAGGTGCGTCAGGCGCTGACCTACGCGGTGAACAAAGAAGCAATCATCAAAGCCGTTTACCAGGGCGCGGGCGTTGCTGCCAAGAACCTGATCCCACCAACCATGTGGGGCTATAACGACGACGTTAAGGACTACACCTACGATCCTGAGAAAGCGAAAGCGCTGCTGAAAGAAGCGGGTCAGGATAAAGGCTTTACCGTTGAGCTGTGGGCGATGCCGGTACAGCGTCCGTACAACCCGAACGCACGCCGTATGGCGGAAATGGTTCAGGCCGACTGGGCGAAGGTTGGCGTACAGGCCAAGATTGTCACCTACGAGTGGGGCGAGTACCTGAAGCGCGCCAAAGCGGGTGAGCACCAGGCGGTGATGATGGGCTGGACCGGTGATAACGGGGATCCGGACAACTTCTTCGCTACCCTGTTCAGCTGTGCTGCAGCGAAAGACGGTTCTAACTACTCCCGCTGGTGCTACAAGCCGTTTGAAGACCTGATCCAGCCGGCGCGTGCGACCGACGATCACAACAAACGTATTGAGCTGTACAAGCAGGCACAGGTTGTTATGCACGATCAGGCTCCGGCGCTGATTGTTGCTCACTCCACCGTGTACGAGCCAGTGCGTAAAGAAGTGAAGGGCTACGTGGTTGATCCACTCGGCAAACACCACTTCGAAAACGTATCTGTTGAATAATAAGTAGGGTGTTCTCCCTCTCCCTCTGGGAGAGGGCAGGGGTGAGGGGCGTGCATGCATCCCCTCACCCTAACCCTCTCCCAATGGGAGAGGGAATTTACATTTTTGAGCAATGCAGACGCCACGCCACTGGTCGTGCGTCATCAGAGAGAATCCGGGTTATGTTGCAGTTCATCCTCCGACGTCTGGGACTTGTTATCCCCACGTTTATCGGTATCACCCTTCTCACTTTTGCCTTCGTCCATATGATCCCCGGCGACCCGGTAATGATTATGGCGGGCGAGCGTGGTATTTCCCCTGAGCGCCATGCACAGCTGCTGGCGGAACTCGGTCTCGATAAGCCGATGTGGCAGCAGTACCTCCACTATATCTGGGGCGTGTTGCACGGTGACTTAGGGATTTCGCTGAAAAGCCGTCTTCCGGTGTGGGACGAGTTCGTGCCGCGCTTTAAAGCGACGCTCGAGCTTGGCGTCTGCGCAATGATTTTCGCCACTGCGGTGGGTATTCCTGTCGGGGTACTGGCTGCCGTCAAGCGTGGTTCTATTTTTGACCATACCGCCGTGGGCCTGGCGCTGACCGGTTACTCCATGCCTATTTTCTGGTGGGGCATGATGCTGATCATGCTCGTCTCGGTGCAGCTTAACCTGACGCCGGTCTCCGGGCGCGTCAGCGATATGGTCTTCCTGGATGACTCCAACCCGCTCACCGGCTTTATGCTGATTGATACGGCTATCTGGGGCGAAGAGGGCAACTTCATTGACGCCGTGGCGCACATGATCCTGCCTGCCATGGTGCTGGGCACCATTCCTCTGGCGGTGATCGTGCGTATGACCCGTTCATCGATGCTGGAGGTGCTGGGCGAGGATTATATCCGCACCGCGCGCGCCAAGGGCCTGACGCGTATGCGGGTCATCATCGTCCATGCGCTGCGTAACGCCATGCTGCCGGTAGTGACCGTGATCGGTCTCCAGGTGGGGACGCTGCTGGCGGGGGCGATCCTGACCGAAACCATCTTCTCCTGGCCGGGTCTTGGACGCTGGCTGATTGACGCGCTGCAGCGCCGTGACTATCCGGTTGTGCAGGGCGGCGTGCTGCTGGTCGCGACGATGATTATCCTCGTCAACCTGCTGGTCGATTTGCTGTACGGCGTGGTGAACCCGCGTATTCGTCATAAGAAGTAAGGGGCCATCATGTCACAAGTTACTCAAAATAAAGTGGTCGCTGCACCGGTTCCAATGACGCCGCTGCAGGAGTTCTGGCACTATTTCAAGCGCAATAAAGGCGCGGTGGTAGGGCTGGTGTATGTCGTTATCATGATCCTGATTGCGGTGTTTGCGAACGTCCTCGCACCGCATAACCCGGCGGACCAGTTCCGCGATGCGCTGCTCGCCCCGCCTGCGTGGCAGGATGGCGGTAGCCTGGCGCACCTGTTAGGTACCGATGACGTGGGCCGCGACGTGCTGTCGCGCCTGATGTACGGCGCGCGCCTGTCGCTGCTGGTCGGCTGCCTGGTGGTGGTGCTGTCCCTGATCATGGGGATCGTTCTCGGCCTGGTTGCCGGCTACTTCGGCGGCATCGTTGATAACATCATCATGCGTATCGTCGACATCATGCTGGCGCTGCCAAGCCTGCTGCTGGCGCTGGTGCTGGTGGCGATCTTCGGTCCGTCGATTGGTAACGCCGCGCTGGCGTTGACCTTCGTGGCGCTTCCCCACTACGTGCGCTTAACCCGTGCGGCGGTGCTGGTGGAAGTGAACCGCGACTACGTCACCGCGTCTCGCGTGGCGGGGGCCGGGGCGATGCGCCAGATGTTCGTCAATATCTTCCCGAACTGCCTTGCGCCGCTGATTGTTCAGGCGTCGCTCGGTTTCTCTAACGCCATTCTTGATATGGCCGCTCTTGGCTTCCTGGGCATGGGTGCGCAGCCGCCAACGCCGGAATGGGGCACCATGCTCTCCGACGTGTTGCAGTTCGCACAAAGCGCCTGGTGGGTTGTCACCTTCCCGGGTCTGGCAATCCTGCTGACGGTGCTGGCATTTAACCTGATGGGTGATGGCCTGCGTGATGCGCTTGATCCCAAACTGAAGCAGTAAGAGGCACGAGATGGCGTTATTAAATGTAGATAAATTATCGGTGCACTTCGGTGACGAGGGCACCCCGTTTCGCGCCGTGGACCGCATCAGCTACAGCGTAAATCAGGGCGAAGTGGTGGGCATTGTCGGGGAGTCCGGTTCCGGTAAGTCAGTGAGCTCGTTGGCGATCATGGGGCTGATTGATTACCCGGGCCGCGTGATGGCGGAAAACCTGCAGTTCAACGGTCAGGATCTGAAGCGCATTTCTGAAAAACAGCGCCGCCAGCTGGTGGGCGCCGAAGTGGCGATGATTTTCCAGGACCCGATGACCAGCCTTAACCCGTGCTACACCGTGGGTTTCCAGATTATGGAAGCGATTAAGGTGCATCAGGGCGGGAATAAGAAAACCCGTCGCCAGCGCGCGATCGACCTGCTGAACCAGGTGGGTATTCCCGACCCGGCGTCGCGTCTGGACGTTTACCCGCACCAGCTTTCCGGTGGGATGAGCCAGCGCGTGATGATCGCCATGGCAATTGCCTGTCGACCCAAACTGCTGATTGCGGATGAGCCGACCACTGCGCTGGACGTGACCATTCAGGCGCAAATCATCGAGCTGCTGCTGGAGCTGCAGCAGAAAGAGAATATGGCGCTGGTGCTGATTACGCACGATCTGGCGCTGGTGGCCGAAGCCGCGCACAAGATTATCGTGATGTATGCCGGCCAGGTGGTCGAGGCCGGGAGTTCGCACGATATTTTCCGCGCGCCGCGTCACCCGTATACCCAGGCGCTTTTACGCGCGCTGCCGGAGTTTGCCCAGGACAAAGCGCGCCTGGCGTCGCTGCCGGGTGTGGTACCGGGTAAATATGACCGTCCGCAGGGCTGTCTGCTTAATCCGCGCTGTCCGTATGCGACGGACAAGTGCCGGGCAGAAGAGCCAGAGCTGAACACGCTTGTTGACGGTCGTCAGTCGAAATGCCACTACCCACTCGATGATGCCGGGAGGCCAACACTATGAGTACGCAACAGGCCACCACGCAACAGCCGCTGCTGCAGGCCATCGATCTGAAAAAATACTACCCGGTGAAAAAGGGGCTGTTTGCTCCTGAACGCCTGGTGAAAGCGCTGGACGGCGTCTCCTTTAACCTCGAACGCGGTAAAACGCTGGCGGTGGTGGGGGAGTCGGGCTGCGGTAAATCCACGCTGGGCCGTCTGCTGACGATGATTGAAGTGCCGACCGGCGGCGAGCTCTATTATCAGGGGCAGGATCTGCTCAAGCACGATCCGCAGGCGCAGAAGCTGCGTCGTCAGAAAATCCAGATTGTGTTCCAGAACCCATACGGTTCTTTGAACCCGCGTAAGAAAGTGGGGCAGATTCTGGAAGAGCCTCTGCTGATTAACAGCAATCTGAGCAAAGAGCAGCGCCGTGAAAAAGCGCTGGCGATGATGGCGAAGGTTGGCCTTAAAACCGAGCATTACGATCGTTATCCGCACATGTTCTCCGGCGGCCAGCGTCAGCGTATTGCTATCGCCCGCGGGCTGATGCTCGATCCGGACGTGGTGATTGCCGATGAGCCGGTCTCCGCGCTCGACGTATCCGTGCGTGCGCAGGTGCTGAACCTGATGATGGATCTGCAGCAGGAGCTGGGGCTGTCTTACGTGTTCATCTCCCACGACCTGTCGGTGGTGGAACACATTGCCGATGAGGTGATGGTGATGTACCTGGGGCGCTGCGTGGAGAAGGGGACCAAAGACCAGATCTTTAATAACCCTCGTCACCCGTATACCCAGGCGCTGCTGTCTGCGACGCCGCGTCTGAACCCGGACGATCGTCGCGAGCGTATTAAGCTGACGGGGGAACTGCCAAGTCCGCTGAATCCACCGCCGGGATGTGCATTCAACGCCCGCTGCAGCCGTCGCTTTGGTCCGTGCACCCAGCTCCAGCCGCAGCTGAAGGATTATGGTGGCCAGCTGGTGGCCTGCTTTGCCGTCGATCAGGATGAAAATGGCGAGAAGCCACACGCATAACGAAAAAACCGGCGCAAAGCCGGTTTTTTTATGTCTGCTTGATTATTTCCGCAGTCGAATCTGATCGACGGCGTGCTTCTCGCTCTTGGTGAGGATCAGGCTCGCGCGCTCGCGCGTCGGCAGGATGTTCTCTTTGAGGTTCACGTAGTTGATCTCATTCCACAGCCCGGTGGCTACCTTAATGGCCTCTTCTTTCGAGAGCTGCGCATAGTTATGGAAGTAAGAGTCAGGATCGGTGAACGCCCCTTCGCGGAATTTCAGGAAGCGGTTGATGTACCAGTTCTGCAGCAGCTCTTCCGGCGCATCGACATAAATAGAGAAGTCGACGAAATCCGAGACGAATACGTGATGCGGATCGTGAGGATAGTCCATTCCGCTTTGCAGCACGTTCAGACCCTCCAGAATCAGGATGTCCGGCTGGACCACCGTTTTATCCCCATCCGGGATGCGATCGTAGATCAGGTGAGAATAGACGGGGGCCGTGACGTGCGGCACGCCGGATTTCAGGTCAGAGACGAATTTCACCAGGCGGTGCATATCATAAGAAAGCGGGAAGCCTTTCTTCTTCATCAGGCCGCGTTCTTTTAATACTTCGTTTGGATGCAGGAAGCCGTCCGTCGTGATCAGCTCCACGCTGCGGTGTTCCGGCCAGCGGCTCAACAGCGCCTGCAGAACACGCGCGGTGGTACTTTTACCCACGGCCACGCTGCCTGCGATACTAATGATATAAGGAATGCGTTGACCGTTCGTCCCGAGAAACTGCTCCAGCACGGCCTGACGGCGCAGGTTCGAGCTGATATAGAAGTTAAGCAAGCGAGAGAGGGGGAGATAAATTTCTGCCACCTCTTCAAGGGAGAGATCTTCGTTTATCCCTTTTAACCGTGCGATTTCACCTTCCGTCAGCGTCATAGGGACGGAATCACGCAGGGCAGCCCACTGGCTGCGGTTAAAGTGAAGATAAGGCGTCATTAACGTTTGCTCTTTTTTGCTCATAAGCATGCTTCAGTGAGCCCGCTCAATACTGCCGGACCGTGGCTCATCACACAGTTAATTTTGGACAATGGGCAGGAGGTTAACACCAGATGACACGAATAATAAGAAAAAAGATGGAAAGCGATGCGTAACGCGGATGCCGTCACGCTACCGTGAATACGGTGCAAATGACGCTGATATGTTGATTATTTGACCTCGAATGACTACTTTTACAGCGCTTGATCCGCTGTTCGCATAAAATGTGAGCGAAAGAACGTTTTATGCAATTTTTTAGTTGCATGACCGCGCAGGGATCCATAGAATGCGCGCTACTTGATGCCGACTTAGCTCAGTAGGTAGAGCAACTGACTTGTAATCAGTAGGTCACCAGTTCGATTCCGGTAGTCGGCACCATCAAGTCCGGTGGGGTTCCCGAGCGGCCAAAGGGAGCAGACTGTAAATCTGCCGTCACAGACTTCGAAGGTTCGAATCCTTCCCCCACCACCACTTTCTGGCAGCGTAAATGCCGCCGGAGCTGGTTGGAAAAATTAGCCAGCTCAAACTGAAAAAGAGAGAAATCTCTTTTTTTGTTACAGAAAGAACTGGGTAGCCGAGTTTCAGGATGCGGGCATCGTATAATGGCTATTACCTCAGCCTTCCAAGCTGATGATGCGGGTTCGATTCCCGCTGCCCGCTCCAATACGTGCTGATATGGCTCAGTTGGTAGAGCGCACCCTTGGTAAGGGTGAGGTCCCCAGTTCGACTCTGGGTATCAGCACCACTTCACTTCTCCTTCCCGTTTCTCTCTGTTTCAATTTTACTGTATTCAACAATTCAGGCATTTCGCCTGGTTGATGTGGTGATATCACCGATTTATCCGTGTCTTAGAGGGACAATCGATGTCTAAAGAAAAGTTTGAACGTACAAAACCGCACGTTAACGTCGGTACTATCGGCCACGTTGACCATGGTAAAACAACGCTGACCGCTGCAATCACTACCGTTCTGGCAAAAACCTACGGTGGTTCTGCTCGTGCATTCGACCAGATCGATAACGCACCAGAAGAAAAAGCTCGTGGTATCACCAT
>NZ_JAKLRZ010000046.1:0-26355 GCF_021892025.1 Enterobacter cloacae complex sp. ECC445 | reverse complement strand
GACAACATCAAGATGGTTGTGACTCTGATCCACCCAATCGCGATGGACGACGGTCTGCGTTTCGCAATCCGTGAAGGCGGCCGTACCGTTGGCGCGGGCGTTGTTGCTAAAGTTCTGGGCTAATTAATTATCCCTGAATAAAAAAAGGACGCTTCGGCGTCCTTTTTTGTTTTCTGCTGTTCAAGTTTGGTCACAAAATTTCGCATTTTTTGCCTCCTCCCGCACCGTATTCTGGCGCTTGTGCTATTGTAATCATAACCATTCTCACTTACACTTTGCGCATAATTTGAACGGGAGTCTCTATGTACGTTTGTTTATGTAATGGTGTAAGCGACAAAAAAATACGTCAGGCCGTTCGCCAGTTTCAGCCCCAGTCATTCCAGCAGCTTCGCAAATTTGTTCCAGTGGGAAATCAATGCGGTAAATGTGTACGTGCTGCGAGAGAGATCATGCAGGACGAACTGATGCAGATCCCGGAATACAAAGAGATCGCCTAACCGCCCATCTTTTTTTTGACATCCCTGTAGCCCGATCTACGCTTCAATGAGTGGAAGCGGAGGGACTATATAATGAAAGGTGATGTTAAAATCATAAGTTATCTCAATAAATTATTGGGAAATGAGCTTGTCGCAATCAACCAGTACTTTCTTCACGCGAGAATGTTTAAAAACTGGGGACTCAAACGTTTAAACGACGTTGAGTACCATGAATCGATCGATGAGATGAAACACGCCGATAAATATATCGAGCGTATTCTATTCCTTGAAGGCATTCCAAACCTGCAGGATCTCGGCAAGCTCGGCATCGGAGAAGATGTCGAAGAGATGCTGCGCTCCGACCTCAGATTGGAACTTGAAGGCGCCAAAGATCTCCGTGAAGCCATCGCCTATGCTGACAGCGTACATGACTACGTCAGCCGCGATATGATGATCCAGATCCTGGCTGATGAAGAAGGTCATATTGACTGGCTGGAAACAGAGCTGGATCTTATTACTAAAATCGGCCTGCAAAACTATCTTCAGTCGCAGATTAAAGTGGAAGAATAACCCACGTCTTCCAGCCTACGCATAAACCCGCTGCTGCCAGAAATGGCCCAAAAGGCAGTGGGTTTTTTAATGCCTTTTTATCAGGGCGGATTAACGAAAAAACAAGGAAGCATAGAAGCGCCATCAGCGCCGCGAGCAATGCCAGCGAGGGCAGTACGCACCAGCCATGCCATGCACCAAGCGCTGCCAGGTATTTCACATCGCCATATCCCATCCCTTCACGCCGGCAGATACACCAATACCCCCAATAAATAACCGCAAAGCCAACATATCCAGCCATCGCACCCACCACCGCACTCGGCAGAAAATCAGGGTGGAGGCAGAGCTGAAAGAGCAGTCCCGCCCATAGTAGCGGGCAGAGAAATTTGTCGGGAAGCAGACCGGAGCGAATATCGGCATGTACCAATAAGGCTGTCAGTGAAAGATAGAGCAGCAGAAAGGGGAGGGTGGTAAGCATGTAAAAGGCCTCAAACGGGTTTGAGCGCATACTCGCCATTTTCGGCCTGCCCGGCAATGCACAAAAGCCGCACTTGCGTAGCGGCTCGAAACAAAGAACTGGTACATGAAAAATTGCATAACACGTTGCGCACGCCTGCGCATCCTGCGTCTATAGCGCTTAATTTCTAAACGGCACTTGCGTCTTGCCCAGATTTACGTATAATGCGCGGGCTTGTCGTAATTGACGGCGGGTTCAATCAGAACCAGAGTAGCTCATTTTGTTACTCAACAATGCTCCCAATTGGGGAGCTACGTAAGAACGGTTACACTCTCCCATCAATCGTAATGGGTTTGAGGAGTAATCATTTTCGTTTATAAAATAATTGGAGCTCTGGTCTCATGCAGAACCAAAGAATCCGTATCCGCCTTAAAGCGTTTGATCATCGTCTGATCGATCAATCAACCGCGGAAATCGTCGAGACTGCTAAGCGCACTGGTGCGCAAGTCCGTGGTCCGATCCCGCTGCCGACCCGCAAAGAGCGCTTCACCGTTCTGATCTCCCCGCACGTCAACAAAGACGCGCGTGATCAGTACGAAATCCGCACTCACAAGCGTCTGGTTGACATCGTTGAGCCAACTGAGAAAACCGTTGATGCTCTGATGCGTCTGGATCTGGCTGCCGGTGTAGACGTGCAGATCAGCCTGGGTTAATCAGGTCATCGAGCGATTGAGAGGTTGAAACAATGATTGGTTTAGTCGGTAAAAAAGTGGGTATGACCCGCATCTTCACTGAAGATGGCGTTTCTATCCCAGTAACCGTAATCGAAGTTGAAGCAAACCGCGTTACTCAGGTTAAAGATCTGGCTAACGATGGCTACCGCGCTATTCAGGTTACCACTGGTGCTAAAAAAGCTAACCGTGTAACCAAACCAGAAGCGGGTCACTTCGCTAAAGCTGGCGTAGAAGCTGGCCGTGGTCTGTGGGAATTCCGTCTTGCTGAAGGCGAAGAGTTCACCGTAGGTCAGGACATTAGCGTTGAGCTGTTTGCTGACGTTAAAAAAGTTGACGTAACCGGTACCTCTAAAGGTAAAGGTTTTGCTGGTACCGTTAAGCGCTGGAACTTCCGTACCCAGGACGCTACTCACGGTAACTCCTTGTCTCACCGCGTTCCGGGTTCTATCGGTCAGAACCAGACTCCGGGCAAAGTGTTCAAAGGCAAGAAAATGGCAGGTCAGCTGGGTAACGAACGTGTAACCGTTCAGAGCCTGGACGTAGTACGTGTTGACGCTGAGCGCAACCTGCTGCTGGTTAAAGGTGCAGTTCCGGGTGCAACCGGTAGCGACCTGATCGTTAAACCAGCTGTGAAGGCGTAAGGGGATAGCAATGGAATTAGTATTGAAAGACGCGCAGAGCGCGCTGACTGTTTCCGAAACTACCTTCGGTCGTGATTTCAACGAAGCGCTGGTTCACCAGGTTGTTGTTGCTTATGCAGCTGGTGCTCGTCAGGGTACTCGTGCTCAGAAGACTCGTGCTGAAGTAACTGGTTCTGGCAAAAAGCCATGGCGCCAGAAAGGTACCGGCCGTGCGCGTTCAGGTTCTATCAAGAGCCCGATCTGGCGTTCAGGTGGCGTGACCTTCGCTGCGCGTCCACAGGACCACAGTCAAAAAGTTAACAAAAAGATGTACCGCGGCGCGCTGAAAAGCATCCTGTCCGAACTGGTACGTCAGGATCGTCTGATCGTTGTCGAGAAGTTCTCTGTTGAAGCGCCTAAAACTAAGCTGCTGGCACAGAAACTGAAAGACATGGCTCTGGAAGATGTGCTGATCATCACCGGTGAGCTGGACGAGAACCTGTTCCTGGCCGCACGTAACCTGCACAAGGTTGACGTACGCGATGCGACTGGTATCGACCCGGTTAGCCTGATCGCCTTCGACAAAGTCGTAATGACTGCTGATGCTGTTAAGCAAGTTGAGGAGATGCTGGCATGATTCGTGAAGAACGTCTGCTGAAGGTGCTTCGCGCACCGCACGTTTCTGAAAAAGCGTCTACTGCGATGGAAAAAACAAACACCATCGTTCTCAAAGTTGCTAAAGACGCGACCAAAGCAGAGATCAAAGCTGCTGTGCAGAAACTGTTTGAAGTCGAAGTCGAAGTCGTTAACACCCTGGTAGTTAAAGGGAAAGTTAAACGTCACGGACAGCGTATCGGTCGTCGTAGCGACTGGAAAAAAGCTTACGTCACCCTGAAAGAAGGCCAGAATCTGGACTTCGTTGGCGGCGCTGAGTAAGTCGGAGGAGTAATACAATGGCAGTTGTTAAATGTAAACCGACATCTCCGGGTCGTCGCCACGTAGTTAAAGTGGTTAACCCTGAGCTGCACAAGGGCAAACCTTTTGCTCCGTTGCTGGAAAAAAACAGCAAATCCGGTGGTCGTAACAACAATGGCCGTATCACCACTCGTCACATCGGTGGTGGCCACAAGCAGGCTTATCGTATTGTTGACTTCAAACGCAACAAAGACGGTATCCCAGCAGTTGTTGAACGTCTTGAGTACGATCCGAACCGTTCCGCGAACATCGCGCTGGTTCTGTACAAAGACGGCGAACGCCGTTACATCCTGGCCCCTAAAGGCCTGAAAGCTGGCGACCAGATTCAGTCTGGCGTTGATGCTGCAATCAAAGCAGGCAACACCCTGCCGATGCGCAATATCCCGGTTGGTTCTACCGTTCATAACGTAGAAATGAAACCAGGTAAAGGCGGTCAGCTGGCGCGTTCCGCGGGTACTTACGTTCAGATCGTTGCGCGTGATGGTGCTTATGTCACCCTGCGTCTGCGTTCTGGTGAAATGCGTAAAGTCGAAGCAGACTGCCGCGCTACTCTGGGCGAAGTTGGCAATGCTGAGCATATGCTGCGCGTTCTGGGTAAAGCAGGTGCTGCACGCTGGCGTGGTGTTCGTCCTACCGTTCGCGGTACTGCGATGAACCCAGTCGACCACCCACATGGTGGTGGTGAAGGTCGTAACTTTGGTAAGCACCCGGTATCTCCGTGGGGCGTTCAGACCAAAGGTAAGAAGACCCGCAGCAACAAGCGTACTGATAAATTTATCGTACGTCGCCGTAGCAAATAATTTTAGAGGATAAGCCATGCCACGTTCTCTCAAGAAAGGTCCTTTTATTGACCTGCACTTGCTGAAGAAGGTAGAGAAAGCGGTGGAAAGCGGAGACAAGAAGCCCCTGCGCACTTGGTCCCGTCGTTCAACGATCTTTCCTAACATGATCGGTTTGACCATCGCTGTCCATAATGGTCGTCAGCACGTTCCAGTCTTTGTTACCGACGAAATGGTTGGTCACAAACTGGGTGAATTCGCACCGACTCGTACTTATCGCGGCCACGCTGCTGATAAAAAAGCGAAGAAGAAATAAGGTAGGAGGAAGAGATGGAAACTTTAGCTCAACATCGCCATGCTCGTTCTTCTGCACAGAAGGTTCGCCTTGTTGCTGACCTGATTCGCGGTAAGAAAGTGTCGCAGGCCCTGGACATCCTGACCTATACCAACAAGAAAGCTGCGGTATTGGTCAAGAAAGTACTGGAATCTGCCATTGCTAACGCTGAACACAACGATGGCGCTGACATCGACGATCTGAAAGTCGCGAAAATTTTCGTAGATGAAGGCCCAAGCATGAAGCGCATTATGCCGCGTGCGAAAGGTCGTGCAGATCGCATCCTGAAGCGCACCAGCCACATTACTGTGGTTGTGTCCGATCGCTGAGACTCTGGAGACTAGCAATGGGTCAGAAAGTACATCCTAATGGTATTCGCCTGGGTATTGTAAAACCATGGAACTCTACCTGGTTTGCGAACACCAAAGAATTCGCTGACAACCTGGACAGCGATTTTAAAGTACGTCAGTACCTGACTAAGGAACTGGCTAAAGCGTCTGTATCTCGTATCGTTATCGAGCGTCCAGCGAAGAGCATCCGTGTGACTATTCACACTGCTCGTCCTGGCATCGTTATCGGTAAGAAAGGCGAAGACGTAGAAAAACTGCGCAAGGTCGTAGCGGATATCGCTGGCGTTCCTGCACAGATCAATATCGCTGAAGTTCGTAAGCCTGAACTGGACGCTAAATTGGTTGCTGACAGCATCACTTCTCAGCTGGAACGTCGTGTTATGTTCCGTCGTGCTATGAAGCGTGCTGTACAGAACGCAATGCGTCTGGGCGCTAAAGGTATCAAAGTTGAAGTTAGCGGCCGTCTGGGCGGCGCGGAAATCGCACGTACCGAATGGTACCGTGAAGGTCGCGTACCGCTGCACACTCTGCGTGCTGACATCGACTACAACACCTCTGAAGCGCACACCACTTACGGTGTAATCGGCGTTAAGGTATGGATCTTCAAAGGTGAGATCCTGGGTGGTATGGCTGCTGTTGAACAACCGGAAAAACCGGCTGCTCAACCTAAAAAGCAGCAGCGTAAAGGCCGTAAATAAGGAGCGTCGCTGATGTTACAACCAAAGCGTACAAAATTCCGTAAAGTGCACAAAGGCCGCAACCGTGGTCTGGCGCAGGGTACGGATGTTAGCTTCGGCACTTTCGGTCTGAAAGCTGTTGGCCGTGGTCGTCTGACTGCACGTCAGATCGAAGCAGCACGTCGTGCAATGACCCGTGCAGTTAAGCGTCAAGGTAAAATTTGGATCCGTGTATTCCCGGACAAACCAATTACCGAGAAGCCGCTGGAAGTTCGTATGGGTAAAGGTAAAGGTAACGTGGAGTACTGGGTTGCCTTGATCCAACCGGGCAAAGTCCTTTATGAAATGGACGGTGTTCCGGAAGAGCTGGCCCGTGAAGCCTTCGGCCTGGCAGCAGCGAAACTGCCTATCAAAACCACCTTTGTAACTAAGACGGTGATGTAATGAAAGCAAAAGAGCTGCGTGAAAAAAGCGTTGAAGAGCTGAACGCTGAGCTGCTGAACCTGCTGCGTGAGCAGTTCAACCTGCGTATGCAGGCTGCAAGTGGCCAGCTGCAACAGACTCACCTGCTGAAGCAAGTGCGTCGCAATGTTGCACGCGTTAAGACTTTACTGACTCAGAAGGCGGGTGCGTAATGACCGATAAAATCCGTACTCTGCAAGGTCGTGTTGTTAGCGACAAAATGGAGAAATCCATTGTTGTAGCTATCGAACGTATTGTGAAACACCCGATCTACGGTAAATTCATCAAGCGTACGACCAAACTGCACGTACATGACGAGAACAACGAATGTGGTATCGGCGACAAGGTTGAAATCCGTGAATGCCGTCCACTGTCCAAGACTAAGTCCTGGACGCTGGTTCGCGTTGTAGAGAAAGCGGTTCTGTAATACAGTACGCCTTCTCAATACGAATAAACGGCTCAGCGATGAGCCGTTTATTTTTTCTACCCATATTGCAGAAGCGGTGTTATAATGCCGCGCCCTCGATATGGGGCTTTTTAACGGCTCTGATTTTAGAGTCTCAGGTAGTAGTTGACATTAGCGGAGCACTAAAATGATCCAAGAACAGACTATGCTGAACGTCGCCGACAACTCCGGTGCACGTCGCGTAATGTGTATCAAGGTTCTGGGTGGCTCGCACCGTCGCTACGCAGGCGTAGGCGACATCATCAAGATCACCATCAAGGAAGCAATTCCACGTGGTAAGGTCAAAAAAGGTGATGTGCTGAAGGCGGTAGTGGTGCGCACCAAGAAGGGTGTTCGTCGCCCTGACGGTTCTGTCATTCGCTTCGATGGTAATGCATGCGTTATTTTAAACAATAACAGCGAGCAGCCTATCGGCACGCGTATCTTTGGGCCGGTAACTCGTGAACTTCGTACTGAGAAGTTCATGAAAATTATCTCTCTGGCACCAGAAGTACTCTAAGGAGCGAATCATGGCAGCGAAAATCCGTCGTGATGACGAAGTTATCGTGTTAACCGGTAAAGATAAAGGTAAACGCGGTAAAGTAAAAAATGTTCTGTCTTCCGGCAAACTTGTCGTTGAAGGTATCAACCTGGTTAAGAAACATCAGAAGCCGGTTCCGGCCCTGAACCAACCAGGTGGCATCGTTGAAAAAGAAGCTGCTATTCAGGTTTCTAACGTTGCAATCTTCAATGCGGCTACCGGCAAGGCTGACCGTGTAGGCTTTAGATTCGAAGACGGCAAAAAAGTCCGTTTCTTCAAGTCTAACAGCGAAACTATCAAGTAATTTGGAGTAGTACGATGGCGAAACTGCATGATTACTACAAAGACGAAGTAGTTAAGAAACTCATGACCGAGTTTAACTACAATTCTGTCATGCAAGTCCCTCGGGTCGAGAAGATCACCCTGAACATGGGTGTTGGTGAAGCGATCGCTGACAAGAAACTGCTGGATAACGCAGCAGCTGACCTGACAGCAATCTCCGGTCAAAAACCGCTGATCACCAAAGCACGCAAATCTGTTGCAGGCTTCAAAATCCGTCAGGGCTATCCGATCGGCTGTAAAGTAACTCTGCGTGGCGAACGCATGTGGGAGTTCTTTGAGCGCCTGATCACTATTGCTGTTCCACGTATCCGTGACTTCCGTGGCTTGTCCGCTAAGTCTTTCGACGGTCGTGGTAACTACAGCATGGGTGTCCGTGAGCAGATCATCTTCCCAGAAATCGACTACGATAAAGTCGACCGCGTGCGTGGTTTGGATATTACCATTACCACTACTGCGAAATCTGACGAAGAAGGCCGTGCTCTGCTGGCTGCCTTTGACTTCCCGTTCCGCAAGTAAGGTAGGGTTACTGAATGGCTAAGCAATCAATGAAAGCACGCGAAGTAAAGCGCGTAGCTTTAGCTGATAAATTCTTCGCTAAACGCGCTGAACTGAAAGCGATCATTTCTGATGTGAACGCTTCCGACGAAGATCGTTGGAATGCGGTTCTCAAGCTGCAGTCTCTGCCGCGTGATTCCAGCCCGTCTCGTCAGCGTAACCGCTGTCGTCAAACAGGTCGTCCACATGGTTATGTGGGCAAGTTTGGGTTGAGCCGTATCAAACTGCGTGAAGCCGCCATGCGCGGTGAAGTGCCAGGCTTGAAAAAGGCTAGCTGGTAATTACCAATTGAATCACGGGAGTAAAGACAGATGAGCATGCAAGATCCGATCGCGGATATGCTGACCCGTATCCGTAACGGTCAGGCCGCGAACAAAGTTGCGGTCACCATGCCTTCCGCCAAGCTGAAAGTGGCAATTGCCAACGTGCTGAAGGAAGAAGGTTTTATCGAAGATTTTAAAGTTGAAGGCGACACCAAGCCGGAACTGGAACTTACTCTCAAGTATTTCCAGGGTAAAGCTGTTGTAGAAAGCATTCAGCGTGTCAGCCGCCCAGGCCTGCGCATCTATAAGAAAAAAGATGAGCTGCCAAAAGTTATGGCTGGTCTTGGTATCGCAGTTGTTTCTACCTCTAAAGGTGTTATGACTGATCGTGCAGCGCGCCAGGCTGGTCTTGGTGGCGAAATTATCTGCTACGTAGCCTAATCGGAGGAAAGAATGTCTCGTGTTGCTAAAGCACCGGTCGTTATTCCTGCCGGCGTTGATGTAAAAATCGACGGTCAGGTTATTACGATCAAAGGTAAAAACGGCGAGCTGACTCGTACCCTCAACAAAGCTGTTGAAGTTAAACATGCAGATAACGCTCTGACCTTCGGTCCACGTGATGGTTTCGTGGATGGATGGGCTCAGGCTGGTACCGCGCGTGCCCTGCTGAACTCAATGGTTGTTGGTGTTACCGAAGGCTTCACTAAAAAGCTTCAGCTGGTTGGTGTAGGTTATCGTGCAGCTATCAAAGGGAATGCAGTAGGCCTGTCTCTGGGCTTCTCACACCCTGTTGAGCATCCGCTGCCGGCCGGTATCACTGCAGAATGCCCGACTCAAACTGAAATCGTGCTGAAAGGCGCTGATAAACAGCTGATCGGTCAGGTTGCAGCAGATCTGCGCGCCTACCGTCGTCCTGAGCCTTACAAAGGCAAGGGTGTTCGTTACGCCGACGAAGTCGTGCGTACCAAAGAGGCTAAGAAGAAGTAAGGTAACACTATGGATAAGAAATCTGCTCGTATCCGTCGTGCGACCCGCGCACGCCGCAAGCTCAAAGAGCTGGGTGCAACTCGCCTGGTGGTACATCGTACCCCGCGTCATATTTACGCACAGGTAATTGCACCGAACGGTTCTGAAGTTCTGGTAGCTGCTTCTACTGTAGAAAAAGCTATCTCAGAACAATTGAAGTACACCGGTAACAAAGACGCCGCTGCAGCTGTAGGTAAAGCTGTTGCTGAACGCGCTCTGGAAAAAGGCATCAGCAATGTTTCCTTTGACCGTTCCGGGTTCCAATATCATGGTCGTGTCCAGGCACTGGCAGATGCTGCCCGTGAAGCTGGCCTTCAGTTCTAAGGTAGAGGTGTAAGATGGCTCACATCGAAAAACAGGCTGGCGAACTGCAGGAAAAGCTGATCGCGGTAAACCGCGTATCTAAAACCGTTAAAGGTGGTCGTATTTTCTCCTTCACAGCTCTGACTGTAGTAGGCGATGGTAACGGTCGCGTTGGTTTTGGTTACGGTAAAGCGCGTGAAGTTCCAGCAGCGATCCAGAAAGCGATGGAAAAAGCCCGTCGCAATATGATTAACGTCGCGCTGAACAACGGCACCCTGCAGCACCCAGTTAAAGGTGTTCACACGGGTTCTCGTGTATTCATGCAGCCAGCTTCAGAAGGTACCGGTATCATCGCCGGTGGTGCAATGCGCGCCGTTCTGGAAGTTGCTGGGGTTCATAACGTTCTGGCCAAAGCATATGGTTCCACCAACCCGATCAACGTGGTTCGTGCAACTATTGATGGCCTGGAAAATATGAATTCTCCAGAAATGGTCGCTGCCAAGCGTGGTAAATCCGTTGAAGAAATTCTGGGGTAATTGACCATGGCAAAGACTATTAAAATCACTCAAACCCGCAGTGCAATCGGTCGTCTGCCGAAACACAAGGCAACGCTGCTTGGCCTGGGTCTGCGTCGTATTGGTCATACCGTTGAGCGCGAGGATACTCCTGCTGTTCGTGGTATGGTCAACGCGGTTTACTTCATGGTTAAAGTTGAGGAGTAAGAGATGCGTTTAAATACTCTGTCTCCGGCCGAAGGCTCTAAAAAGGCGGGTAAACGCCTGGGTCGTGGTATCGGTTCTGGCCTCGGCAAAACCGGTGGTCGTGGTCACAAAGGTCAGAACTCTCGTTCTGGCGGTGGCGTACGTCGCGGTTTCGAGGGTGGCCAGATGCCACTGTACCGTCGTCTGCCGAAGTTCGGCTTCACCTCTCGCAAAGCAGCGATTACAGCGGAAATCCGTCTGTCTGACCTGGCGAAAGTTGAAGGCGGCGTTGTAGACCTGAACACGCTGAAAGCAGCAAACATTATCGGTATCCAGATCGAGTTCGCGAAAGTGATCCTGGCTGGTGAAGTTTCTACTCCGGTAACTGTTCGTGGCCTGCGTGTTACTAAAGGTGCTCGTGCTGCTATCGAAGCTGCTGGCGGTAAAATTGAGGAATAAGTAGCAGATGGCTAAGCAACCGGGATTAGATTTTCAAAGTGCCAAAGGTGGATTTGGCGAGCTGAAACGCAGACTGCTGTTTGTTATCGGCGCGCTGATTGTGTTCCGTATTGGCTCTTTTATTCCGATCCCTGGTATCGATGCCGCTGTACTTGCCAAACTGCTTGAGCAACAGCGAGGCACCATCATTGAAATGTTCAACATGTTCTCTGGTGGTGCTCTCAGCCGTGCTTCTATCTTCGCACTGGGTATTATGCCGTACATTTCGGCATCTATTATTATCCAGCTGCTGACGGTCGTTCATCCGGCCCTGGCAGAGTTGAAGAAAGAAGGGGAGTCTGGACGTCGTAAGATTAGTCAGTACACCCGTTACGGTACTCTGGTGCTGGCAATATTCCAGTCGATCGGTATTGCTACCGGTCTGCCGAATATGCCTGGTATGCAGGGCCTGGTGTTAAATCCGGGCTTTGCATTCTACTTCACCGCTGTTGTAAGTCTGGTCACAGGGACAATGTTCCTGATGTGGCTCGGCGAACAGATTACTGAGCGTGGTATCGGTAACGGTATCTCAATCATTATCTTCGCCGGTATTGTTGCGGGCCTCCCGCCAGCCATCGCCCACACTATCGAGCAAGCGCGTCAAGGCGACCTGCACTTCCTCCTGTTGCTGTTGGTTGCAGTATTAGTATTTGCAGTGACGTTCTTTGTTGTCTTCGTTGAACGTGGTCAACGCCGCATTGTGGTGAACTACGCTAAACGTCAGCAGGGTCGTCGTGTCTATGCTGCACAGAGCACACATTTACCGCTGAAAGTGAACATGGCGGGGGTTATCCCGGCTATCTTCGCTTCCAGTATTATTCTGTTCCCGGCAACCATCGCGTCATGGTTCGGGGGCGGTACTGGTTGGAACTGGCTGACAACAATTTCGCTGTATTTGCAGCCTGGGCAACCACTTTATGTGTTACTCTATGCGTCTGCGATCATCTTCTTCTGTTTCTTCTACACGGCGTTGGTCTTCAACCCGCGTGAAACAGCAGATAACCTGAAGAAGTCCGGTGCATTTGTACCAGGAATTCGTCCGGGAGAGCAAACGGCGAAGTATATCGATAAAGTAATGACCCGCCTGACTTTGGTTGGTGCGCTCTATATTACTTTTATCTGCCTGATCCCGGAGTTCATGCGTGATGCAATGAAAGTACCGTTCTACTTCGGTGGGACCTCACTGCTTATCGTTGTTGTCGTGATTATGGACTTTATGGCTCAAGTGCAAACTCTGATGATGTCCAGTCAGTATGAGTCTGCATTGAAGAAGGCGAACCTGAAAGGCTACGGCCGCTAAATGGTCGCCTGAGAAGTTACGGAGAGTAAAAATGAAAGTTCGTGCTTCCGTCAAGAAATTATGCCGTAACTGCAAAATCGTTAAGCGTGATGGTGTCATCCGTGTGATTTGCAGTGCCGAGCCGAAGCATAAACAGCGCCAAGGCTGATTATTTCGCATATTTTTCTTGCAAAGTTGGGTTGAGCTGGCTAGATTAGCCAGCCAATCTTTTGTATGTCTGTACGTTTCCATTTGAGTATCCTGAAAACGGGCTTTTCAGCATGGTGCGTACATATTAAATAGTAGGAGTGCATAGTGGCCCGTATAGCAGGCATTAACATTCCTGATCAGAAACATGCTGTGATCGCATTAACTTCGATCTACGGCGTCGGCAAGACCCGTTCTAAAGCCATTCTGGCTGCAGCGGGTATCGCTGAAGATGTTAAGATCAGTGAGCTGTCTGAAGAACAAATCGACACGCTGCGTGACGAAGTTGCCAAATTTGTCGTTGAAGGTGATCTGCGCCGTGAAATCAGCATGAGCATCAAGCGCCTGATGGATCTTGGTTGCTATCGCGGTTTGCGTCATCGTCGTGGTCTGCCAGTGCGCGGTCAGCGTACTAAGACCAACGCACGTACCCGTAAGGGTCCGCGCAAACCGATCAAGAAATAATCGGGGTGATTGAATAATGGCAAAGGCACCAGTTCGTGCACGTAAACGTGTAAGAAAACAAGTCTCTGACGGCGTGGCTCATATCCATGCTTCTTTCAACAACACCATCGTTACTATTACTGATCGTCAGGGTAACGCATTGGGTTGGGCAACAGCCGGTGGTTCCGGTTTCCGTGGTTCTCGCAAATCCACTCCGTTCGCAGCTCAGGTTGCAGCAGAGCGTTGCGCAGAAGCCGTAAAAGAATACGGCATCAAGAATCTGGAAGTTATGGTTAAAGGTCCGGGTCCGGGTCGTGAATCTACTGTTCGCGCTCTGAACGCCGCTGGTTTCCGCATCACGAATATTACTGATGTGACTCCGATCCCTCATAACGGTTGTCGTCCGCCGAAAAAACGTCGCGTATAACGCTCCGTTTTTTAGGTTAGTTGGAGATAGAAAATGGCAAGATATTTGGGTCCTAAGCTCAAGCTGAGCCGTCGTGAGGGCACCGACTTATTCCTTAAGTCTGGCGTTCGCGCGATCGATACCAAGTGTAAAATTGAACAAGCTCCTGGCCAGCACGGTGCGCGTAAACCGCGTCTGTCTGACTATGGTGTGCAGTTGCGTGAAAAGCAAAAAGTTCGCCGTATGTACGGTGTGCTGGAGCGTCAGTTCCGTAACTACTATAAAGAAGCAGCACGTCTGAAAGGCAACACGGGTGAAAACCTGCTGGCTCTGCTGGAAGGTCGTCTGGACAACGTTGTATACCGTATGGGCTTCGGCGCTACTCGTGCTGAATCACGTCAGCTGGTTAGCCACAAAGCAATCATGGTAAACGGTCGTGTTGTTAACATCGCTTCTTATCAGGTTAAAGCGAATGACGTTGTTAGCATTCGTGAGAAAGCGAAAAAGCAATCTCGCGTGAAGGCCGCTCTGGAGCTGGCTGAGCAGCGTGAAAAGCCAACCTGGCTGGAAGTTGATGCTGGCAAGATGGAAGGTACGTTCAAGCGTCAGCCAGAACGTTCTGATCTGTCTGCGGACATTAACGAACACCTGATCGTCGAGCTTTACTCCAAGTAAAGCTTAGTACCAAAGAGAGGACACAATGCAGGGTTCTGTGACAGAGTTTCTAAAACCGCGCCTGGTAGATATCGAGCAAGTGAGTTCGACGCACGCCAAGGTGACCCTTGAGCCTTTAGAGCGTGGCTTTGGCCATACTCTGGGTAACGCACTGCGCCGTATTCTGCTCTCATCGATGCCGGGTTGCGCGGTGACCGAGGTTGAGATTGATGGTGTACTTCATGAGTACAGCACCAAAGAAGGCGTTCAGGAAGATATCCTTGAAATCCTGCTCAACCTGAAAGGGCTGGCGGTGAGAGTTCAGGGTAAAGATGAAGTTATTCTTACTCTGAATAAATCTGGCATTGGCCCTGTGACTGCAGCCGACATCACCCACGACGGTGATGTTGAAATCGTCAAGCCGCAGCACGTGATCTGCCACCTGACCGATGAGAACGCAGCGATTAGCATGCGTATCAAAGTTCAGCGCGGTCGTGGTTATGTGCCGGCTTCTGCCCGAATTCATTCGGAAGAAGATGAGCGCCCAATCGGCCGTCTGCTGGTCGACGCATGCTACAGCCCTGTAGAGCGTATTGCCTACAATGTTGAAGCAGCGCGTGTAGAACAGCGTACCGACCTGGACAAGCTGGTCATCGAAATGGAAACCAACGGCACAATCGATCCTGAAGAGGCGATTCGTCGTGCGGCGACCATCCTGGCAGAACAACTGGAAGCTTTCGTTGACTTACGTGATGTACGTCAGCCGGAAGTGAAAGAAGAGAAACCAGAATTCGATCCGATCCTGCTGCGCCCTGTTGACGATCTCGAATTGACTGTCCGCTCTGCTAACTGCCTCAAGGCAGAAGCTATCCACTATATCGGTGATCTGGTACAGCGTACCGAGGTTGAGTTGCTGAAAACGCCGAACCTGGGTAAAAAATCTCTTACTGAGATTAAAGACGTGCTGGCTTCACGTGGTCTGTCTCTGGGCATGCGCCTGGAAAACTGGCCACCGGCAAGCATTGCTGACGAGTAACCGGATCACAGGTTAAGGTTTTACTGAGAAGGATAAGGTCATGCGCCATCGTAAGAGTGGTCGTCAACTGAACCGCAACAGCAGCCATCGCCAGGCTATGTTCCGCAACATGGCAGGTTCACTGGTTCGTCATGAGATCATCAAGACGACCCTGCCTAAAGCGAAAGAGCTGCGTCGCGTAGTTGAGCCGCTGATTACTCTTGCCAAGACTGACAGCGTTGCTAATCGTCGTCTGGCATTCGCCCGTACTCGTGATAACGAGATCGTGGCAAAACTGTTTAACGAACTGGGCCCGCGTTTCGCGAGCCGTGCCGGTGGTTACACTCGCATTCTGAAGTGTGGTTTCCGTGCAGGCGACAACGCGCCGATGGCTTACATCGAGCTGGTTGATCGTTCAGAGAAAGCAGAAGCTGCTGCAGAGTAATCTGCAGTAACGTAAAAAAACCCGCTTCGGCGGGTTTTTTTATATCCGCAGTATCCCCACTTCTCTACAATGTTTGTATTAATTCTGTTCATCCCCGGGAGCCAGTCATGTGGTTGATCGACCAGTGGGCAGAACGCCATATTCGCGATGCCCAACAAAAAGGTGAATTTGACGATCTTCCGGGTTGCGGAGAACCCCTTGTGCTTGAAGATGACTCACACATTGCGCCTGAACTGCGGGCCGGATACCGTTTACTGAAAAATGCAGGCTGTCTTCCTCCGGAGCTTGAGCAGCGTAGAGAGGCTATTGAACTGGCCGATCTGCTTAAAGGGATCCGGCAGGACGATCCACGACATTCTGAATTTCGTCGACGTCTCGCCCTGATTGAACTTAAGCTGCGTCAGGCTGGATTGAACACTGACTTTCTGCGGGGGGAATACGGTGAAAGCGTGTTGCGAAAAATTAACGAGGAGTAGTTATGTACCGTATAGGTGAACTTGCAAAGCTCGCGAACGTCACGCCAGATACCATCCGATATTACGAAAAGCAGCAGATGATCGACCACGAAGTCCGGACTGAGGGTGGCTTTCGCCTTTACAACGATAACGACCTGCAGCGCCTGCGGTTTATACGTTACGCGCGTCAGCTCGGTTTTACGCTGGATTCGATCCGCGAATTGCTGTCGATCCGCATCGATCCGGAACATCACACCTGCCAGGAATCTAAAAGCATTGTACAGGCCCGGCTGGATGAAGTTGAAGCGCGCATTCAGGAGCTGCAAAGCATGCAGCGCTCTCTGCAAAGACTGAATGATGCCTGCTGCGGTACGGCCCACAGCAGTATTTACTGTTCAATTCTCGAAGCCCTTGAACAGGGAGCGAGTGGAGAAACGCAGGGTTGTTGATTTTTAGTTCATCCGGGTCTAGACTCCCGTCGTCATTAATCTCGCTCTGGAGACATTATGAGCCGCTATCAGCACACCAAAGGACAAATTAAGGACAATGCCATTGAGGCGTTACTTCACGACCCGTTATTCAGACAGCGCGTTGAGAAAAATAAAAAAGGGAAAGGAAGTTATCTGCGTAAAAACAAACATGAAAAACGGGGTAACTGGGAGGCCAGTGGCAAGCAAGCGAATCGCTTATTTACCACTGGCCTTCCTGCTTTTATCTGGTGATCAAACGCGGTTATTCTGCTCTTTTAACAGATCGCGGATTTCACTCAGCAGGACTTCTTCTTTCGTAGGTGCAGGTGCTGCAGCCGGCTCTTCTTTTTTACGGTTGAGCCTATTGATCAGCTTGATAGCCATGAAAATGGCAAACGCGACAATCACGAAATCGAATACGTTCTGAATAAATACGCCGTAGTGCATAACGACTGCCGGAACATCGCCCTGCGCTTCACGCAGCGTGAAAGCGAATTGTTTGAAATCAATGCCCCCGATTAACAATCCTAAAGGTGGCATGATAATGTCGGCCACTAAAGATGAAACAATCTTGCCGAATGCTGCACCGATAATGACACCAACCGCTAAATCCACCACGTTTCCGCGCATCGCAAATTCGCGAAATTCTTTAATAAAACTCATTGTTCTCTCCTTGTGCCAGCTGACGAGTATAAGTTTAACAAATGATTAGCCAATTGCCATTCGGGATAATTAAACGTTATGAAAAATAAAAGGCACAGAAATGAAAAGGATAAAGGGTGGGTGTTCTTACTCGAACACCCAAGTCTTTAAAGGAAGAATGGACTGGGCTGGAATAAACGCTCGACGTCGGTAATAAATTTTTTATCGGTAAGGAACATAATAACGTGATCGCCTTGCTCAATACGTAAATTGTCATTGGCAATCATGACGTCATTCCCGCGCACAACGGCACCGATAATCGTGCCTGGTGGCAGCTTAATTTCGTCGATCGAACGACCCACGACGCGTGACGTGGTTTCATCTCCGTGAGCAACAGCTTCAATGGCTTCTGCGACACCGCGGCGGAGCGATGACACTCCGACAATATCTGCTTTACGAACATGGCTCAGGAGCGCAGAAATTGTCGCCTGCTGTGGCGAAATGGCAATATCAATCACGCTGCCCTGGACCAGATCGACATACGCCTTGCGCTGGATAAGCACCATGACCTTTTTTGCCCCCATACGCTTGGCGAGCATGGCGGACATTATATTCGCCTCGTCGTCGTTGGTGACGGCAATAAAGAGATCAACTTGATCAATATGCTCTTCAGCCAGCAGCTCCTGATCCGACGCATCGCCATAAAATACGATCGTATTTTGCAGTTTTTCCGCCAGCTCGGCAGCGCGCTGCTGATCGCGTTCGATCAATTTCACGCTGTAATCTTTTTCCAGCCTATGTGCCAGGCCTGCCCCAATATTGCCACCTCCGACCAGCATAATGCGTTTATAGGGTTTTTCGAGACGCTGAAGTTCACTCATCACCGCACGAATATGCTGTGAGGCCGCAATAAAGAACACCTCATCACCTGCTTCGACAATCGTGGAGCCTTGCGGGCGAATTGGCCTGTCGTGACGGAAAATGGCGGCGACGCGCGTATCGATATGCGGCATGTGCTCACGCATGGTGGAAAGCGCATTGCCGATCAATGGTCCACCGTAATAGGCCTTCACCACTGCCAGGCTCACTTTGCCCTCGGCAAAGTTCACTACCTGCAGGGCGCCCGGATATTCGATCAGGCGATAGATATTGTCGATAACCAGCTGTTCTGGCGCGATGAGATGGTCAATCGGGACCGCTTCAGAATTAAAGAGTTTCTCAGCGTCGCGAACGTAGTCCGGAGAGCGAATACGTGCGATTCGGTTTGGCGTGTTGAAAAGCGAGTAGGCCACCTGGCAGGCCACCATATTGGTTTCGTCAGAACTGGTTACCGCAACCAGCATGTCGGCATCGTCGGCACCCGCCTCACGAAGAACGCGTGGGTGTGAACCATGACCCTGCACGACGCGCAGGTCAAACTTGTCCTGCAAGACGCGCAGGCGATCGCCGTTGGTATCAACGATTGTGATGTCGTTGTTTTCGCCAACCAGGTTTTCTGCCAGCGTTCCGCCAACCTGTCCTGCACCCAGAATGATAATCTTCATATCTCGTGACCTGTTCTCAACATCACTCTTTGATTAGCTTAGCGTAAAAGAAGCCATCACCCTCTTCTGCACCCGGCAGGTTCTGCAGACCCGGGGATTCAGGCGTTCCCGTATCGCGCAGCGTGGCGTCCGGGGTACGTTTAAGGAAGGCCGCGATTTGCTGGCTGTTTTCTTCCGGCAGTATGGAGCAGGTTGCATAGACCAACGTTCCGCCCGTTTTAAGATGCGGCCAGATAGCGTCGAGTATGTCAGATTGCAGCTGGGCAAGTTCCTTAATATCACGATCGCGGCGCAGCCATTTGATGTCCGGATGACGGCGAATAACACCGGTTGCAGAGCAGGGGGCGTCGAGCAAAATGCGATCGAATTGTGTTTCACCACACCATTCGGCGGGTTTACGACCATCACCTTGCTTAACCTGAGCCTTCATGCCCAGACGCTTGAGGTTGTCGTAGACGCGTGAAAGACGCTGTTCATCGACGTCCACTGCCATCACGCTAGCCTGCGGAGCCACTTCAAGTATATGCGTTGTTTTGCCCCCGGGCGCAGCGCACAGATCGAGGATCTGCTCACCGTTTTTAGGTTCAAGCCAGGTCATGCAGCCCTGAGCGGAGGCATCCTGTACGGTCACCCAGCCTTCATCAAAACCGGGTAAAGCATGTACCGGTGCCGGTGAAGCTAAGCGTACAGCATCCGGATAGGTTTCATGCGGGAATCCACTCATTCCGGCTTGTTCGAGCAAGCTCAGCCATGCGTCACGGCTTTGGTGATTACGATTCACGCGTAACCACATTGGCGGACGCTGATTGTTGGCATCGGCAATCTCCTGCCACTGCTGTGGATAAGCTTTTTTCAGACGCTTCAACAGCCAGTCCGGGTGAAGGAAACGTGCCTCGCTTTGGGCAAATTCAGCCAGAAGCTCTTCCTGCTGCCTCTGGAACTGACGCAGTACGCCGTTGATCAGCCCTTTCAACTGAGGTCGTTTAATCGCAACGGCACCTTCCACCGTCTCTGCCAGCGCGGCATGAGGTGGGATGCGGGTATGAAGAAGCTGATAAAAACCCACCATAATCAAATAGTGTACGGTGCGCTGCTTGCCAGTCATTGGGCGTGACATCAGCTTGTTAATCAACCACTCAAGCTGAGAAAGCGTGCGCAGAACGCCAAAGCAGAGCTCCTGAAGCAGGGTTTTGTCTTTATCAGAGACTTTTTGTTGCAGGGAAGGCAGGACGTTACTTAATGACTGGCCCTGCTCGATAACCTGCTCAACGGCCTGAGCCGCCATACTGCGTAGATTTTGTTTTTTCATAACCGTAAAAATAAAAATGCCCGGAAACACCGGGCCTTAAGAATTAATTTGCTCAGGCAAGACGATTGCCCGGAATAAACCATTCGCGACGGGAATTTAACAAATCCTGAGCGCTCATGGCCTTCTTACCGGCCGGCTGTAGCGATTCAAGATTCAGGATGCCTTCTGCTGTCGCGACCTGGATACCATTCCTGCTGGCGTCAATAATCGTACCGGGTTCAGCCGCAGTCGTACCGCGAATGACGGAGGCTTTCCAGACTTTCACCGGCTGCTCATCAATTTCCATCCAGCTCATTGGCCATGGATTAAAAGCGCGAATGCAGCGCTCAAGCTGAGCGGCTGACAGGGACCAGTCGATCCGCGCTTCCTCTTTGCTCAGCTTTTCGGCATATGTGACCTGTGCTTCATCCTGAACTTCCGGCTTCGCCGTATTGTCAGCAAGCTGCTGGAGCGTCTCGATAAGCCCTTGTGGGCCAAGGTCTGCCAGCTTGTCATACAGCGTGGCGCTAGTGTCTTCTGACGTAATGGGACAAGCCAGCTTATACAGCATATCGCCGGTGTCTAAACCTACGTCCATCTTCATGATGGTAACGCCCGTTTCGGCATCGCCTGCCCACAGCGAGCGCTGGATAGGTGCTGCACCACGCCAGCGCGGGAGCAGAGAACCATGTACGTTGATGCACCCCAGGCGAGGCATATCAAGCACAGCTTTTGGCAGAATTAAACCGTAAGCCACTACCACCATTACGTCGGCATTCAGGTCAGCAACCAGCTGCTGATTTTCCTGCGGGCGTAACGATGCGGGCTGGAAAACGGGGAGTCCATGCTCTTCTGCCAACACCTTTACCGGGCTCGGCATCAGTTTTTTACCGCGGCCTGCCGGGCGGTCCGGCTGGGTAAAGACGCCCACAACCTGGTGACCAGAAGATAACAGCGCGTCAAGATGACGCGCTGCAAAATCAGGGGTTCCCGCGAAGATAATTCGTAGTGATTTAGACACGATGATCCTTGTATCCGGGGGGACGTTATGCGCGAGAACGCAAACGGTCCAGTTTCTCTACTTTCTGACGAATACGCTGCTGTTTCAACGGCGAGAGATAATCGATAAACAGTTTACCGACCAGGTGATCCATCTCATGCTGAATACAAATCGCCAGCAGGTCGTCTGCTTCCAGTTCGAACGGATTACCGTCGCGATCCAGAGCGCGAATTTTCACCTTTTCGGCGCGCGGCACTAAAGCACGCTGTTCAGGGATGGACAGACAGCCTTCCTCAATACCGGTTTCGCCGCTCTTTTCGAGCAACTCAGGGTTAATCAGCACCAGACGACCATCGCGATTTTCAGAAACATCAATCACGATAATACGCTTGTGAATGTCCACCTGCGTCGCCGCCAGGCCAATGCCTTCTTCGGCGTACATGGTATCGAACATATCATCAACGATACGCTGGATTTCTGCATTCACTTCTTTGACCGGTTCAGCGACGATGCGAAGGCGCTCGTCCGGAATATGTAACACTTGCAAAACTGCCATAAATTTCCAGAGTCGTGTTCAGGAGTTGATAAGAATACTCCCTCTATTCTAGACAAATCCCCCATCGATTGACAGCATCAGTGACCAATCGCAATGATTGCAGAGGCCGCTTATGGCAGGGGAAAGGATGACGTCAATCGAGATATGGCTACGACTAATACACACGGGGTCTCTGTGCGGTGATGTAATGATGGAAGCAGCCGCACGGCTAGAGATGCAGGAAAACATCGACGCGCTCGCCGCCAGAAGCGCCGGGTTGACGGCAAAACAGGCCGAACGGTTCTTTGCGCCAGATGAGAGCGAGCTAGAACGTAGCCTGATGTGGCTTGAGCAGCCGGGAAATCACTTATTGACGGCCAACCATCCACTTTATCCCCCTTTACTCCGAACGATTCCGGATTACCCCGGGGCATTATTCCTGAAAGGTAATCCTGAGACGCTTAATACCATTCAGCTGGCGGTGGTAGGCAGCCGTGCCCCGTCATGGTACGGCGAGCGATGGGGGAAAATCCTGTGCGAACAGCTGTCACAAAGCGGTTTCACGATCACCAGCGGGCTGGCCTGCGGTATTGACGGCGTGGCCCACAACGCGGCGCTGTCGGTTAAAGGACGAAGCGTCGCGGTGCTGGGGAACGGTCTGTTTAGCATATATCCTCGCCGACATCAGGCATTAGCGATGCGGCTTATCGAAGCTGACGGCGCAGTCGTGTCTGAGTTTCCTCTTTCCGCGCAGCCCTGGCCCGCAAACTTTCCGCGTCGCAATCGAATTATCAGCGGGCTTAGCAAAGGCGTACTGGTGGTTGAAGCGGCGCTGAGAAGCGGTTCGCTGGTCACGGCCCGGTGCGCGCTCGAGCAGGGGAGAGAAGTCTTTGCCTTGCCTGGTCCGATAGGTAATCCCGGATGCGAGGGGCCCCACTGGCTGATTAAGCAAGGGGCAACCCCGGTAACGGAAATAGGGGATATTCTTGAAAATTTGCAATATGGGCTGCAATGGCTGCAGGAAGATCCCGAAAAGCGACAATATTCATCAGATCAGGGAAAGGTGGCATTGCCATTTCCCAAGCTCCTGGCTAACGTAGGAGATGAGGTAACACCTGTTGACGTTGTCGCTGAACGTGCCGGCCAACCTGTGCCAGTAACGGTAGCACAGCTACTCGAACTGGAGTTAGCAGGGTGGATCGCAGCTGTACCCGGCGGCTATGTCCGATTAAGGAGGGCATGCCATGTTCGACGTACTGATGTATTTGTTTGAGACTTACATCCATAACGAAGCAGAAATGCGAGTGGATCAGGACAAATTGACACAGGATCTTACCGATGCGGGGTTTGAGCGGGAAGATATCTATAATGCGTTGATGTGGCTGGAAAAACTGGCTGATTATCAGGAAGGCCTCGCCGAACCGATGCAGCTTGCTTCTGACCCATTGTCAGTACGCATTTATACCGCAGAAGAGTGTGAAAGGCTGGACGCCAGCTGCCGGGGATTCATCTTATTCCTTGAGCAGATTCAGGTGCTGAACCTCGAAACGAGAGAAATGGTGATAGAGCGCGTTATGGCGCTGGATACAGCAGAATTTGAACTGGAAGATCTGAAATGGGTGATTCTGATGGTTCTGTTTAATATCCCGGGCTGTGAAAACGCCTATCAGCAAATGGAAGAATTACTCTTTGAAGTGAATGAAGGTATGCTGCACTAATTCAACGTGCAGCACCAAGAGTTGTTATGGCCAAATCAGCACTATTCACGGTGCATAAAAATGAGCCCTGCCCGCAGTGCGGGGCTGAACTTGTTATTCGGTCCGGGAAACACGGCCCGTTTCTCGGTTGTTCACAGTATCCGGAATGTGATTATGTCCGTCCCCTGAAAAGCCAGGCGGATGGACATGTCGTTAAAATTCTGGAGGGCCAATATTGTCCACTCTGCGGCGGCGAACTCGCGCTACGCCAGGGGCGTTTCGGTATGTTTATTGGATGTAGCCGCTACCCGGAATGTGGGCATACGGAACAAATTGATAAACCTGATGAAACGGCAATTTCCTGCCCTCAGTGTCAGCGCGGTCAGTTGGTACAGCGCCGCTCCCGTTATGGTAAGACCTTCCATTCGTGCGATCGCTATCCTGAATGCCAGTTCGTTATCAATTTTAAACCGGTAGCGGGTACCTGCCCTCATTGTAATTATCCGCTACTCATAGAGAAGAAAACCGCGCAAGGCTTGAAACGCTTCTGCGCCAGTAAACAATGTGGAAAGCCGGTTACGGCGGATCAAAATAGTGAATAAAAACCTGCCATCAGCCTCCATTGCGCATGCAGTGGACGTACTGAAAAATGAAGAAGTCATCGCCTATCCAACTGAAGCTGTTTTTGGGGTCGGCTGCGATCCTGACAGCGAGACGGCTGTAAGCCGCCTGCTTGCCTTAAAACAAAGACCCGTCGAGAAAGGGCTGATTTTGATCGCTGCGAATTACGCGCAGCTCAAACCCTATATCGATGACTCCATGCTGACGCCAGCGCAGCGCGAGACTATTTTCTCCGCGTGGCCTGGGCCGGTGACCTTCGTCTTCCCGGCGCAGCCGACAACGCCGCGCTGGTTAACCGGACGCTTTGATTCCCTCGCCGTTCGCGTAACTGACCATCCGCTGGTGGTTGAACTGTGCCTGGCATTTGGTAAGCCCCTGGTCTCAACCAGTGCCAACCTGACCGGGCTGCCACCTTGTCGGACAACCGAAGAAGTGCTGGCACAGTTCGGGAATGACTTCCCTGTCGCTGCCGGCGAAACGGGAGGGCGCCTGAATCCCTCTGAAATTCGCGACGCTTTGACCGGCGAACGTTTTCGCCAGGGGTAATCTCATGGAAACCTATGCCGTTTTTGGTAATCCGATTGCGCACAGCAAGTCACCGTCGATCCATCAGCAATTTGCGAAGCAGCTGCAGATAAATCATCCCTATGGGCGCGTACTGGCGCCGGTGGATGCATTTATCCCTACGCTGGAGGCTTTTTTCGCCGCGGGCGGCAAAGGTGCGAACGTGACGGTTCCTTTTAAAGAGGAGGCCTTCGAACGTGCGGATGAGCTGACCGAGCGCGCTTCGCTGGCTGGTGCAGTCAATACCCTAAAACGGCTCGAAGATGGACGCCTTCTGGGTGACAACACCGACGGGATTGGTTTACTTAGCGATCTGGAACGTCTGTCGTTTATTAAGCCCGGGTTCCGCGTCCTGCTGATTGGCGCGGGTGGCGCATCGCGGGGCGTTCTGCTGCCTCTGCTTTCACTGGACTGTGCGGTGACCATTACCAACAGAACCTATTCCCGGGCAGAAGCGCTGGCGGCGTTGTTTGCGCATACCGGCAGCGTGAGCGCGGTAGCGCTTGACGATCTTGCCGAACGAGAGTTCGATCTTGTCATTAATGCCACATCCAGCGGCATCAACGGTGAGATCCCGGCGATCCCCGCTTCGCTGGTCAGTGCGCATATGTACTTCTATGACATGTTCTACCAGAAAGGGAAGACGCCTTTCCTGAGCTGGTGTGAACAGCACGGCGCGAAACATTTAGCCGATGGGCTGGGAATGCTGGTGGGGCAGGCTGCGCATGCGGTGCTGCTCTGGCATGGCGTTCTGCCTGCGGTCGAACCCGTCATTGAAAAATTAAAGCAGGAGCTCTCTGCGTGAATCAGGCTATTGATTTCCCGGACAGAGAGAGCTGGGATGAACATAAACAAGCGGTCTGTTTTCCGGTGCTGGTACAGGGCATGCAGTTGACCTGTGCCATTCATGGGGAGACGCTGTTGCGTCGTTTTGGTGGTTCAGATCCAGTAGCGGTATTTTGCGAAAATCGCTGGGATCTGGAAGAGGAAGCCAGCGATTTAATTCGTGAACAGCAGGAAGACGATCAGGGCTGGGTCTGGTTGTCCTGATCAAGATAGTCATTCTTCCATTTAACGTAGTTGTTCGCTGAGTATTTCAATCCTTCGATCTCTGCCTCCTTAAGGGGGCGGATTTGTTTTACCGGGCTTCCCAGATAGAGATAGCCACTTTCCAGCCGTTTGTTTTGCGGGACAAGGCTACCGGCACCAATCATTACGTCATCTTCTACTATGACGCCATCCAGCAAGATCGACCCCATACCAACAAGTACGCGATTTCCAATTGTGCAGCCGTGAAGCATCACTTTATGGCCGACGGTCACCTCTTCTCCAATGATGAGGGGATTACCCTCGGGGTTATAGGAGGATTTGTGCGTAACGTGCAGAATGCTACCGTCCTGAATATTGGTACGTGCACCAATCGACACAAAGTTAACATCTCCCCTGATGGCAACGAGCGGCCAGATGCTGACGTCATCAGCCATTCGGACATCACCAATGACCACGCTACTGGCATCGATCATCACGCGATCGCCTTTTTGAGGGAACAGATCTTTATAAGGACGTAATACTGCTGACATATCTACCTCTAAGATTGGGCGCTATACAGAAGACTTTGATCGTATTAATGGATCGAGGCAAGGCAAAATACGTCAATATTTAAGCAGATCGGGCGGGATTTCAGCGAAAAGCGCGGAAAATCAGCAGTTGGAAAAAAAGATCTAAAAAATACTTGTGCTAAAAAATGGGATCCCTATAATGCGCCTCCATCGACACGGCGGATGTGAATCACTTCACAAACAGCCGGTTCGGTTGAAGAGAAAAAAAATCCTGAAATAACGGGTTGACTCTGAAAGAGGAAAGCGTAATATACGCCACCTCGCAACGCTGAGCGAAAGCCGCGTTGCACTGCTCTTTAACAATTAATCAGACAATCTGTGTGGGCACTCAAAGTGACATGGATTCTTAATGTCTTCGGACAATAAATGAATACCAAGTCTCT
>NZ_JAKLRZ010000045.1:0-27054 GCF_021892025.1 Enterobacter cloacae complex sp. ECC445 | reverse complement strand
GCAATGACGGTCATCTGCTCGGATAAAACCGGCACCCTGACCATGAACGAAATGACGGTCAAGGCGGTGATTACCGCCGATACGACCTATCGCGTGGAGGGAGAAAGCTACGAGCCGGTCGGCAATATTCACCCCGTAGACGATCCGACGCCCGTCAGCGTGACGCAGGGTTCCCTGCTGGAACGCTACCTGCGCACCATCGACCTCTGTAACGACAGCCAGCTGATCAAAGACGAGCAGGGGCTGTGGAAAATAACCGGCGGCCCGACCGAGGGCGCGCTGAAGGTGCTGGCGGCGAAAATCCCGCTTCCCGCGCTGGATACCGAAATGCGCAGTAAAATCCCGTTTGACTCGCAGTATAAATACATGTCCACGCTGTACCGTCTGGGCGAAGAAGAGGTGATTTTACTCACCGGCGCGCCGGACGTCCTGTTCCGCCTCTGCCAGTTCCAGCAGACGAATGACGGGCTGCAGCCGTTCGATCAGCCATACTGGGAAGGGAAGATTGAAGAGTATGCCCGCGAGGGGCTGCGCATGGTGGCTGCGGCCTGGAAACCCGCCCGCGAGGGACAGCGTGAGCTGGATCACCCTGACCTGCAGGATGGCGTTATTCTGCTCGGTATCGCCGGGATGATGGATCCCCCGCGTCCGGAGGCCATTACCGCGATTGCCGACTGTCTGCAGGCCGGGATCCGCGTGAAGATGATCACCGGCGACCACCCGCAAACGGCGATGAGCATTGGGCAAATGCTGGGGATTGGCAACGCCGCAAGCGCTATCACCGGACGTGAGCTGGAGGCGATGGACGATCGTCAGCTGAGCGACGCCGCGCAGCAGTACGATATTTTCGCCCGAACCAGCCCGGAGGATAAATTCCGCCTCGTGCAGGCCCTGCAAAGTAAACAGGAAGTGGTGGGGATGACCGGGGATGGCGTAAATGACGCTCCGGCGCTCAAGCGGGCGGATGTGGGGATCGCCATGGGGATTAAGGGGACTGAAGTCACCAAGGAAGCCGCGGATATGGTGTTAACGGATGACAACTTTGCCACCATTGCCAGCGCGGTGCACGAGGGGCGTCGGGTTTACGATAACCTGAAAAAGACCATCCTGTTCGTTATCCCCAGCAACATTGCCCAGGCCCTGCTGATCATCATCGCGCTGCTGGCGGGGAACCTCATCCCGCTGACGCCGGTCCTGATCCTGTGGATGAACATGGCCACCTCGGCAACGCTGTCGTTTGGCCTGGCGTTTGAAGCGGGTGAGAAGGACATCATGAACCGGCCACCGCGCAAGGCGAATCTGCATGTGATGGACGGCTATGCCATCTGGCGCGTGGTGTTTGTCGGCCTGATGATTGCCATCAGCGCCTTCGTGCTGGAAGCCTGGCTACAGCCGCGCGGCTACTCGGCGGAATTTATCCGCACCGTGCTGCTGCAAACCCTGGTGACCGCGCAGTGGTTCTACATGCTTAACTGCCGCGTGAATGACGGCTTCTCGCTGAGCAAAGGCCTGCTGGAGAATAAAGGGATTTGGATCGTGAGCGGCGTACTGCTGGCGCTACAGCTTCTTATTATTTACGCGCCGTTCATGCAGATGCTGTTTGGCACCGAAGCGCTGCCGTTCCGCTACTGGGTCATTACGTTCCTGATTGGTTTTGTGATGTTCCTGATTGTCGAGGCGGAAAAGGTGCTGACGCGCAGGTGGCGCAAAACCGAGGCGAGATAGCATACGCAGAGAAAGCCTGACGGAGATCGGGCTTTCTCTTTTTTTGAGCGCAGGAAACTATGATTCGATTTACCTGGTTCGTCCTTACGCTGTGTGCCGCTGTTCCCGGTGCATTTGCCGTAACCTATACCCTACCGCCGGAAGGCAGTCGTCTGGTGGGAACCCCGACTATCGTCACCGTTCCGCAGGGCAACACGCTGCCTCTGGAGGCTTTCGCCGCGCAGCACGGGCTGGGCCTAAGCAATATGCTGGAAGCCAACCCGGGCGTGGATCCTTTTCTGCCTCAGCCCGGCACCCGGCTGGTCATCCCCCAGCAGCTCATTTTGCCCGACACCGTCCGCGAGGGGATTGTCGTGAACGTGGCGGAAATGCGCCTCTACTATTACCCGTCAGGCGGCAATACGGTGGAAGTATTGCCCATCGGCATCGGTCAGGCCGGGCGTGAAACCCCGCGCAACTGGGTGACGGCGGTTGAGCGTAAGCAGGAGGGGCCCACCTGGTCTCCGACGCCGAATACGCGGCGCGCCTATGCGGCTGAAGGGAAAACGCTTCCGGCCTTCGTGCCCGCCGGGCCGGATAACCCGATGGGCCTGTATGCGATATATATCGGCAGGCTGTATGCCATTCACGGCACCAACTCGAATTTTGGCATCGGGCTGCGCGTGAGCCAGGGCTGTATCCGCCTGCGGAATAACGACATCAAATACCTTTTCGATAATGTTCCCATCGGAACCCGCGTTCAGCTTATCGATCGGCCCGTTAAAGTCACCACCGAACCGGACGGCAGCCGCTGGGTAGAAGTTCACGAGCCACTATCACGTAATCGAGCGGAATTTGAGTCAACCCGGAAAGTGCCTCTGCCCATTTCAGCCGCGCAGCGAACGCAGCTGATAAACGAAGGGGCGGGAGCCGAACTGGAACGGCGATCAGGGATGCCGGTGAAGCTCAGCCATTGAGTTCGTTTCGCCCGGTGGCGCTGCGCTTACCGGGCCTACAGTCCCGTAGGTCGGGTAAGGCGAAGCCGCCACCCGACAATTTTACCCTGCGCAGAAAAGCAAAAAGCCTGCTTTAAAAGCAGGCTTTTCAAATTTGGCTCCTCTGACTGGACTCGAACCAGTGACATACGGATTAACAGTCCGCCGTTCTACCGACTGAACTACAGAGGAATCGTGTGAACGGGGCGCATATTATCGACCTCCGTTCGCCTTGTCAAAGGGTGGATCGCCGCCTTTTGATCGTTTGCTGACAAAATCGGCAAAGTGATGTTTTTGCCAGCGAAATGCACCGCTTTGGTGCGGGTGTACCCCTAATGGGGCAGATCGGAAACTGCTGTTTCGGTAATAAAACCCCCGTCCATGATTAGCTTTCCTTATTTTCAGGCGCTTAGCGGCCCATTCAGACCGTATGGTAAAAGTGGCACTCATATTGCAAAACCTGTTCAACAACGACAGCCGGTTACGGCACAGCATTTCGAACAGGGGGCAAAATGAACTTAAGACGACTGAAATACTTCGTAAAAATCGTCGATATCGGCAGCCTGACTCAAGCAGCAGAAGTGCTGCATATCGCGCAGCCTGCGCTGAGCCAGCAGGTGGCTACTCTGGAAGGCGAGATGGATCAGCAGTTGCTGATACGCACCAAACGCGGCGTCACGCCAACGGAAGCAGGGAAGATCCTGTATACCCACGCCCGCACCATCCTTCGCCAGTGCGAACAGGCGCAGCTGGCGGTAAATAACGTCGGCCAGACCCTGAGCGGACACGTTTCCATCGGTCTGGCACCGGGAACGGCCGCATCGTCTATCACCATGCCGCTGCTGCAGGCCGTCCGCGCCGAGCTGCCGGAAGTGCTGGTGTACCTGCACGAAAACAGCGGTTCTGTTCTGAATGACAAACTGCTGAGCGGCCAGCTGGACATGGCGGTGCTTTACGATCGCTCGCCTGTCGCCGGGATCACCAGCCAGCCGCTGCTGAAAGAGGATCTCTACCTTGTGGGCACCCGCGACTGCCCGGGACAGAGCGTCGACCTTACCGCCGTGGCAGAGATGAACCTCTACCTGCCGCGCGACTACAGCGCCGTGCGCGTGCGCGTGGACGAGGCGTTCTCCCTGCGCCGCCTGACGGCGAAAATTATCGGCGAAATTGACTCTATCTCTACCCTTACCGCGGCCATTGCCAGCGGCATGGGCGTTACCGTTCTGCCAGAATCCGCCGCGCGCTCGCTGTGCGGTGCGGCAAACGGCTGGATGGCCCGCATCACCACGCCGTCGATGAGCCTGCCGCTGTCGCTGAACATGTCCGCACGCGGTTCGCTGTCGCCGCAGGCGCAGGCGGTAAAAGAGATTTTGATGTCGCTGGTCAGCAAGCCATCGCTTGAGAACCGTGAACTTCAGCTCGTGAGCTGATATTCCATAAAAGCATAAGATGCTGGTTTTTATTATTTGTTCTGCGGCACGGCTGACTCTAACAATAGGGCTATGTCAGATGCGCCGGAGTGAATCGTGAATTTCCAGCAACTTAAAATCATCCGTGAGGCGGCCAGGCGGGACTATAACCTGACCGAAGTCGCCAATATGCTTTATACCTCTCAGTCCGGCGTCAGCCGCCACATTCGCGAGCTGGAAGAGGAGCTCGGCATCGAGATCTTCATCCGTCGCGGCAAGCGGCTGCTCGGCATGACGGAGCCGGGTAAGGCATTGCTCACCATCGCTGAGCGGATCCTCAACGAGGCCAGCAACGTGCGTCGTCTGGCTGACCTCTTCACCAATGACGCCTCGGGCGTGCTCACCATCGCCACCACCCACACCCAGGCGCGCTACAGCCTGCCGCCGGTGATTAAAGCGTTCCGCGAACTTTTCCCTGACGTCCGTCTGGAGCTTATCCAGGGGACGCCGCAGGAAATTGAAGTGCTGCTGCAAAACGGTGGGGCGGATATCGGCATTGCCAGCGAGCGCCTGAGCAACGACCCGCTGCTGGCGGCGTTCCCCTGGTTCCGCTGGCATCACAGCCTGTTACTCCCGGTCGATCATCCGCTGAATCAGGTTTCGCCCCTGACTCTGGAAGACATTGCCAAATGGCCGCTGATTACCTACCGCCAGGGCATTACCGGACGATCGCGCATTGATGAAGCCTTCAACCGCAAAGGGCTCACGCCGGACGTAGTGCTGAGCGCGCAGGATTCTGACGTGATTAAAACCTACGTCGAGCTGGGTCTGGGCATTGGCCTGGTGGCGGAACAGTCCAGCGGAGAGCGCGAAGACGGAAACCTGGTGCGTCTTGACACGCGTCATCTGTTTGACGCCAACACCGTCTGGCTCGGCCTGAAGCGCGGACAGCTGCAGCGCAACTATGTGTGGCGCTTTATCGAACTCTGTAACGCCGGGCTGTCCGTTGATGAGATTAAACGTCAGGTGATGGAGCCGGAAGAAGTGGCGATTGATTATCAGATTTAAGCCCCTTTTAGCACCCGTCCTGGTCGACGAGAAGCAAAAGCCTGCAATTAAAGCAGGCTTTTTTATTGAAACCGTTTAATTTCCTGCCCGCGAGTTCTCAAGAATACCCTGCTGAATACCCCTAACCTGTGACGTCATAAGGTTGTCTTATATTTAAATATTTCTCATATTTTCCATGAGGTTACATATAAGAATAAATAACGAAATATGATTCTTTTAGGTGGGGGGGAATATTTGCATGCGGTAAAAACCCCCAGCTAAATAAAAGAGTCATTATTTTAATGCTTAACTCGTTTAATTACGGCTGTCTGCGGGATATTTACCGTCTTATCGATCATTTAATTTTATTAATTTGGATGTTGATTGGTTAGCTGTGCTTACAGCTTATCCAGGAAACGCTTACTTAATTACCTGCTAAATTTTGGTTAATTTTTTTGTTATTTTTTCTGGACAAATTTGATCGGGTTGTAATATGTTTGTTTCACCCAGTGATGAAAGGCATGACATTGTGGAATCAAAAAGACTTATTACTTCCGGCAGCAGCTGGGAGGAGGCTTTCGGTTTCTCGCGAGCGGTAGAAGCAGACGGTTGGCTATATATTTCGAAAACGGGACCTCTTAATTCTTGTGGTGAGATTGAATCTGATGATATCTCACGGCAAACGGAATGTGTTCTAAATAAGATCAGGGGGATACTTGAATCCAGTGGTTATGCAATAGACGACGTAATACAAAGCAGGCTTTATCTGACGGAAATTGAAGAATGGCAGCAGGTAGCGCGTATCCATGGACACTATTTCCGTGATTCCCGACCTGCATTTACGTTATTGCATGTCCTACCGTTTCCCGAGAAAAAAATGAAAGTTGCAATTGATATTGTGGCAAAAAAAAGACAGGGGGCAATTAATGAGTGATATCGCACAAGAAAATGCGGTTTCGCCGTTATTTATCTGGTTCGCCAGCATCGCGGCCGGTACGGCTATGGCAAATAACTATATTCTCCAGCCCGTATTGCCCGCTATCGCAGCATCTTTGCAGCTGCCTCTGTTTTATACCGGCTTCATCGCGGCGAGCATGCAAATAGGTTATATGCTGGGAATACTGTTTCTTGTTCCGCTTGGAGACAGCGTTAACCGTAAGAAACTGATTATTTGTCAGTTTATTCTCCTCTCACTTGCGCTCTTCGCCGCTTCACTGACCCGTCAGCCGTTGCTCCTTTTTAGCGCAGGGATGGTGACAGGCGCCATGGCGACAAGCGCAGTGCAGCTGAATGCGCTTGGATTTCACGTTACGCCAAAAGGCGCTACGGTCGGACTGATCACGATGGGCATTTCGGCAGGAATACTGCTCGCGAGGCTAGTGGGCGGCAGTCTGTCCGATGCGCTTGGCTGGCGAGGAATGCTGGCCATCGTCGCAGCCGTTATGGCCACCATGGCGCTGCTGTCCTTCAGATGCCTGCCTGACGTTAAACCCGCAAGGGAGACGGGGTATTTGAGCGTCATGGCGCAACTGCCGGGCTTACTGCGTAACGTGCGGCTTATTGAATCTGCCGTCACCGGAGGGGCATGGTTTTTCGTCTTTAGCCTGCTATGGGTGACCATTATGCTTCATCTGCAAAGGCCGCCACTCCATCTGCCTGCGGGAACTGTTGGATTATTTGGCCTGGCGGGTATCGTTGGTCTTGTACTGGCGAACTATGCGGGAAAACTGGCTGACCGTTTCGGATGTCGCAGCGTGATTTTTGGCGGAATGGTATTCGTGGTTGCGGGAATAGCCATACTGTTTCTTTTTCCTGCGTCCTTACCGGGAATTACGCTGGGTATTATATTATTCGATTTAGGGTGTTTTGCCGCGCAGGTGGCTAACCAGACCCGGGTACTCGGATTACATCCGGATAAAAGAAGCAGCCTCTATGCGCTTTATATGTTCTTTTATTATGCATTGGGCGCAGCCGGATCCGTTACCGGCCCATGGGTTTATGAAAGGTGGGACTGGCAGGGCATCTGTTTACTGAGCCTCGTCATGGTGATGATAGCGATGATAACCACCGCGATAGGGCATTTTAACGAGAATAGCGTCACCCACGTTTCGAACTAAACACTTTTAATATCATTAAATTCAACGCTAGCATTGGCGGGGATACCCATGTTTATTATTCAGCTTTCGGTAATTGTTTTTGCCTGTTATGTCGTAGGCAAACTTATGGAGCAGATAGGTCAGACACAGGTTATTGGCCATATTGCTGCAGGCGTTTTATTGGGACCGACTTTCTTTCCCGGGATAATGTCTGTGTTCTCATTTCAAACGTCTTTATTTAGCCAGGAGTCGCTGACAACCATTGATAAGCTGGCGAATCTGGGCATGATTCTGCTCATGTTCGATATTGGGTTGTCGCATTTTCATGGTCATAATCATGGCCGTCGTAAGCAGACTATCGCTGCGTTAAAAATAGCGTTACTGGGCATGCTGCTCCCGTTTATCGGTGGCCTGTTAGCGGGGAATTCGGTCCATGCTGAACTGGCGCCACAAACCGATCGTCTTTTATTTAATATCTTTATGGGAACGGCGCTGGCGGTATCCGCTCTGCCGGTCATTGTGCGAATCATTGAAGATTTAAAAATGCTTCACCTGGCCATCATTCCCCCCGTCATTACCGCTGCCATTCTTACCGATGTGGCCGGCTGGGGGATTTTGGCCCTGGACAGCGTTTTTGCCGCGGTTGAAGGAAAATCTGATTCGCTGTGGTCGTATGTCGTGGTCGTGACCGCAGCCCTGGTACTTTATGGGTTGGTGACTGGCAAAGTCGTTGTTCCCCTGCTTAATCGGTATGCGCACAAGCCGGAGATGAGATTTCCGGCGATCATTTTTTGGATTTTGGTCAGCGCGTGGGGAGCTGAGTACCTTCACCTGCACAGTGGTTTCGGTGCCCTGCTGGCGGGCAGCATGTTTGCGCGGATCCCCGGGTTAGCGAAGCAATGGCATGCGAGCATGAACGGTTTCATGCACTATCTTTTACTTCCCGTGTTGTTTGTCAGTGCCGGTCTGAAAACGCATTTCGACTTCAGTATGGCAACGCAGGATATTGCCTGGATAATCGGTTTCACCTTACTGGCATTTATCACCAAATTCAGTGGTGCTCTGCTCGGGGCGCGTATTTCAGGCTATACGCTTCGTGAAGCCGCCATGATTGGCGCACTCATGAATACGCGTGGCCTGATGGAGCTGGTCGTACTGTCTATAGGGCTCGAATTGCATCTAATTTCACAACGCGTCTACTCCATTATGGTCATCGTGGCGCTCGTGGTAACGGCAACCACGCCGCCAATATTACGTTGGTTAAATAAAGAATCATCTTCCGCTGTAGTAAATAAAACACTTGAAAACATTAAAGGGTAAAATTATGAAACTGGATATGCCTGTAATTGTCGATCGTATTAAAGAAATCATCGCCGACCGTATTGGTCTGGACGTCGAGCGCGAAGATATTGCTGACGAGACCGGTCTCGCCTCAATGGTAGGAATGGATTCTATTGGATTTGTAGAATTACGCTTCCAGTGTGAGGAAGAATTTAATATTAAAGTTGAAGATAAAGAGTTTTCGCCCGCGAATTTTTATTCGTGCCAAACCCTTTCGCGTTTCATTATGAATAAGCTTGGAGCCTGAGAATGTTAACGCGAGCAGAAGAATGTGCCGCATTTGTTCCCTATGAGCCTGCCGGTTTATTTTCTCCGGTGCAGGCAACGTCTGCGGTGGGGAACAACGGCACTGAAGGAGAGAGTTATCAATACTATGTCGATTACTGGCAGCGGCAGAGTCTGGAACCCGGTCGGGTGGTGCTGATAGCGATGCCGAACTGCCCGGACTTGATGTATATGTTCTTTGCTGTCCTCAACAGCGGCTTTGTGCCTGCGCTGATCCCGCCGCTCACGCCAGCAGAACGCATCCTGCAGATGCTTGAGGACTTTGCGGCGGGGGCGCTGGTGCGTACGCCGGTTCAGCCAGGACGATGGCAGGAGCTGGGCGTAAGCGAAGCCGAACCCCTCGGGCGTTGGCAGGTGGGAAAATGCCGTGATGGCGGACCCGTACAGACACAGTCGGGGCAGGTCGTGATAGCCACGTCCGGCACGTCGTCGTCGTTCAGCAGCGGCTGTGTCCATCATTTTGATTCGCTGCGGCGTAACGCGCTGCGTCATGCCAAAAGTATCGGCATGAGCGCCAGCGACAGGGTATTGATCAGTTTGCCGATGTGCTATTCCACCGCGCTGGTTGCCCAGATGATTGCTGCCCTGGAGACGGGCTGCGAAATTGTTATCAGTGGACCTCCGTTTTCTGTACCCCATTATCTGGATGATTTACAGCGATACGGCGTGACCCTCAGTTCGCTTACTCCCGTCTTGCTGCGACAGTTGAACGCCTGGGAAACAACGCTTCCGCCGGGGTTAAATAAACTGACGATTGGGGGCGATCTGGCTGCGCCGAATGAGGTGGAAGCCTTTTTAGTCCGACAGCCATGGCTTGAGTTATATCTGACTTATGGCATCAGTGAGGCCGGACCGCGGGTGTCGACTTGCCCGGCTCATCTGCTGGGGAGAGGATATTATGCGTCAGCCGGACGTCCTATTGACCAGACGGAAGTGCGTATCCTGCCAGGTGCAGACGGCCAGGACGGGCAGGGTGAGTTGCTCATTAGTTCTGATACGCTCCTCGTCAAGCGCATTGGGCGCGGTAACCGACAAACGTTCATTGAGCTTGATGGCAAACGCTGGCTTCGCACCGGAGACATCTTCTTCCAGGACGCTGATGGGTTCCTGTTTTTCAAAGGCAGAATCAGTGATTTTATTGTTATCAGGGACGAGAAAGTCAATATCGGCGCCGTTAAGCAGCTGTGCCGGGAAATAAAAGGGGTGATGACCTGCAAGACCCACATTGTCAATGAAGGGGATCAAATTGCGGGGTTCGATATTGTTTTGACCTGCGATGAATCAGTGATCAATGAAACCAATTGCCAGCAGCACAGTGCCAGCCTGCTGAAAAAGCTCAAACGCCACGAGCGGCCGCGTAATATAAACTTTGTTTATTGCGGCGCGGCCTCCTTAACACAATATAAGTAAGGTGATGTTATGAATGATGAACTTCGGGAACTGGCGCGGGCGGTCATTGAAAAATATCACATGGCGAACCTTGATGATATTTTACGTGAAGTTCCAAAAACAATGTGTCATGTCCTTCAGGAATCCGACGTGTTTGAGACATGGCCGGCAGACATCGTTCGCCTCAAATTCCCTGAGGAGCACTGGGATTATTATATTTCACGCTATGAGCATTTTCGCGACGAGGTTATACGTAACCTGACGCCTCAGGATTATCTTCGTGAAATGCTGGAGCAAACACAGCGCTTGCCCTGCTTTTGCTCGGAAATGGCCGACGTATCGGCAATACTGTATAGCCAGATAATCAACAGGCCAGTGTATTCTCTTCGAAATATTTTTGTGAATTATCTTTATTTACCCCGCCCCTGGCATTGTATTAATGCAGTGGTGGAAGATGAGCGGATTCGCTATTTTGATATTTCTGCTTATGCACAGGTTCTTGACCGTAAAAGAAGGAAAGTGGTTAAGCCAGCCGAGCTGGAAGGATTTGATGCAACAGATATCGCATTTGATTTTATTGAAAGCCCACGCTGGCTACAAAAAGAACCCTATCAACGAAGGATAGAATTAGCGGCAGGCGAGATTAAAGATAATTTCTTTCCTTCTCCGCTTGAAGATAAACCTTTAAACGAGTTTTTGCGCACGTTCTACTGATATATCGTTAATTCACTTTAACCAGCTTATCGTACTATTTTGCGGTAAAGGAAAAATGATGACTACTACAACGTATGTCGCCAATGTTGTCGGCATGGGATGGACAACTGCGTCTGGCGATCGTATCGAGGATGTTTTCCAGACCTTACTGGAAAAACAAACCGGTATTGCGCCTGCGCCATCGGATCGAAGCTTGCGTACCGATCTGGCCGCCATGCTGCCGGGTGAATGGCCTGCCGAAATGCGCGAAAAATTGATTGGGCTGACGAAACGCACGGCCCGCCGGGCGCTCGAGGATTCGGGGGCAGCAGAACCAGTGCCGGAGGAGCGACGCTTTTTAATTGTCGGAACCAGTCTGGGATTCCGCCTCGACAGCGAGGCGTTTTGCCGGGAGCCTCTCGACGGCTGGGTCAACGAGGTGGCGGAGTCGCTGGGAATGGAAGGGATAGCCCTCTCTACCGCCTGTTCCTCGGGCTCGGATGCTCTTCTTCTGGGGGCGCATTTAATTGCGACGGGGCAAGCCGATCTGTGCGTATGCGGCGGTGCCGATATTCTTACTGATTCAAAACGTCTGGCCCATAGCGCATTAGGCACGCTCTCACTTTCTACCCTGAAATCGTTCGATGCTACACACGAAGGAACTATTCTCGGAGAAGGGGCCGGTTTTCTGGTGCTGCAACGAGAAGGCGGCTCTGCACCACGCGTGCTGGCAAGGCTTGTCGGTGCTGGTGCGTCTAACGATGCGGCAGGCTTGACCGCGCCGGATGAGCAAGGCAATGGCATCCGCCTGGCTCTGCAGCGTGCCCTGGCGCAGGCGGGACTTGAGCCTGGTGATATTGCGCTGATTAATGCGCACGGTTCGGGCACCCTGACCAACGATCGGGTTGAAAGCAATGCCTATAACCAGTTTTTCACACATCGTCCCTGGGTCTTCGCGACGAAGGGCAATTTTGGCCATACCCTGGGGGCGACAGGGGCGCTGGAAGCCATCGCGCTCATTCATAGCCTCAATGCGGGCACGATCCCTCCGGTCTATGAACTGAAAAAGCCAATTGAAGGCCTGCGTTTTAATTTACCTGCCGCGCAGCCTCAGCCCTTAACGGGAAAGACGGGATTAAGCATGACGATTGGGTTTGGTGGTTTCAACACCTGCCTGATATTTACCGTAATGTAAAAGGTGGGGCAGCTAATGAAGATCGTTTCTACGAGTACCGCACGCTCATTAATCTGGTCAGATTTAGATGAGACCTTGCGCCGGGGGCTAAAAACAGCCGACCCATTGTCTTTAAACGTGCTGTTTACTGTTGATGAACTTTATCAACGGCACCAGGCATTGCTGAATAATCATCTTGAGAGCGTCGGGATTATTCAGTTTGGCACGGCATTCCCGGTGAATACCAGTGAGAAAATTATTCATGTCATGGCAATAAAATCGCGCGTCTCTCCGGTCGATTTTATTAATGCCAATGTTGGGGCACCTATTTCTATTTGCTGTACGCGCTATCGCTTTCAGGGACCCACCATGGTACTGACAATGCCGCAGCGCACCGGCAAAGAAATTGCCCTGTCTCTGGCGAGAGAATGGTTAACACAACAGGCAACATATCTTTTTCTGATTCAGGCAGATAACACGCGTGAACATGAAATCGAAATAACAACTCAGTTAGTCACTCAGTAATATTATAAAGGGTAAAGCAATGAAACAAAGTCATTATGATGTGGCCATCATCGGGAGCGGTATTGCAGGAACCATGCTCGGCGCTATTCTGGCAAAACAGAAAGTAAACGTGGTAATTATTGATGCCGGTACCCATCCTCGCTTTGCCGTCGGGGAATCGATGGTGCCGGAAAGTGCGGTACTGTTGAAAATTCTGGCGCGTCAGTACAATATTCCCGAGCTGGCGTGGCCGGGGGAAATTCACGCGCTGATGGAAAATATTGGTACGTCGAGCGCCGGTATTAAACTGGCGTTCAGCTTTGCGTGGAACGGTAAGAATAAAGCGCATAATCCCCAGGACGTTGTGTCGACACCGGTATTGTCGCCGGAAGCACATCTGTTCCGTCAGGATATTGATGCCTATTATCTGGCGCTGGCCGCACGTCTGGGGGCCGATATTCGCCAGCAAACCCGCATCCAGTCAATTGAAGAAACCGGCGACGGGATGCTGCTGGATCTGGGAAAAGAGCAGATAAAAGTTAAGTACGTCGTGGATGCCGCAGGCTATCGTTCACCGGTTGCCGATAAGTTTGGCCTGCGCGAGGGTGCGCGTGAGATGCAGAGCCGCACGCGTTCGTTGTTCACCCATATGACAGGCGTCAAACTGTATGAAGACGTCATCGCCTCAACGGACGTGACCGGTTCGCCGACTCCGCTCTCCCAGAGCACGCTGCACCACATGTTCGAAGGCGGATGGCTGTGGATTATTCCGTTCAACAACCACCCCTATTCGACCAATACCTTGTGCAGCGTCGGCCTGCAGTTCGATATAGATAAACATGGTCCCGCAGGCGATCCGGAAGAAGAGTTTACCCGTTTTCTCGATGAGCACCCCTCCGTTGCCCGTCATTTTGAGAGCGCGGCACGGGTACGCGAATGGACCGTTGCACCTCGTCTGAACTACACCAGCCGCGAAAGCGTAGGGGAACGTTACTGCCTTTTGGGCCATGCAGTGGGCTTTGTCGATCCGCTGTTCTCGCGCGGGTTGGTGAATACGTTCGAATCGATTCTGCGCGTCGCGCCTAAAATTGTTCGTGCCGTCAGACAGGATGACTGGTCAACAGCGCATTTCGCCAGCTATCAGGATTACAGCCTGGAGGTGGTGAAGGTAAACGACAGGCTGGTGGCAAATTCATTCACCGCATTTGATAGCTTCCCGCTGTGGAATGCGTGGTTCCGTATCTGGATTAGCGGCAGTTACATTGGCGTGTTGCGTCTGCGTAAAATCCTCAGCGACTACCAGCAGCACGGTGATGACGAGCGGCTGGAGAAGGAAGTTGAAAGCGCAACCTATCCGGGACATCTTTCCATCGAGAGCCCTTACTATGAGGCTATTTTCGATAAGGCCTGCGAAACAATGGAAGCCTATCGCGCCGGTAACCTCCCTGAAAAAGAGGTGATTGCTACGCTTCATTCGCTTTTTGCTGACAACCGCGAGCATTTCCCCATCGATTTCTCTGATTTCACCAATCGTTACCTGTCCCGGGCAACGGAGGAATTTGCCGATTCTCTATTCTACTGGGCCCATAACGCGCCCGGCGGTATCGGCCACTTGTTCGACCGCGGAGATAAACCGGTCCGTTTCGATTTCCTCGATCCTTACCGCTATGGCGATCGTCAGCAGTTAAACCAGCATGCTGACGCCATGTTGCAACAGGCGCGTCATCAATAACCTGACGGGCGGTTGTTCGGACCGCCCCCTGAGGAGAGCGTTATGGATACTGTAGTCGAGCAGCTTTTGCTGCGACGGGAGGGTGCCGTCGCCCGTGGTATTAACCAGATGCATCCGGTTTATATTCAACGAGCGGAAAATGCGGTGATGTATGACGTCAACAACCGTCGCTACATTGATTTTTCCGGCGGCATTGCCGCGCTCAATACCGGCCATCTTCATCCCAACGTCATCGCGGCCGTTGAGCGCCAGCTGCACCAGTTTACCCACAGCTGTTTTGCCGCCACCCCTTATGAATCGTATATCGCGGTGTGTGAACGTATTAACGCCTTAATGCCGGGAGATTTTGACCGACGGAGTTTTCTCCTGACGACGGGGTCCGAAGCGGTGGAAAGCGCGCTTAAGGTTGCCCGCGCGGCCACGCGGCGAAGCGGCGTGATTGTTTTCAGCGGTGCCTATCACGGGCGTACGTTTATGACCCTCGCGATGAACGGCAAAATTGCGCCCTACAGCCAGGGGATGGGGATAATGCCCGGCCCGGTCTTCCGGGCACCCTTCCCGCAGGGAGAGACGGAGCGTGATGTTGCTCAGGCGCTGGCGGGCCTCAGGACGATATTAACGAGCGACATTGCGCCGCAGGATGTGGCCGCCATCGTCATCGAGCCCGTTCAGGGAGAGGGCGGGTTTTACGTCGTGCCGCCTGCGTTTATGCGTGCCCTGCGTGAACTCTGTGACCGGGAAGGCATCGTGTTAATCGCTGATGAAGTTCAGTCTGGCGCGGGGCGCACGGGGACGTTCTTTGCTATGGAACAAACCGGTGTTGACGCCGATTTAATTGTGTTCGGTAAATCCGTTGCCGGCGGGCTTCCGCTGTCCGGCGTTGTGGGCCGTGAGTCGCTTATCAACCAGGTGGCACCGGGCGGTCTTGGTGGAACCTGGGCAGGCAACCCGCTTTCCTGCGCGGCGGCGCTGGCGGTACTTAAGCTCTTTGAAGAGACGGACCTGCTGGGCGCAGCCCGGCGTCTGGGTCAACGTCTGCGCTCAGCCTTAGCGTCCATTGTCAGCCCTCTGTCGATTGGCTATGAGATACGCGGGATTGGCGCCATGGTTGCGCTGGAGCTTTTTTCTCTGGAGCGCGGAGAGCGAACGCCGGCGACCGGGCTTATCGATCGGTTAGTCAAAAGCTGTGCCCGCGAGGGCCTGATTCTTCTTAAATGCGGCAAACAGGCGAATGCTATTCGCTTTTTAATGCCGCTAACGATTGAAGACGGCGTTCTGGATGAAGGGCTGACAATTTTTGCCGGCGCGCTGCAGCAGCAGGTCGCGTCTTCAGGCTTAGCAGAGGTGAAATGATATGGCGCAGTTTGATAGCCGAACGTTGCGGAACGTATTTGGTCAATTCGCAACCGGCGTGTGTGTTGTGACCATGATGGATGGCGATAACAATTTCCATGGGCTAACCATCAGCAGCTTTAACACCGTCTCCCTGGAACCCCCGCTGGTGCTCTGGAGCCTGCGCAAGCAATCCTGGTACGCTCAGCATTTTCTGGAGGCGGACGCCTTTGCGATAAATGTCCTGTCGGGGCATCAGCATCAGGTTAGCGATATTTTTGCCAGCGCGGGGAGCGATAAATTTCATCGCGTAGACCACCGGGTCAGCGGCTATAAGCTGCCTTTGATTGACGGGGCACTCGCGCATCTTGAATGCAAAATGTGGCGTCAGGTAGACGGTGGCGATCACTGGATATTCATTGGTGAGGTGGTGGATTCGTTACATACGGAAGGTGAACCGCTCATCTTTTTCAACGGTCGCTATGCCACCACCGCGGGCCTGTCGATTCCTGCCTAAAAAAAAGGGGGCTGAAAAGCCCCATAACACGCCGAGCGAAGCGTTAACTAAAAGGGTATTTTTTAAATGCCGCCTGGTTTTCGAAAAAGTCGGCAACCGCCTGAATCTTTTTAAAATCCCCGACGTTAACGACGTGGGGGATCATTGACTGAATAAATGTCCAGATAACCGTACTGGTAACAGCAACCTGATCGGCTACCGCGTTTTCCGGACGGGCTTCCAGCAGCGCGTTCCATTCCCGACAGGCAGCCAGCAGCTGGACGGTAATACGTTCTATCCACGGATTATGTTGTTTCTCCGCCGGGCGCAGGTTGTGTTCGTACACATTTTGCACGGCTTTCTCCGCGGCGGCGAGGATAAAGCCCAGGGTCTGGAGATCGTTCGCCAGTGCATCCGGCGTCACGGGCAGGAGTCTCCGTTCAGGCGCGGCCTGTGCCTCAAAATAATTCAGTATAAGAGACGAGTCCATCAGACGTGTTCCATTCTCCAGAACCAGCGTTGGCGCTTTTACCGCAGGGTTGATCCGGGCAAATGCCTCAAATGTGCTGAATACGGACAACGGCTGGCTTTCAAACGCAACGCCATAGAGTTCCAGGGAGACCGCCACGCGGCGTACATAAGGAGAATCCATCATGCCAATCAGCTTTATCATGATTCCAGTTTTCCTGTCTGTGTGAAAAAACGCTTCATTGAAGATGATAAACAGACATTACAATAAATTCGTTATGGCGAATATCATCAGTATCTTACGGCCTAAGTTAGTATTACTGACAGATTGGCCGGTTGGCGTTTATCAGATTCAGTCTATGAGGGAGTGGTTTCATGTCGGATTTTCCACCTATCGCCAGTTTGCGTAGTTTTGAAGCTGTGGCTCGCCTTGGCAGCGTAACGCTTGCGGCGAAAGAGCTTCACGTTACCCATTCCGCCATCAGCCAGCAGATTAAAGTGCTGGAGGAGATGGTGGGGGTGAAGCTGTTTATCCGTCATGGGCGAGGGGTGCAGATCAACGAAGAGGGGCGTCTGTACGCGTTACAGGTGCGCGAAGCGCTGAATCACATCGCGGATGCCACCCGCTTAGTGCAGGTGAAACCGAGGATACTGGAACTGACGCTGGCGATGGTGCCGTCTTTTGGTTGTCACTGGCTGTTGCCGCGTCTGGAGCGGTTTCGGGAAAAATATCCGCACATCACGCTGCGGATCCAGGCCAGCCTGACGATCACCAGCATGCAGCAGGAAGGAATAGACGTGGCGATACGCATGGGGAAAGGTAACTGGGAAGGAAGCGACTGCCATTATCTTTTTTCAGATGAGCTGATTGTGGTTGCAGCACCCGGGTATAACGGCGGCGTCCTCCCGGCAACGCCAGCCGAGGTGGCGAAGAGTAAAATCATATTCTCCATGGAGTCGTGGAAAACCTGGTGTTTCAATGCGGGACTGGAAAAAGATATCGTGCCCGGCGGGTTATGCATTAACGACTCAAATTTAGTCCTTGAGGCTGTCAGACTCGGTAAAGGTATCGCGCTGGAGCGCCGCTCTCTGGTACAGGATGCCATCACCCGGGGCGAACTGGTCCAGCTTACCCCTTTCACCGCACCGTATCCCTGGCCTTACTGGCTGGTGACGTCGCAGTTAACGGAAGCAAAACCGGAGGTGGCTCTCTTTAGCGAGTGGCTGGATGAGGAAGTGGCGGCCTGGCGTCAGCTGACAGGGGCTGTGGAAAGCAACGGCTAACAGAAAAGCAAAAAGCCTGCTTTAAAAGCAGGCTTTTTAAATTTGGCTCCTCTGACTGGATGCGTTTTTGCACATACCTTAATGAATTAAAATAAATTAAATCTTTAAGATTTAAATGAGGTCCTTAATAAGGTCCCAAATGTTGTTGCTGTTTTTAAATGTGATGTTTCTCACATTATAGATTGCTGTTCTGACCGCAGGTAAATATGACAATCAGATTTGTGCTACAAGCAAACTTCCATAGAGAGGCTCATTGCATTTCGGACTTACGATAAAGCCAAAAGCACCGACGGAAGAAAGAAAACATCTAAACCCGCATACGAGAAGAATTGAAAGTAAATTATTATGGCCTTTACACCCATCGTTACTTCCTGCTTGTGGCAATATTGCATATTCAGATGGTAAATGCTTTGGTTTCTCGCATTCATAATATAAATTATTGACCACATAGCGAGCAATGCTAACATAATCCCTTAACATTGCGAGGGATCTGCATGCACGATTTTAGATTATTGATGGTATGGGATGCAGCAAGAGAGCTTAGCCCGGAAGATTTCCAATACATACTGAGGCCAGAAATAGCTTTTGAAAGAGCAAGAATTTACTACGATCTTGATTCTGACAACTACTCTCACTTTAGCCTCCAACAAATGCCAAAGCGGAAGAGCGAATTTATCACCTCCTTTTCAACTAAGTATGACCGTAAACGTAATGGTATATATGACGGTGCTTATGACCATACACAGCATAATATAGATATTGGCTGGTTTATTGGAATAGATGAATCTGAACAATGGGATTACTATAATCATCCATTCTATTTTGATGAGAAAGGTGATCTTGTCTATGATTGCTTTATGAGTCATTGGCATGAATGGTTTGAGATGGAAGTTAGAGATGCTTACCGAAAGTGCTTAGATAGCCATCAGGGAAGGAAACCAGCACCAACACAAAAGATTCATTATTCAGATGCTCCTATACAACACGCTCAAGCCGCCAAAACGATTAACAGTAAAGCAGCAGGACGTTTGTTAGCTGCTGGCGGCGTTTATAATGGAAACATTGAAGGATTCAGGAAAACGGCAGAGCAATTAGGCGGTGACGCTGTTCAGGGTTATGACCAGGTATTAAATGAAAAAACAGCAGGTTCAGCGATAGCAGCGGTTTCAATCCTTTTAGCTAAAAGACCTAATGCTAAACTATATGAAGAGATGAATAGATACTTAGGAAAGTTAAGAGGTGAAACTAATTTTCTTGATGGATTAGAAATTAAGCAAATTAACTACATTAAGCGCGACCCTGCTGAAGCAGCAGCTTTAAGACGAGAGTTTAATATTTCTGTCAGGAAGGGCTTCCTTAAAGATATAGCCGGTACACCGGAAGCTGCAAGCAAGTTTAATCCGTCCGATTTATTACGTATGTCAGAAGGTGGTGTTCCTGTCGGTTGGAGCGTTCACCACAAGTTACCGTTAGATGATGGTGGTACGAACGCTTTTGATAACCTGTCATTGATTGAAAATGAACCATTCCATAAAGTGCTTACCAATATGCAATCATCCGTAACAAGAGGTATGATAGCAGGTGAGAGCAAAGTTACTCCGTGGGCTGTGCCAACTGGTTCAATTTATCCGCTAAATTAATTATTAGGAATTAAAATGCGTAATAATATTAGTGAAATTCTGAATGATTTAAAAAGCAAAATGACCAATTGGAATTATCCAATAGAAGAGCCTATCACAGGCCAATACATAGAGAGTATGACTAAGCGAAAATCAACTGCTGGCTTAAGCCCAATGCTGGAAAAGTTAGGTGATGAAGTTTATCTATTATTCGTAAATCAGCCAGATTATGTTACTTTCTTAGAAACAATGGATGGATTTGAATTTGATGGGCTGATCTTGTTTAGCATATCCATACCTGAGCCATTAGTAAGAAACTTGTTTGTAATGATTGATTTTTACAGGAATAATGATGATTACATCAATCCTGATTTAAGTGAGCGAATAGTGATTGGCAATGACAGCGTTTCTATATTTACCTACGACAGTATAAAAAATCTGTTTGAAATTAGAGATAATGTAGGTACTGAAAATGTTTTTGGTTCATTTTCGTATTTTACAGATTTTCTATCAGAAATATTAGCTACAGTAGCTTAAATACGGAGGGGCTAGAATGCCCTTTCTTTTTATTAATTTTTAGCTAAATTGACCTGCTCCCCGTTGATTAATACACCCCGATATCTGGAAAAACATACGTTTCCAGCCTGCGCTGGATGGTTGTCCATAATGCTCAGCCCAGCGGCGGAAACTTTGCACGTGCAGACGGTTTTACCGTCTCCCTGGACGGTGCGGGAACAAAAACGATGGGCGCTATTCGCTTCGACCAGCCCAGAACCATTGATATGGCTGCCCGGAGCGGCAAACGGCTGGAACGCATACCGGATGATGTTGTAAATGAGGTGCTTGCCAGGCTGGATGCGATTCTGAATTAACATCAGAGACGCAGAAAAGCAAAAAGCCTGCTTTAAAAGCAGGCTTTTTAAATTTGGCTCCTCTGACTGGATGCGGATTCTAATATATCTATATGAATTTTAAGTAATTTTATTTCATAAATTAAAATGAGGCCCTCAATAAGGCCCCAAATATTGTTGCTGATTAAAAACGTGATTTTAATCACGTTTTAGATTGTTATCCTGACGGTAAGCAGATGCGGTAGTTTTGTGTACAAATCAGTGTTTTTTAACCTTAAAATTGATATGGTTAGTTCGCTACAACGATAGGTGGAAACCATCTCTGATTTACTCTATATTACTGTATATAAAACCAGTATCAGGGAGTGAGAATAAATGAACAAATTAGCAAGGTTACTACTCACTGCAAGCTCCATCGCCCCCGTGTGTATAACGCTAATTTTCATCGGTTGGGTGACAGATTCTACGTGGCTGGTAAAATACAGTCTGATCACAGCCTTAGTCAGTTGGTTTCTTTGTATAGGGCTTGTAAAATTTGCAGAGTCGAAATTGGAAACTTTACATAAAAACATTGACTCCCTATCCCCTGCTAACAAAGAGGTAACTAACTATTTCTTAAGCTATCTTTTCCCATTATTAGGAACAGATTCAATAGCTGAAAAAAAAGAATATGCGATATTCTTTTATGTTTCTTTGCTTTTTTATATTTGCTTTTCTGAAAACTATAATTTTAATCCTGTATTATCTTTACATGGTTATAAATTTTATGAAGCTGAAGACGATACGGGGGTCGGATTTGTATTGATATCAAAAGAAGTTATTACAGATATCAAAGGAAAACAATTTCCTGTCGTCAAACTGACTGACTACACTTTTTTACACGTAACGCGGTGATATTATGGCCTTATTCGCATTAATGGATTCTAATGTAGCGACTAAAATCCTACGCATTGAGTTGGATAGCAATGCCAGTTCAATGATAAATACAATTTTTAACGACCAAAAGCTTCATTTTGAATCTCATCATAGTACAGTACTTGATTTTTATGCTGGATACACACCGAGCTATGGGGAATGCTTCAAACTATCTAACTTTAACGAATCAGCAATGCTTATCGACGCTGTAACCAGAAACACCGCCATTCCTGTCTGGGATCCAAACTTAATTGATGCAAATCATATAAAAGCTCTGTTCGTGGGTATTGCTTCTCCACAAAATAATGATCTCATAGCAATACAAACGTTTAATAAGAAGCAAATACTTGATACTTCGAAGTCATTTGTTATGAAATTATTTGGTTCTGCCAATACTTTTAGCAAAGCAGATAATTTTGGATTCAATCTTGATGATAAGCTTGTTGCAATAATTAATGGTTCCGATATTATTTTCAAGAGCTTTTTTAAACTAAGAAGCATATTTGATATGTCAAATTATTTTGAAGAGGCAACAGATGAAGAATTAAATAACTTTGCTATGCATAGTGCTTTCGAAGTTCCTGCAGGATTCACACTTGATACAGTCGCAGATACTGTTATCAGGACAAAGGTAACACTCATCAACAAAAGTGGAACATTGAATACTCTAACAATATCAATACTTAAAAGTGCAGCACAAAAAATTAATTTTCCATTACAAACAAATATTGTTGGTGGAATTGAGAAAATAATTATGCCTCAAGAAAAAAAAGCGATTAAAGCATTACTTGATTTTCTTGATGAAGATATATTCACATCGGAAATCACACAAACAGTTTACAAATCCAATTCAAAAAGAAAATATAGTTAAGCCGCTACTGCGGCTTTTTTCATATTATTAACTCTACACAAACTCAGTGACCCCCTGAATAATCTGACGTAGGAACTGTATAGACTGAAGCTGAACTTTTTGCATCTGTTTCACTCCCTAAGTCCTTCGCTTTTTCCAGCTTGCCGCTGAGTTCTTTTACTTCTTCAACCTTTTCCCTTTGTGTATCAACGACTTACTGGTTGCACCAGAACGAGAAATAATTCCTCTTAGCTGATAAAGTAAAGGCGACTAAAAAATTAATTATTTTTAAGTCCTGTTTTAGTTATAATATCGAGAACTTTTCCACCGGGAACAATGCTAATCGATGCATGTCTATGCGCTAATGCAACAGGGACAATAGCATTTTGATATAGATCCAATTCAAAGTGGCAAATTAAATTACACGCTTTTTCAACAAGATTTCCATAGTGCTCTATTTTCGACTTTTTCCTCGAAAACTCTTTTTTTCCTGGTGCTTTATCAGGGAAAGGGTATGGTATGGCGAAATTAAAAATTCTACCTTTCTCAGTTTTGAATATAAAGTCTTGTCCATAATAAGTTTCACCACCAAAATTTTCTGAAGGAGAATCACTACCCTTTATATATTTATAACGATATTCATCATCAAGTAATTTTATTACACTTGGAGGTAGAAATTTATTCAGAATATTGGCATGATCCATCACATCTCCTGATTTTTGCAACCCAATAATTAATATAGGATCCATGCCTAATTCTGAAAGCCGATTATTAATCTTAAACAAGAACTCCATTATACGGGAATGCAGTTTCGCTGGCTGACCAAAAATTGCTAAGGGGCCATCAATAACAAAAGCCATGCTTGATAGCGATTTTGGAGATACAGAGAAAATTTGATGGATCAGCGTAACAAGAAGTAGATGTTCAATAACGTTCATCATCCGTGTCATTGCACTTGTATTATTGCCGAAATCTGAAATATCTTCGTGTAAGCGAAGCCAATCAGTTATGAATACAGGCTCTTTACAATGTGGGCAATGCTGGACTTCTTGAGTAATAAATTTGAAATCATTTTCTATACAGCAAGATGGACATAATGCAAACTCTATTATACCGTTATTTAATTGCAGCAACGTTTCTGTTAATACGAAATCACTGCCATCCTTCGCCCGATTAGCATTTAATTGTTTAAAAACAGCTCGACGAAATCCATCTTTGACGCTTTTAGCACCTTGAAACCGAATATTACTTCCAGGCAAAGTAAAGGTAATTGCTGAAGCATTCCTATGCATTTCGGCTGCTTTAAATGGATCAACAAAACGACTGACGGGATCTATAAGCTCGGCATAACGTTCCATTCCAATTAATACTTGACTAACTTTAATAAAACCAATCTGAGTACTAGGTAGTTTATCATTAATAGGCGTATCACTCTTGCTTGCATCAGAAGCAACTACGTAACGAGGCAAATCTAGCGGTACTGTTAGCAGAATTTTTTGGTATGAAGATGCAATAAGTGAGGCTTCAGCACTATTTGGCTCACGCATATATTCACATTCTGCTAAAAAACTCATTACATCAGGATTCTTAACAAAGTCGGCATGACCACCTTTGCTTGCTTTTTCTCCATTATATGGCATTATTATTCTCCATCAGAAATTTCGGAAATGATTTTCTTTATCAGTACAGGAGAAAATCGATTAATTTGGGTGGGAATAACAAATGGGGACGATAATGTCTTTATTCTGGCAAAACCAACATCTTGTGCAGACTTTAAGGAATTGACAAAATCTGAAAAATCATAAAATTTACCCAATGTTTTTAATTCGTCATCATTGTTTAGATGAGTCACAAACCAGTTTTCTGTATTTGCAAGAATATTCGGATGCACTGATGACGGTTCTTGTGTCGCATACACGAAAGCAATTCTTGCTTTAGCACCTTCTTTTGCAATTCTTGGCCAAGTATTAGTTAGGTCTGCTTTCTTTCCGATAAGGTTATGTGCTTCTTCTACATAAAGTACAATATTTTTAGGTTGATTACCTTCATGCAATTTTGACATTTGGAGTTCAAATATTTGACGAGCAATTCTCTCAGAAAGGACACTTCTAATTTCTACCGGTCCTACAGAAAGATCAAGGATAACAATCTTTCCAGAGTCTAAGTGTTCAATAATCTCATTTGTTACATCAATTGTTCTGCGATTTGAATGGTACGGTTTATACTTCTGAATTGCTCTCCAGCCACCAAATGATTGTTTCCTGCTTGTTTCTCGCGCCAGTATATTTAACAAGGCCTCTAGCATAGGATCGATCCATGAATTACCTTTTGTTGATGATTCAATACCAATCTCTGGTTTTTTTTCTTCTCGCTGTTCTTCTTTTATTGCAAGATTTATTATTCTAATTTGTTCGAACCATTTACAAGCCTCAGATAAGGGAACATATTCAGACGTAGGAATATTTAGCTCTATTGGTATTTCTCTTGAATTAGCAAATTTAGTTAAGTTTGTTATTAAGCCTTTACCAATAGGAATTTTAACTTGGAATGATGAAGGTTCAGGGTATTGAGCTCTGTAAAGAATACATTGAAAAACTGCCTGATGACGTTCCCAGCGTGTATATTCAGAACGTTCCTTTGGATCGGGTTTCTCAAGAGTTGATGACATAAAAGCATCGAGATCTTGACCTGTGAATGGAGAGTTGTCTGCTTTAAAAAGAGATTGAATTAAATTTAATGCCTGATTACAGTCAAGATAAAAATTGGTTCTAAGATCTTCAAATCCATTTGTGTGGATCGCTCGATAACGAATCGTGTCCGTAGGGAATACATCTGCAATAGAGCTACCATCATCTTGATGATTAGCGTTTGCGTACTCACCATTAATATCGAAGATTAATTGACCTATAGAGATATGATCTTTTTGTGCTGCAAGAGCAACTGCGGAAACTGTGGTTTTAATCGTATTAGACTTACCTGTTCTCGTCATGCCTAGGACGGCAGTTCGACGTGCTAAAAAATCTGTGGGCTGAATAAAAACAGGGACTTTAGGTTCAGATGAACTTCTATGCATACGATCAGTTGAAGTATAACGAATAGAACCAATATGAATTGGCGAAGGAATGCTCTTGAAACCAGCCTTAGATGCCTCTTCGCGTGCCTTATTAGCAACCTCAGGATTTACATGATTCACTATCTTATCTAATGCAGAGCCACAAGGTTTATATGCTCTTAACCTAGATAATGTCATGAAATTTTCAATATCACTTCCTAAACGAAGATTTTGATTTTCATCGATATAAAAAGTACCTAATACACTGCACTTTAATCCACCGGCTTGAAGTTCTACTGCCGTTATGGGATCAAAGCCATCGTTAGCATCTCCTGGATACTTTTCCTGCGCGGTTCTTCTCTGATGATGTTCAATTCGTGTACGTAAATAATCATTATCCTGAGGAAGATTTACTGGTTCAAGAACTCTTAATAGTATAACTTCTTGGTCAATTAATTGCGAGGAAGTGAATTTTTCAGGATTAAATGCAGCAGCAACTAAAAATGAATTATGAGGTATTCCATTTACGTTATGCTTAAAAGCATCATTAGTTAATACAAATACCTCGTCAAACTTCATACCATAGACATATCCTACAAATGATTCCTCGTAGTTTCCAAGTAAATTGACTAATGGAGATTCAGTTTTCACAACTTCATTTGCAATATTAAATATCATAAAAATGTCTCTCTAAATCCATATCCTGATATAAATTTATTTCATTTTTTAAAAATGCATACAAGTTTTGCTAATTATTTCAGATGGTGCCAACCCGTATAGTGATATTATCTCACCCATCTTAGGAATAGTGAAATCTCCTTCGCTTCGCAGATTGGCGATAATATTGGATACGATAATTTCACTGGAAAGTAAGCGTTCTTTTGAATCTATTCTTGCATTGTATGCCAGATTCACTCTGGCAAAACCTGGATTGTCACTATAAAAATCTCTCGCTTTAGGTACATCATCGTAAGATAATATAAAACGTCCCTTCAACTTATTGATCGATTTTCTGAAGTTGAGATGTGAGGATTTAGAAAATGAATAACGATATAACGAATCAGCTTTCTCAAAGAATGGGGGATCCAAATACCATAATAGATTAGATTCTGCATAGCTGCGATTACTTAAGAGCTCATGTATTTGTTTAATCGTTCTATGATAGGACTGACATTTAACAAATAACACACGTTCTTGTAAATTGCCTAATTGGATGATTCGATTAGCGATTTTCTCTCGGTTAAAGCGGCAATCGATTGGATATTTACTTTCTTGTTTTTTTCCACCAATAGGGCCAGCGGTTTCTTTTAGGATTCCACTAAAACTTGTACGATTAAGAAATAGGCACTTATAGGCTTTTTCGAATGAAGACTTTGGTGTTTCCTCTCTAAGTTGTCTCCATGTATCTAATGTTACCGGTGTTGATACAATCTTATCAGCAAGAGCTTTTGAATTTTTAGAAAACACTGTTTTCCAAAAACCTGCGATTAGCTCATCACGATCAGATAAGGCTATATGTTCAACAATCCCAGCCTCAAGTAAACCTATTGATACTGACGCTCCGCCAGCAAACGGTTCTACAAGCAGGGACACTGGCCCTGAGCGATTGATAAGATCGGCTATCAGAGGAAGTAATTTACGTTTACCTCCGGGGTATCTGAGTGGGCTAACATAAGGGTTGCTGAAGACTTTTTCCATTCTAACCTGTTATGACACTTGAAAAATTTGAGTAATTATATGACTAAATAGCTTCGCAAAATAGTAGATCACTGAAAGGGAACTCAGCCCGGATTGTGCGATCTGATCAATCGCCAAACA
>NZ_JAKLRZ010000044.1:0-28471 GCF_021892025.1 Enterobacter cloacae complex sp. ECC445 | reverse complement strand
TGAATGCCACTTCACCGTTTCCCGGCAATCAACATGGCCTGGCCAAAGTGGAGCGGTAATATGCGAAGTTATTTAGCTGAGTCTTGAAGGAAACACAACTTCCTGCATTCATTCATCAATACGTTAAAAATAATTACTTGGGTGCAATAGCTTGATTAGGCTGTACATACCATACAGCTAACTTACAGCTATGTCGCAGATGAGTTCAATTCGCTGCAGGCACATCTGAAATGTAAATCATTCCTCATTCCGCCTCCCATACACCTGCGCCACATATCGTCCACGCCCGTCTCCATGCCCCAGATCCATCGCCACCATTGCCAGCGCCTCTTTCCTGCTAAACCCCTGAGCCAGATAATGATGTATAGCATCCTGAGCCCACGCATATCGCAGAGAATGCGGGGAATATGCGCCAGTGAGGCCAATACGCGTCGCCTGGTTGTGCCAGTAATCCATTGCACTTTTAAGATCCGGTTTGTCGATCAATCTGTGATTACGACTTTCTGCAATAGCTAACGCATTATCCAGCGCTTTTTTGATTGCGCCAGCATCCAGAATCACCGTTTCGCGGGGCCGTCCGCCTTTGGTGCCGAAAACCACAGTCAGGCGTGTCTCCCCACGCTCAACGGACTGTTTCCACGTTTTTAATGATTGCGCACTTTGCACTGCCTCCTGTGAGCGCAATCCCATCAGCCGCGACAGTTCCAGTGCTGCCGCCAGACCCGGATCTTTCGCACGGGCCGTTTCCAGCGCATGGCGGTAGTGATCCGGTGTGATGGCCTGCCGCGTACCGCTGCGGGATGCGCCAGAAAGTCCCAGAGATTTATTGGTCAGTCTCTCATGCTCTGCCACCTGCTTACGTCCGGCCTGTTGCAGTACGGCACGCAGCGAGGCCATTTCATTCTGTAGCGTGCGTTTGCCGATCCCCTGCGCCAGTCTTTCATGAATGTAGCTTTCAATGTGGCGAACCTTGATCTGTACGACACGCTGAATCTGGACGTTCAGCGCTCGTAAATGCTGGTCAAAACGTTGCACGATATGAATGCGATCGTTCACCGTTTTATGGCTACCGCCGCAATGTTTTGCCAGCGCCTTCATTTCACTGCCTAACCTGCCCATACACTTTTCCCATGATTTTTCGAACACAAACGGTCTCCGGCGTATGCTTTTTGGCTGCGCCAGAACGATACCTTCACGCCGGAGTGGCAGCTTGTTGAGGTATAGGGAGTTTCAGCCAGTACACGGTACGGACTGCCTGCCAGAGCAGGAATTCTCCGGGGCATCATGCCCCCCTCGGTATCGATCTTTTTCTCCTCTTTTTTTGCTGACAGCGGCCCAAAAAGGACGTATCAGATTAGGGAATATGCGCAGAAGTCCTGAAAACAGTGGCATAGCGCGGTGTGGTGGTTGTGCGTCACTTTGTCGCTTTGCGCGACGCAAAGTGACGCACCGGTTGAGTGCCGGGCGCGAAAGATCGCGGATTCTGGCGCAGACTGACGGTCACGCGGCAGCAAAGCCTGACGGCAATGCAGGCCGCAGCCCGTAGTAAAGGAGGCTGATCCTCAGCCGGACAGGGATTTACCCGGAAATTTCAGATGTCGTTGAATGCTGACCAGAGTGCTGGCGCAGCGAAAGGACATGTTGTTTGTGAAGTTTGACCTCTGTCGCAGAGACCTGCGAGCCGGTGTTTGCGGAGGTATTCACCGGTAGGGGCTGCCATCCTGAGTTCCTCAGGCGCTTCTTCCAGGCCATGAAGCATGGGCGCTGTCAACGACAGCATTGTGCAATCCGGAGCTTACATCCGGGCGGTGAGCGTGAAAAGGGGAAACTCTTTTTTGATAAAAAAGAGTTTCCTGTAGATTTTTTCGAAATTGTATGAATGTAAATCTGCCGCGCTTCACTTGTCGTCTTCTGTCCTGCCCCGTTACCAGCAAAAAACTGGTGACGGGCAGGACAGAAGAGGCTGTATACCTGATCGGGAAAACATCCGAAAATTTTCGGCGACATTTGCTTTCACTGTGTTGGTAAGCGCCGGGCCGGATATCCGTGACACTGCCTGTTACGTGTTTTTTGACGCTACCTTTATAAAAAAATCCTGTAACAAATCCCTACTGTTCCCTAGGTTAATGTGGCGTATGTTTTTGTCATCGCGCCGTTGCGCTTCATCCGGAGAGATAAAATGGCAAGAGGTAATTACCTGGTTCGCGGGGATAAAACAACCTGCGGCGGGGTCATCGTTACAGGCTGTGAGGATCATACCCTGTTTGGCAAAGCGGTTGCACGTGAGCAGGATCAGGTGACATGCGGCCAGCATCCAGGTATCTATTACATTGCAGGCGGGATCCCCTTTGATACCGTTCATGGTCGCCGGATGGCAGGAACGTCGTATAGTTTCAGCACCTGCCCCTGCAGGGCCCGGTTCATTCCATCCATGCTGCATGACACATACAATTTTGGTACAACGGATGTCTCTGCGTCTGCAACGCCTTCGTCACCTGAGCCAGAACAACATGCCCAGACAGCCCACCGGCATCATGCTACACAGCCAGCCAGTCAACAAACCGAAACTCTGCCAGCCACCTGCGCCTGTGATCGCGATATTACAATGGCAGAATTCAGACTCATCGCAACAAGAGCACCGTCAGACAGAATACAGGAATATCTTGATGCAATTAATCTCTGGCTGCCATTTAATGGCATAACAACATGCCGGGGAAAAGCTCATTTTCTTGCACAGGTATGTGATGAAACAGGTGCTTTTTCATTAATGTCTGAAATTAATGGTCGGAGTCAACACGGAGACTGGTATGGTCGTGGTTTTCTTCAACTAACCGGTCAGGAAAACTATGAAGCTTATGATAGAGCAACTCCCGATGATATATTAGGAGACCTCGAACAACTGACCAGATCACCACATGATATTCTATCAGCGACATGGTATTACTGCGAACATTTGCCCTGCAAAAGTAATGCCGACAAAGATGATTTCAATATGGTCTGTGCAAGAATAAACGGAGGATTTATTGGTTATGATTCAAGACTTAAATATTTTAATTCATTTGTTAAAACGTTAAAAGCACAGCATCTGGAATCTCTGGAAGTCGATAGCGAGTTTTTATTCGAAAATAGTTCGATATATGACAATAAAGTTTACTCTCTCGCGTGGGGGTTGTGGCATGACCCATCAAGAAATCTTTCCGGCGTTGCAAAAAGCAGTTCTGAGGCGCTTAAAGGATATAACAGGGCAAAGGAACTATGGGGACCGGACTCATCGAGGATCAATATGTCAAGAAGGAGAATATATGGAATACACTACGACCAAATAGAATCATATATAAACGGAAGATTGTCTGAGTTGTCTTGATATACAAGCGCCAGAAAACGGCGCTCATATCACTTCATAGACTCCAGATTATTTGAGTCATCATTACCACACCAATATGTATCTGAATGTCCTGTTGTTTTACTGGTTACAGTCAGTCTGTTGTTGGCGTCTGAATAGTCTGGCTTATCGATCCCGCTCCCAATAGAGACAAAATAATTATCTGTTGTGAAGTTAAACATCTCAAAATCATCAGCACCTTCTTTTATTGCTTTATTATAATCACTTTCATATCTGGATTTTATTTTTCCAATCGTTTCTATTGATTCTAATTTTTGCCCTCCAAACTCTACGACTAACTTATCGCTTTTTTTGTACGCTTTTATTTCTGTTTTGTTGTCAGTCCGGCAATGAAATAAAAAATTATCATCTGCTGAATAAACATTAAATGTGAACATCACTAAAATTATTGGAAATAAGAATTTCATATAAAAATATCCGCTACTAAACAAGTGATCAAATTTTTCTCATAAGCCACGTCTGTGATGTGGCTTTTCTAAGTATCAAACAAACAATTTACATTTACTACTGTTTTCTTTATACACTACTGGATAGCGCACGATATCTCCAAAAATAACGACTGTACGCTCTGCCGGGGCCCTTCAGTATTACTGAGGTCCCGGCAGAACTGACTGATTATAACGGCAACTTGTCATCCCTGAGTCGTCGGACTTCTGCTTCTTCAAATACATCATGGAGCATCTGGAGCTGGTCGCGAAGGATTAGCAGCATAACGAAATTGGGCCCCACTTCGTCAGGATTTTCCAGCATCACCCTGACCAGAACCCGTGAGCGATCAACCAGCTCCCGGGCATCAGGTTGTTCATTTATTGCTTTCATTTTATCCTCCTTATGCTGACCAGTTGCCACCCCGGATCCGGGCAATATCCAGCAACAGTGATTTCATGGCACGACTTACTGAGCACAGCATATTGATCAGCGGTTCATCAGCATTCAGGGCATCGGGCTTGCGCAGCCATTCATCAAACCGGACGTGTATCCGGGCGAGTATTGTCGCCAGCCTGTCCATCTCCACACGCTCTACGGGCAGTTTTTGGTTGTGATTGCTAAAGACATCATCCGCAAGCTGACGCAGATCGTCGATAACCGGAAACAGTCCGCCGGGAAGCTGTGGGTTGGCACTGTCAAAGCGGAACTCAGTCAGGCGCAAGGCAAAACCGTAGAGTACCGATGCCAGCAACTGGCGCAGATGGTGAAGCTTTCCGGGGGTGTAATGGTTACAGTCGGCCTGGGCAGTGACTGTGCGGGACTCTGCAAGGGCCAGGGTGCTGTGGATTTCCAAGGCAAGACGGAGTGGATATTGCTCGGCGCGCGACAAAGGACGAGAGGGAAAACGTTCGTTCCAGAGATCGGACTCGCTGAGCCAGTGAAGGATGCTGTCGTGGTGCAGGACGCCTGCCGGAGTGGGGCCCCGGATATCCAGAAGCTGGATCAGTTCGTCGTTATCTTCACAGGGCTGGGGAATATAGCAGTGGCGATCGAGCTTTTTTCTGAGTTCAGAAAGCGGAATAACCATCATGATGGTGTTCTCCTGTCAGGAATAACAGGCCACCACTGGAGTTCCTACACTCAGACTGGTGGTGGCCCAGGACAGGGGTAGGAATACCGGCCTAACAGGACACCGGCCAGCCCGAAGGCTGCCCTGCCTGAGCCACCATTGAACGTCGTGCACAGATATATACTGCACACATCAACGGCAGTTCAGGGCGATAACGGTAAACCATTATCGCCTGTTAGTTTCGACGGGTTCCTACACCCGGCAGCCCCTTCGGGACTGCGCGGGTATTGTAGTCCATTGCGGCGCGACAGAAAAGCGGCGCCAGGCACAGGGCAGAGAATTTGTGGTGTGATCGTTTATCCGGACTAATGTTTGCCTTTTGGTTTTCAGGCCTTTTCGGGCAGGTCTGTTACCCTTAGCCCTTTATCTTTTGGCCTTTTCTGGTTCTGGTGCAACAGACTTTATTTTCGTTATGTGGCAACAAAAAAATGATGAATAAAGGTTCTTTGTGACGTAATAACGATCAACCTGTATTACCGTCTGGTTCTCTGGTCGCTTTTAACCACACCATAAAATCATCAATAAACGCCGGGAATAGCCTTTTTGCCCCCGAACGGGGCAAATAACAGCAGGTTATCACGCTATGAGGCTTCCTTCAGGTTGCCTGCGTACTGGTAAGGCGACACATACTGCTCAGTATTTGCATCCAGATAATCCGCCCACCACTGCATCATATTGATCCGTTCTTCCAGATATTCAGCCTTATGAATATAGGCGGCACGTACGCTGTTCCTTTCCTGATGGCTCATCTGTTTTTCAATCGCTTCTTTGCTCCACAGTCCCGACTCACTCAGTGCGCTGCACGCCATCGCCCGGAAGCCGTGGCCGCAGATCTCTTTTCGTGTGTCGTAGCCCATCACGCGCAATGCTTTGTTGATGGTGTTGTCGCTCATGCACTTATCCTGGTCGTATTCGCCGGGGAAAATAAACGCCAGATGCCCGGAGAGTGCTTCAGTTTGTTTCAGGATCGCTATCGCCTGATCGGACAGCGGGACGATGTGCTGTGTTTTCATCTTTGTGCCACGGTGAGAGAAGCGCACGTTTTCGATCTGCTCCCGTTCTTCCGGGATTATCCAGAGTTTCTGCTGCCAGTCGATTTCACTCCAGCGGGCAAAGCGCAGTTCGCTGGAGCGCACAAAGAACAGTAACGACAGCTTCAGCGCATACCGTGTCAGTAGCCTGCCGGAGTAGTTATCCGTCCGGGATAATAATTCTGGTAGTTTCTCGAGCGGCAGGGCCGGGTAATGCTGTGTTTCCGGCGGCGTAAATTCACCGTCCATATCCAGCGCCGGGTTTGACCTGATTAACTGCTTTTTCACCGCATAACGCATGATCCCAGTAACGTAATTTTTCAGCCGTGCAGTGATCTCCAGAAAGCCTTTGTTCTCCACCTTACGCAGGGTAAACAGCAGATCCTCTGTGACGATTTGATCGATGTATCTGTCCCCGATATCCGGGAATACATACATTTCCAGCCTGCGCTGGATGGTCGTCGCATAATGTTCAGACCAGCGGCGGTGATCGGCATGCCAGTTCATGGCGATCTGGCGGAATGTCTGTCCGTTTTTCTTTTTCTGCTGTGCGATTTTTTTGTCAACGGAGGGATCAACCCCGGCACGCATTTTACTACGTGCCGCATCGCGGAGCTGGCGCGCCGTAAGCAGGGAAACATCCGGGTAGGGGCCAAAGGCCAGCTTCTTTTCTTTCCCGTCAATGCGGTACTTCATGTACCAGAGTTTTGAGCCGTTGGGTTTGATCAGCAGGTACAGTCCGGCACTGTCGCCGAGTTTGAAGGGTTTGTCAGTGGGTCTGAGCTTGCGGATAGCAGTATCAGTGAGTGCCATAGCGGGGGGCTCCATTCGTTCAACGAACCGTGAGGCCCCCGATTAAGCCCCCAAAAACTACAGATGTCAAGAAACCCGGCAATCCTTACCAGGACAACCGGGTCAATCTAACAGCTTGTTTTTATAACGCATTAAGACTCACTGAGATGTCTTAATACTAAAATTTGGCTCCTCTGACTGGACTCGAACCAGTGACATACGGATTAACAGTCCGCCGTTCTACCGACTGAACTACAGAGGAATCGTGTGAACGAGGCGCATATTATCGACCTCAGTTCGTCTTGTCAAAGGGGGAAAATGCACTTTTCGTTCGTTTGCCGACAATTTCAGCAAATCGCTGATTTTATAGCAAATTCGCGCTGAAATTACACAGCAAATTGCGCCGCCCGCAGGCGGCGCGCAGGATTAGAACAGGACGGAGTAGTTCAGACCAAACGTGCGTCCGCGGCCTTTATAGGTATACAGGCCCGGTGCACCGTAGGTTGGGCTATACAGCCCAGGCGCGCGCTGGCCCCAGGCGGTGGTGTAGTCTTTGTCCAGCAGGTTTTCCACGCTGAAGCTGACTTTCCCCACCGGCAGGGCGTAGCTGCCCAGGAAGTCGACCGTGTTATAGCCATCGATCTTCTTGCCGTCGGCGTCAGACACGTCAAAGGTCTGCGTGCTCTGCACGCGCAGGGTCCAGTCGCCCGGCGCCCAGTTGACCCACGCGCTGGCTTTCGACGGGCTGGCGCTGTCGACCGTCAGCTTCTCCCATTTGCCGTTTTCGCGGGTTTCAGACTTGATGGCGTTAAAGTTCGCGCCGGTGCTCCAGTCGCTGTCGGTGAAGAAATAGTCCACCTGGCCTTCCACCCCGTAGATACGACGCTTGTCGTCTTCCAGGTTGATGGTCATGTCCGTCTTGTTGATGGTGATGGTTTTATCCGAGAGCGAGTAATACGCCGCCACCTGCGTGCGCAGGTTATCCCCGGTGTAGCGCCAGCCCAGCTCGTACGCGTTGACCTTAATACCGTCCAGCGTTGAGTCGTTCACGTTGACGCTGTTCAGCAGGCGATAGTGGCCGTTGCTGAGCTGATAGGTTCCGGAGCCGTAGTACTTCGCCAGGTCCGGAATTTCGAAGCCCTGGGAGAAGTTAAACCACACCTGCTGCTGTTCGGTCAGGCGACCGAGGATCCCGGCGTTAAACAGGAAGTTGTTGTAATCGGTTTTTCCGCCCGGCACCGCGTCGGCGGAGGTGGCTTTCCCGGTGGCGATGGCCTGCTGCTGGGCGTAGCCGACAAAGTCGTCCACCTTGTTCTCGGTGTACTGGTAGCGCACGCCGCCGCTCAGGGTGATGGCGTCAATGTCGTAGCTGGCCTGCAGGAACGGGGCGAGGTTGGTGATGCTGTAGCCCGGGTAGCGGCCCACGTTGTAGGCGTTATCCAGCTCCATGCCGCCGCTCGCCGCGGCTTTGCTCAGGTTAAAGAACTGCTGGTTGGCGTCGAAGGTTTCGTGGTCGGCATCCACACCCCAGGTCAGGGTTAAATCGTCCACCGGCTTGCTGTTCAGCGTCAGCTTGCCGCCGTAAAAATCGGTTTTCTGCTGCGACGCGCCGATGCTGCTCACCACGCCTTTGGTCAGGGTCGGGAACGGATAATAGGTCAGGCTCTCGTCGCGATAGTAAATCTGCGCGACCAGATCCTGGCCCCAGAAGTCGGTATTAGAGTACTGCAGGTTGATCAGATGACGCTCGGTGCCCGGCACGCGGTCAGAATCGAGGTTACCTTTGTTGTACGCGGTCGCATCCCCCGTGACCGCCGAGAAGTTCTTCCCGAGATACAGCCCGTGCTTGCCGTCGGACTCGCTCTTGTAGTACTGGGTCGTCAGCTGCAGCTGCTGGTGTTCGTCAATATTGAGGGTGCCGGTGCCCATCACGTCAATACGGTCGGAATACTGCAGGCCGGTCTGGGTGTTATCAATGATCACCTCATCGCCGTTGCCGTCGTACCAGCCGCCGTAGCGCTGGTACGACACCGACAGACGGCCGGAGGCGTTGTCGTTGCCGCCGCTGACCGCTGCCGACACGTTCTCATCGTGATCGTTGTGGCTGTTAAACCCGCTCTTTGCCCCGGTCTGGAACTCCACTTCGGTTTCCGGCTGGCCCTTTTTGGTGACGATGTTCACCAGGCCGCCGGTGCTGCCGCCGCCGTACAGTGACGTGGCGCCGGAGATCACTTCGATACGGTCAATGTTGAACGGATCGATAGAGTCGAGCTGGCGGCTGTCGCTGCGGGAGGAGTTCAGGCGAACGCCGTCCACCATCACCATCATCGAGCGGCCGCGCAGGTTCATGCCGTAGTTGGTACGCCCCTGGCTGCTGACGTCCATGCCCGGGATAAGCTGCGCCAGCACTTCTTTAATCTCCTTTCCGCCCTGAACCTGCTGCTCAATTTCAGCGCGCTCAATGACCCAGGTGGTCTGCGCCATCTCCGCCACGCTGCGGTGCGCGCGGCTGGCGGAGACAACGATATTTTCTTCCTTTTGTTCTTCCGCCCACGCAGAGGTAGAAAGCATTGCAAGCAAGCAAGGATTTAAAACCCAAAGATGAGAACGTTTCATTGTTATGTTGATCCTGATTGTGTGTGTCAGTACTCGGTCGTTTTCTCTAACGCGTTAAAAACCGGGCTGCTGTCCTGGCTGGCGGTGGTGCGCCAGTGGATAACGCCGGGTGTGGTAGCCAGCTCAAACGGCTCGTCGGGGTGCGCGCGATTCAGAATGCGCGCCGCGCGCCAGGCCATCAGGCTGAGCTGGGGTTCGGCAATGCCGAGACGGTGCATCCCGGCATTCACGGCGAACAGGCGGTTGCTCTGCGGGCCGTCCCATTCGAGGGTGAAATCGTTGTTGATGCAGAAGGCTTCGTTCGTATCCAGCTGCAGGCGGTGCGACAGCGGTGCGAGGAACGCAGGCTGCACGGCGCGGTAGCCGGTGGCGAAAATCACCACGTCGGTATCCAGCTGCTCGCGTCCGCCGTCGAGATGATGCTGAATGCTCAGGCGCTGACCGTTTTCCTGACGCGCCAGTGACGTCACCGAGCGGGACGGCAGAAGGTGCGCCCAGGGTTTTTCACGCAGCACTTCAAAGCGGTGGTACATGGCGCGGTAAATCGCCAGCAGGGACTCGGTGGTGATGCCGTCGGAGGTCATCTTCTGCTCGTGCAGCATCTGACGACGCGCCTCTTCACCCAGCGTGGAGAAGCTGTCCACGTACTCCGGCGTGAAATACTCGTTGGCAAAGGCGGCCTCATCCAGCGCGTTGTAGTTGTTGCGGCGCGACACCCAGTTCAGGCTCAGCGGCTGGCCCCACTCGCCGCGGAAGATATTCAGGAACAGATCGGCGCCGCTCTGGCCGCCGCCGACGACGGTGACGCGCTTGCCCGCGAGATCCGGCGTGCGCAGCATCATCTCGCTGGCGTGGAAGCAGGTATCGTCCTGCGTCGTAACGCAGTCCGGGAGGTTGATCTGTTTGCCAATCCCCACGCAGACGTGGCGTGCCAGGAAGCGATCGCGCTGGGTTACCACCTCAAACAGGCCGCTTTTCTCGTCAAAGCTCACCTGCTGCACCTGCTGGCTGAAGGCGAGGTTGGTGAGGTTGTCCGCCGCCCAGCACAGGTAATCGGCAAACTCTTCGCGGGAAACGGTGCGCTGCTCGGTGGTCAGGAAGCGGTAAAACTTTTTACGCTGCACCAGGTAGTTCAGGAAGCTGTGGCGGTTGGTGGGCTCCACGGCGCTGACCAGATCCTTCAGGAAGCTGGTCTGCATGTGGCAGTCCGGCACCATCATCCCCGGGTGCCAGGAGAAGTGCGGTTTACGCTCAAGAAACAGCGAGCTAAAGCCGTTCAGCCCTTCGGCCAGCGCGGCGATGCTGAGGTTAAACGGGCCAATACCAATGCCGATGAAATCATAGGTTTTCATTGCGCGGACTCCCGGGAGGCGAGAAACAGAGGGTTATCAAGGTCGGTGACGTAGTTCGGCAGCATGCGGCTGCCGCCGTCGTGTTCGGAGAAGGTCAGTTTGACCGGGTTGAGGATCACGCGAATAATCTGCGGCTTAAACAGGTCGAACTTCGCGAATCGCTCGGCAAGCTCGGGGTGCGCGGCCATATAGCGGTGCAGAATGCCGGCCAGAATCTGGTAGAAGCGCGCTTCGCTGACGCCGCTTTGCTGGGTGAGGCGCGAGATAAAGCGCAGCACCGTCACAAAGTTGCCGGTTTGCAGGTCGTGAATGATGTAATCCGCGCTCAGGCGCGCCGTGACGGCCTTCACCTGCTCCGGCAGGCTCTGCGCCTGCGGGAAATCTTCATCCACCAGGCGCATATCGCCCTGGAAATCCTTCAGCAGGATGCGCTGCGGCACGTAGTCCTTCATCACCAGCGTCACGTTCTGCCCGTGGGCGATCAGCGCCACGCCGTAGCGGCAGAGCAGGTGATAGAACGGGATCACCGATGCCTCAAACAGCTTTTCCAGCCACGCGTCGGCGCTTAACCCGGAGCGCGCGATCCACGCGTCGATTAGCGGGCGCCCGGCGCTGTCGGTTTCCATTAGCGCCGCCAGGAGCACCGCCTGTTCGCCGTCCTGCAGATAGCAGGACGGGTTCTCGCGCCAGATCACCCCCAGCATCTCCTGGTAGCGGTAGGGCGCTTTCGGCAATGCGGCATAGCCAGGATGCGACAAATAGCCGGCGGCGGGTTCGCCAAGCACCTGCGCACCGGAGCGGGCAAGCGTAGCGTCGGCGGTGAACTGCTGCTGCAGCCAGCGCGAGGCCAGCGGCCCGGCGGCAATGTATTTGCCCGGGATCCCGCGATAGCAGGAGGTGTTGTAGACGGTCAGCGGGAGCTTGATGTCATACGGCGCGCGACGGCTGGCGTTGGTGAGCGTGCGCAGAGACTGCTGCGCCAGGTACTCATCGCCAAATTCGCCCAGCGCAACCATCTCTCCCCGCGCCAGCTGCGCCACGAAATGGACGGCAATTTTCTGCTGCCACTGCCACGGGTGCAGCGGCACCGGCAGCCAGCCGTCGTCGAGACCCAGCGCCTGCCAGCGGGCGTCGAACCGGGCGCGCTCGGCGTTGTCCATGGCGCTCGACAGCAGGCTGTGAATGTCGCAATCGGCGTCGCTGCTCCAGACCAGATGCTCCCGTTGAACGGCAATCCAGTGCAGGCGAAAACGCCCGCGGTACTCCGGCGCGTACTGGCGCAGGGCGTCCAGCCCCCAGCCGCGGCGGCCCTTGTTGAAAATAAACTTCGGGTGCCCGCTCATCAGACACTGTAATTCGTCCGGGTCGAGGTGGATCAGCGCGTCCGCGTCCAGTCCTTCACGCGCCTGCAGCAGCTGCATGTCGCCGCGCAGCGTGGCGTAGAGATCTTCCATGTGCTCCGCCGTTTGCGCGTCGCTCATCTCCAGCACGGTCGCCAGCTGCAGCAGCGCGCTTTCCGCTTCGACGGCATCGCCGCTGGCGGTGGTCAGGCTGTCCGGGTCGATATGCAGCCAGCCCCAGATCCCGCGCGCGGCGCGAAACTGCCATGTTTCGCTGCCCATTCTGATTTGCCAGCGGTCCACGTCCAGGGATTCGGCGCGCAGGGTGCGTTCGTATTCCAGCTCGGCGAGGATCTTCGCCACCATCTCGCGGTTCACTTTTTCCCAGAGCGCGTTCACAGGCCCACCTCGCTGAAGAAGCGGTGACGCTGGCTCATGATGAGGCGCGAGCGCTTGTGCGGGAAGTCGAACTCTTTCACCGTGTCAAAACCGGCGGAGTCCAGATGGCGGAACAGGCGCTGGTTATCAAAACGCGGTTCGGCGACGATCCGGGTGGTGCGCGGCTCGTCGAGATACAGATAGTGGCTCAGGCCGCGCAGCCAGCTGCGGATGTACTGCGCCCCGCGCCAGTTCTCTTCGCCCACCAGCATGTGCAGCCCGCGGTCAAACGACTGCCAGCGGTAGTGGCGGCCGATGCGATCTTCCGGCGCCCAGTAGAGTTCAAAATAGCCGAACGGCTGGTCGTCGAAGCAGCCGATGACCGGGTAGCAGTACGTCGAGTCGAGCTGACGGCGCAGGTAGTTCTCCTGCTCGGCCTGCGGGCCCGCCATCTCCCAGAAGGCGTTCACGCGCGGGTTATTCATCCATTGAGTAAAGCGCTCGCCGTCCAGCGCCACGTCGGCCACGCGGAAGCTCAGCGTGCGCTTAATTTGCGGATCGTAACGACGATACACTTCGCCCTCTGGGCGGTGAGGACGCAGCGGGAAGAACAGCTGGCGGCTCTCGTCAAACTGCATACCGCCGCTGGCCTGTGGCCGTTCGCCTTTCAGCCACAGCGGCAGCTGCCAGAAGGTTTCACGCGCCAGATAGTCCCCGTGGACGAGGCTAAACAGCGCCTTTGCCTGCGGTTCATCCTGCCAGGCTGCCCACGGCAGGGTAATGCCGGTGAGCGCGGGGGCGGCCACAAACAGCTGGTCCAGGGCTTCCACCAGCCAGCCGTCCGGGATCGCATTCAGATGCTCCAGCACCGCGCTGCCGTCGAGACCCAACGTCAGCGGCAGGGCGCGATCCGTTGCGGTGCAGCGAAAGCCGTAGCCGGAATGGACGATATTCGCGATGGCCATTACGCCTTCTCCTTGTAAAACGGGTTGCTAAAGTCGAAATAGATCACCGCCGGATCGGCGATGGTGTTTTCATTGCGATCGTGCAGGTAGCAGAAGAAGTTGCCTTTGCAGTTCCATGTCGGGCTGTCGAGCACGTAGTCGAGGCAGCGGGTCTGCTTCGCCGTCTTGCGCAGTTCGGCCAGCGCGTCGCGCACGCGGGACATCAGGCTCTCCTCGCTGTCGAAACCGGCGGCGGCGAGGGCGGCGGTGACGGCAAGGGTAGAGTTCAGCAGGAGGTAGTAAGGGAAGTAGCGCAGCAGCTGGCTCTCACCGAAGCGGTTTTCCACCTCCGTTTCGCCCGCCTCTTTGAGCCACGCGTCGGCCCCTTCGGTCCACGCGCTGCCCTGGCAGTCGCGGTAGATAAGCCCGACCGGGAAATCCTGCTGCATCTCGACGAGGATATTCTGCTGGTGCGCCAGCAGGACCAGACCGTAGTCCGCCTCGGCGCTGAACAGCGGCAGCAGCACGCGGTCGCAGTAGGCGTCCAGCCAGCAGCGGGCGGCCTGGGCGAGCGGTAAGTCCAGACGCTGGCTCAGACGGCGCACCGCGGAGGCCAGCAGGCTGTCGCCGCCGTCCGGCGCGGCCTGGGTCAGGCTCACCAGCACGTTGGTCTGGGTGTCAGGCGTGTCGAACAACAGGTTGACGCGCAGGGCCATCAGGCTCTCTTCCTGAATTGCGCCGCTTTCGTCACGCAGCCCCGCCCAGCCGTCTTCCTGCATCACGCGCATGGTCGGGTAGCGCGCCTGTAAATCCTGCCAGCGTTCCGTTTTCGCCAGGCGCGCCAGGCGCATGCCGCGCTTAACCTCTTTGACCGACAGCGTGCGCACGGAGTTGGTCAGACGCACGCTGAGGGAGAACTTAATCATGTCGCTGTTGGTCTCGCTGTACAGCGAGCGGGAGGAGCTGGTGGGCAGCCACTGCGCGCCCGCCTCGCCCAGGTCCTGCAGTGAACCGTTTTCCACCAGACGCTGGCACCAGGCCTGCTCCAGCAGATAGTCGGCCTGCCACGGATGCATCGGCAGCAGCCAGCGGGTGTCGGTGAAGTGGCCGAGCAGCTCGGGCGCGCTCTGGGCCGCGAAGCGCAGCAGGCGCTCACGCAGGGTGACGTTCAGGCTGTCGCCGGCCACGAGTGTGCTCTCAACGGCAAACCAGCGCAGCGGGAAGCGGGAGGCGAAGTCGGGCAGATAGCGACGCGCCTCGGTTTCGCTGAACGGCTCGTGGGATTTTGGCGCGGGGTGAAACGCGTGGCCGACCAGCAGGGCCTGTTCGGCTTCGGCAAACGTCAGCGGCCTATCGCGCAGGGTTGGCCAGCCGTGGCGCAGATCGATCGCCTGCCAGGTGTGCGCATGGCTCTCAAAGACGCGCTGCTTAAAGCGCGCCAGCGTATCGGCATCCAGAGAGGCCTTTACGGACGGTTTTTCAAGAATTAAATCAACCAGTTGGGTAAATGTGACGGCGTCACCATTGTCGCTGTTGCTTTGAATAAGCGTTGCCGGGAAACGGTACTGATGATGCTGAGTGGGAGAGAAATAGCGTACCGGCACCCGAAGCGCCTGGGTTTGGGAAAGCGGGATATGGATCTCGGATAGCGCATCCGCGGCGGTAGCGGGGAGATAGCGCCAGTCCTTCGTTTCGCGCAACAGGGCGTTTAAAAAACACTGGGCCGCAACGTCTGTACCGGCAGAGCGGGGCAGAGCACGCATAGGTGTACCTCATTCCATGATTGATAATAATTCTCGTTATGATATTCATTCTGTTTACAGTCGCAACCATTTTTGCAATATTTGTTTTCATAAACTTCATAATTTCCACACATTTATTGACACTATGTTCACATTCTTATGCGCGCTGACTCTGAAACCTTGACGGAAAACGTCACCTCAAAAGCTAACTGGACCCTGGCGCTATCTGCGGGCTTACTGGGTATCGGGCAAAACGGCCTGCTGGTGATGCTCCCGCAGCTGGTGACCCTGACCGGGCTGTCGCTCTCGGTCTGGGCCGGGCTGCTGATGTTTGGCTCCATGCTCTTTTTACCGGCATCGCCCTGGTGGGGACGCCAGAGCGAGCGGAGAGGGTGCAAGGCGGTGATGCTGGCCTCGCTGAGCGGCTACCTGGCCAGCTTCGTCGTCATGGCGCTGGTGGTCTGGGCGATGGCGGCCGGACGGCTGGATGCGGTCTGGGGAATGGCGGGGCTGATCTTCTCGCGCCTGCTCTACGGGCTGACGGTTTCAGGGCTGGTGCCTGCGGCCCAGACCTGGGCGATTCAGCGTGCGGGGCTGGATAAAAGAATGGCGGCGCTGGCGACGATAAGCTCCGGCCTCAGCTGCGGACGCTTGCTCGGCCCGCCGCTGGCGGCGCTGATGCTCAGCGTCAGCCCGGTGGCGCCGCTCTGGCTGATGGCGGTCGCGCCGTTGGTTGCCCTGCTGCTGGTGCTTCGCGAAGCAGCAGATCCGCCGCTGCCGCCGGTGGCGCACCAGGCGACCCGCCTGCAGGCCTCCATGCTGCCGTTCCTGCTGCTGGCGCTGCTGCTGGCGGCGCTGGTGAGCCTGATGCAGCTTGGCCTGTCACCGCATCTTAGCCCGCTGCTGGACGGCAACGCCCGCGAGATCAGCCATCATGTTGCGCTTCTGCTGAGCCTGGCCGCGCTGGCGACGCTCGCGGCGCAGTTTCTGGTGGTTCGCCCGCAGCATTTCACCCCGATGACGCTGCTCTGCATCGCGGCGGTGCTGATGGTGGCAGGGCTTGGGCTGATGTCCGTCGCGGGTTTAACGCTGTTCTACGTGGGGATCGTTATTACGTCACTCGGGGCGGCGATGGCCACGCCGGGCTACCAGCTGCTGCTGAACGACCGGCTCACCACCGGGAAGGGTGCGGGCGTCATCGCCACCAGCCACACGTTAGGCTACGGCGTCAGCGCGCTGCTGGTGCCCGTAGTGACGCGCTATTTCTCAGAGCAATCTTTGACGGTGGCCGCATGGGGAATGGCGTTGCTGTTTTTAGCGGTGAGCATCGGGGTACGGTCAACCGCGCGTACCCGTCCTGAAAAACCTTAATGGATCTGGCGGGAGGCCTGCCCGTCAGACGCTTCATTTTGCCGGAGACGCTGCAGGGGATCCTGCTGATAGAACTGGCAGAAACGCTGCCACAGCGCCGGGAAACGGGGCGCGAAAAGCTCGGGCGCGCTGAAGAAATACTCCGAAAGCACCGCAAAGCACTCGGCCGGGTCGGTTGCCGCATAGGCGTCAATGCTGGCCGCGCTTTCGCCCACCAGGTCTATTTCATCCTGAATATTATCCATCGCCGCATGCAGGTCGTGCTCCCAGCCAGCCACCTCGCGAAGCGGGATCAGCGGGACGCCGCTGGCGCGATCGCCGTTGCGGGTATCCAGCTTGTGCGCCACCTCATGGATAACCAGATTAAAACCGGAGGCGTCGAACGAGTCCTGAATGTCGAGCCAGTTGAGGATAATCGGCCCCTGCTGCCAGCTTTGTCCGGACTGCACCACGCGCTGGTTGTGCACCAGCCCGATATCGTCCTGCCACTCGTCGTCGACGATGAACGGCGCCGGGTAGATCAGCACCTCGTGGAAACCGTCCAGCCACTCAATACCGAGTTCGAGCACCGGCAGGCAGAAAAGCAGGGCGATACGCGCGTTTTTCAGAGGATCGAGTTCGAAGCCCTGCAGCGGCACCAGGCGTTTTTGCTGCAAAAAACGATCCGCCAGCTGAACCAGCTTCGCGTGTTCATCCGGGTTGAGATTCGCCAGAACCGGGATCGTCAGCGCCTCATCCCACGGCAGCGCCATATCCCGGCCAGCCTCATTCGTTTTCCAGGGCCACTTTATCATCGCTTTGCTCGCAAACTCGTCACTTGAACAAAAATGGGAAAGTCAGATTAGGTTAAGATGCCAGAAAATTGCTCGCGGCGACAATTCCAGCCTGAATAAACTATCATTCGTACGTAGCGGTGGGTAGCGGTTTGCGGGCATCACCTTCATTTTGTGAAGTCTGTCGTAGCCTTAACCCACAGGTTCAGTGAAGGAATCAGTACGGTATTGAAAAGATGAGCGATTTCAAAGGTAACAAGCAGGACCTGCCCAGTCGACTATGTGTGCACTGCCTGCGGCCCATGACGTGGCGCAAGAAGTGGGCGAAATGCTGGGATGAGGTCAAATACTGTTCCGAGCGCTGCCGCAGGAGCCACCGTTGACCGAGCTGCGCCTGATCCTGGGCGATCAGCTTAATCCGCACCACAGCTGGTTTGATGCCTGTCATTCGAACGTCATTTACGTGATGCTCGAACTTCGGGCGGAAACCGCCTACGTGCTTCATCACGCTCAGAAAGTGATTGCCATCTTCGCGGCCATGCGCGCGTTTGCCGCTGGGTTAAAGGAGAAGGGGCATCGGGTGAGGTATGTCCGGCTCTCTGACGGCTCAAACCGCGGCGCGCTGGAAGACAATCTCAACGCGCTCGTCGCGCATTACGGCGCCGAAAGGGTAGCGTGGCAGGCGCCCGACGAATGGCGTCTTGATGCGCAGCTGCGGGCGTGGGCGAAAACGGCGTCCGTCGAAACCGCCTGCGTCAGCAGCGAGCATTTCTTCACCACCCGTGAACAGGTGGGGGCGTTCTTTGCGTCGCGCAAAAGCTGGCGCATGGAGTACTTTTACCGGGAAATGCGCCGTCAGCACGGCATACTGTTGACTGCGGAAGGCGAGCCCGAAGGGGGGAAATGGAATTTCGATGCTGAAAACCGCAGGCGCTGGTCCGGCGAGCCGCCCGCACCGGACGACGTTCGCCTCCGCCACGATCGCACGGCGCTATGGGAAGAGATCCAGCGCTGTGGCGTAAAGACCTTCGGCGAACCTCAGGCCGACAATTTTCGCTGGCCGCTCAATCGTGCGGAAGCCAAAGCCCGGCTGGATGACTTTATCACGCACGTGCTGCCGCAGTTCGGTGCCTGGCAGGATGCGATGCACGCGGAAGAGCCCTTTCTTTTCCACTCGCTGCTCTCTTTCGCGCTAAACACCAAAATGCTTAATCCGCGAGAAGTGGTCGCGGCCGCCCAGCAGGCGTGGCGTTCGGGCCATGCGCCGCTGCCTGCCGTTGAGGGCTTTATCCGACAAATTCTCGGCTGGCGGGAGTACGTGCGCGGGATCTACTGGTCGCAGATGCCGGACTATCGGGAGCTGAATGCCTTAGACCAGCACGCCCCGCTGCCGGACTGGTTCTGGACCGGCAGGACGCAGATGCGCTGCCTGGCGCATGCCGTCGGGCAGTCGCTCACCGAGGCTTACGCCCACCATATCCAGCGCCTGATGGTCATCGGAAACTTCAGCCTGCTCGGCGGCCTCTCCCCGCAGGCGGTTCACGAATGGTATCTGGGCGTCTATATTGATGCCTTTGAGTGGGTGGAGTTGCCCAATACCCTCGGCATGAGCCAGTTTGGCGATGGCGGGCTACTGGCCAGTAAACCCTACGTCTCGAGCGCGTCGTATATTCATAAGATGAGTAACTACTGCCAGGGGTGTCGGTATCAGCACAACCAGCGCACCGGCGAGCTGGCGTGCCCCTTCAATGCCCTTTACTGGGATTTCTTTGCGCGCAACCAGGGGCGTCTCGGCCACAATCCCCGGCTGGGCATTGTCTTTAAACAGCTTGCGGACATGCAGGACGAGGAGCGGCAGGCTATTGCCGATCGCGCCCGGTACATCCGCCTTAATCTCAACGATCTCTGACCCCCGACAGGACATCCAGACGCTATGCCCGTGAATTTTGACCTTAACGATCTTTATGCTTTCAGAGCGTTAGTGGAATACGGTAACTTCCGTGTCGCCGCTGAATCTATCTGCCTGTCCCAGTCGGCGCTGAGCCGCAGGATTGAAAAGCTGGAAGCCGCGCTGGGAAACCGGCTGTTCGATCGCACCACCCGCCGCGTGGCCTTAACGTTATACGGTCAAAACTTTGCTGAACGCTCCGCGCAGCTGCTTGACAACGTGGAGTCCATGCTGGCGGATGTCGATAAAGCCAGCGAAGAGCGGACGGGGCTGATTGCGGTTGCCGCGGTCCCCTCTGCGGCCTGCTATTTTATGCCTGATGTGATCCGTCGCTTTCAGTCTCGCTATCCGCGCGTGCGCATCAAGCTCATCGACAGCAGCGCGGGGAATGTGATTGACGCCGTGGCCCGCAGCCAGGCGGATTTTGGCATCTGCTTCGCCGGAAACCTGCCGTCTGAGATCGAATTTTTCCCGCTGGTGGAGGATGTCTATGTCGCCGCGTGCCGAAAGGATCACCCGCTGGCGCAGAAGAGCCACCTGACGTGGCAGGCTTTTTACCAGCAGGATTATATCTCCCTCGATAAAACGTCAGGCAACCGTAACCTGCTCGATCGGATGCTGGGGGATATCGTTCCGGAACGCCCGAGCGTCTGCGAAACGCGCCACGTCACCACGATGCTCGGCATGGTCGAGGCGGGGATCGGCATTGCTGCCGTTCCCGCCATGTCGATGCCGACGTCAGCGCACACGCCGCTGACGCATCTGCCGCTGGTGGCGCCGGAGGTGAAGCGCGCCGTGGGGCTTATCCGACGCCGGGGGCGCATCCAGTCCTATATTGCGGCTGAGCTTGAAAAACAGATCACCGAGCAGTATCGCCGGACGTAACGGGGATCATCCCCGTCTCGCGGATGACTTCCCTTGAGGGCGGCGAGGCGAGATAGCTCAGCAGCGCTTTCCCGTCTGTAGGATTTTCCGCGTCACGGGTAACCGCACCCGCGAATCGCGTGATGTATTGCAGCGTATCCGGGATTTTCCCGATAAAGGTGACGCCCTGAACCGGCAGCAGCTCGCTGACCTGCTGGAAGCCCACCGCGTATTTTCCTTTCGCCACTTCCGAGGCGACCGGAATGCGCTCGACCATGGTCGCTTTGCCCGCCACCTCTTTTTCAATCCCCAGCTTTTTGAACAGCGTCTGGCTGACGTACCTGCCGCTGGCGCTGTCGGAGTAGGCAATGGAGCTGGCCTGCCGCAGCGTGTTGCGAAGCGTCGTCTCGCTGCTGATATCCGGGACATCCGCCCCTTTTTTTACCACCATGCCCACGGGAGAGTCCGCGAGCTCCGTTCGCGAGCCGGGGCGGGTCAGGCTGGCTTTTTCGAGCTTCGCCAGCGCATCGCCCACCATAATCACCACGTCGGCCTTCTCGCCGCGCGCCAGTCGGTTTGGGATCGCCTGCGGCGTCGTGCCCATCGAGGGGCCGGGAATAATCACAATGGTATCCCCGGTCCGGCGTTCATACTCCGGGGCCAGCTTTTCCAGGGCCGCTTTGAAGCCGCCCGAAATCATGACCTTTACGTCTTTAGCATCGGCATTGGCGCTCAGGAAGGCCAGCATCAGCGCGATGGCGGGATAAGCAGTGCGTTTCATACGGCCTCCTGTGACTTGACGGTGTTTTGCAGCGATACCGCGCGGCGGCGATAGAGGTAGAGCGTGGCAAGCAGGGCGCACACGGCAGCGAAGCTCATCCAGTAGCCGGGCGAGGCTTTGTCGCCGGTGTATTCGATCAGCGCGGTGGACATGACCGGAGTGAAGCCGCCGAAGACCGCCGTTGCCAGGCTGTAAGCCAGAGAGAATCCCGCCACCCGCACTTCAGCAGGCATAATCTCCGTCAGGGCCGGGATCATCGCGCCGTTATAGAGGCCATAGAGGAAGGAGAGCCACAGCAGGACGCCCAGCATCATCGAGAAGCTGGGGGCGTTCGCCAGCAGCGTCAGGGCTGGGTAGCTGGTGACCAGCGCCAGCAGGGCCATGGCAATCAGCACCGGCTTGCGCCCGAAGCGGTCCGACAGCGCGCCGCCCACCGGCAGCCAGATAAAGTTAGAGATAGCCACCAGCAGCGTCACCAGCAGGCTGTCCGAGGCGCTCAGCATCAGCACCTTTTTGCCAAAGGTGGGCGCGTAAACGGTGATCAGGTAGAACGCCGTGGTGGTCATTGCCACCATCAGCATGCCCGCGACCACCACCTGCCAGTTGCCCAGCAGGGTTTTAAAGACCTGACGCATGTCCAGATGCTGGCGGCGCGCGCTGAACGCTTCCGTCTCTTCCAGCCTGCGGCGCAGGAAAAAGATAAACGGCACGATTAAACAGCCGAGCAGGAACGGGATGCGCCAGCCCCATTCGCGTATGGCGCTGTCGGCCATCAGGGCATTCAGGGCAAAGCCCATCGCCGCGGCGACCATGATGGCAACCTGCTGGCTGCCGGACTGCCAGCTGGTGTAAAAGCCCTTGCGGCCCGGCGTGGCGATTTCAGCCAGATAGACCGACACGCCGCCAAGCTCCGCCCCGGCGGAAAAGCCCTGCAGCAGGCGGCCCGTCAGGACCAGCAGCGGCGCCCAGAGTCCGATGCTCTCATACGACGGGATAAGCACGATCAGAAACGTCCCGGCGGCCATGATCGACAGGGTGACAATCAGCCCTTTACGGCGGCCCACTTTATCAATGTAAGCGCCGAGCACGATGGCTCCGATCGGGCGCATCAAAAAGCCCGCGCCGAAAACGGCGAAGGTCATCATCAGCGAGGCAAATTCACTGCTCGCCGGGAAGAAGGTGTGCGCGATGTAGGTGGCATAGAAGCCGAACAGGAAGAAGTCGAATTGCTCAAGAAAGTTGCCCGAGGTGACGCGAAAAATCGCGCCCGCTTTCGCACGGACCGTTGCAGGTGAGGTTGTTGCAGGTGAGGTTGAGGAAACCATGATTATCTCCAGTTTTTAGCGTGACGTTATGCTCGTCTGTTTCTGAAAACTGGATCAGGAAACCGAAATTAATAAGCGCAAATTGCGAATGAATCGATGCGTGCTGCGCATCAATGACGCGGCGTTGACCAGGATTTACATGGCTAACAACAACTTAACAATTGCGTAATTTTTCATTCACGGTAATTCGCTAAGTGGCTGATATTGCTGTTTTGTGACATCGCGCAGAGGAGAAGCCAGGCAGCGCCTGGCTATGAGCATTAGCGCAGCGCGTTGGCGATTGCGCTAAACATTAACGAGGCCTCCAGCGGCTGGGCGCTGAAGGACGGTTCCGCCTGCGGCCAGGTGGACCACTGGACGATAACCAGGTTCTCTTTCTGATTCACCATAATCATCTGTCCAAAGATCCCCAGCGCCCAGAGCGACCCCTTAAGGGAATGTTCGACCTTCGGCTCGACGCTGGCGGCATTAACCGGCACTTCGTTGTTCCACCACTGATAGCCATACAGCCCGTTCGGATGGGCAGCGGACACCGAACCTTTTGCCTGCGTCCAGTCTGAGGACTGTTTTACCCAGCCTTCGGGCAGGATCGGCTTCCCGCCGGGCAACGTGCCGTTATGGAGGATGAACTGACCGAAGCGGCCCCAGTCTTCCAGCGTGGCGTTAAAGCCGTGGGCGCCGACATCATGCTCGCCTTTGCTGTAGGCGTGCCAGACGCCGTCGCTCGCCATACCGTACGGCTGCCAGATGCTCTTTTCCAGATACGCCGCGAGCGTCATGCCGGTTGCGCGTTCAAGCACGTCACCCAGCAGCCACGCGCCGCCCGAGGAATAGGACCAGCTTTCGCCCGCAGGATGCGCGCGGTGTAACCCTTTAACTAACGTCCGCACGCAGTCGTAGGTGCCCGGTCTGGCCTCGCATTCCGTCAGCTTTGCGAAATCGGATGTCGGATTCGTGTAGTCCTCATTCCACGCCACGCCGGAGGTATGGGTAATAAGCTGTTTCAGCGTCACGCCGTCCCAGGCCGTGCCTTTTAAATCAGGTTCATATTGGGTGACGAGATCGTCGAGAGAGTGGATTTTTCCCTCTTTGATCGCCACCCCTACCAGCGCAGAGACCACCGATTTACCGACGGAGCGTGAGGTCCAGAGCGTGCTGTCGGTATTGCCTTCGCCCAGATACTTATAGGCAACCTTACCGTCTTTTAATACCAGCATGCCGCTGACGTTCTGGCGCTTCAGGTAATCATCAAGATCGTAGGTTTTGCCATTGATCTGGTAACGGGCATCGGTCAGCGGTTTCTCCGCGGCCAGCAGCGGCGAGGCGTTGCCGTGGCGGAACACGTCGCCCGCGTAGTTGCGGTAGTCATTGCGGAATCCCACGACGCGGTCGGCCTGGCTCCAGGTGAGCATCGTATGCGCGTCCGGCAGTTTTGCATCAAAAGGGGCAGGGCAGGCGTCGAGACCGGTACCGTTACAGGCGGCCATGGCGGCAGGGGAGATCAGGCCGCCGACAACCAGCGCCGCGAGCAGAGTGCGGTTTGTTTTGTTTTTCATGTTTTTCTCGTATGGCTCAGGAAGGACTTCAGTTTACGAACCCGCGGCCTATAATAAAAAACGCGTTATGGGGGAAAATCCCCCGAAAAGTCGCTGTGGAGGATGCTGTGGCGTCATTGATTTATTCGTTTGCCCAGCTTGAGGCGTTCACCGCCGTGGCTGAGCACGGCAGCCTGGTAAAGGCGGCCGCTAAACTTGGTAAAGACCGCACGACCCTGCGCGATCTGATTGATTTTCTCGAAGATGGCCTGGGTTACGCGTTGTTTATTCGCGAGGGGCGCACCCTGCGGTTAACGCTGGAAGGGGAGCAGCTCCAGCGGCAGGCGCATCTGCTGATGCGTCAGGTAAAAGCCTTTGAGGCGTTTGCCAGCGCCGTTCCGGAAAGCGCGACGCAGGATCTTGCGCTCGTCTACGATCCGTTCACCCCGCGCGCTTTTTTGCAGGCGCTGATAGCAAAGATGGCGAGCCAGAATATTCGGCTGAGCCTGACCAGCACCTCGCGCGATGAAGCGGAAGCCATGCTCGCCAGCGGTGAGGCCGACGTGGGGATCTGCCAGGCGCGCAATCGCAGCGTCGGCAACGAGATGGAATGGCGGGCGCTGGGCGCCATTGATATGGATTTTTACGCCTCGAAGGCGCTGTTCAGGGATGTCGCGGCACCGGTTTCGCTTCTCGATCTCTCTCTGGTGCCGCAGGTCATTATGCACGCGGCGTCTGACGAGCCGGTCGCGCGTCGTCTGCAAATCTCCGGGCATACCCTGTACACCAACGAGCTCGAGATGCTGCGCGGCCTGCTGGAAAAGGGATGCGGCTGGGGATTTTTGCCGACGCATCTTCATGCGGCGCGGTGGAAGGATGTAGAAAGGCTGCACACCGAGGTGGGCAGCCAGGGTATAGCTCAGACGATGGTCACCATCTGGAAGCCGGGTAGCGACAGGCGCGGGCTCATCAACGAAACGCTGTCGCTGTTACCGGCGTTGTGGAAGGCCTCAGCGCTGTGAGCAGCCTTTACACTGCTGGTTCAGGATCTGCTGGAAGAAATCGTTGCCCTTGTCGTCCACCAGGATAAACGCCGGGAAGTTCTCCACTTCGATCTTCCAGATGGCTTCCATACCCAGTTCAGGATACGCCACGCACTCCAGGCTCTTAATGCTGTTTTGCGCCAGCACCGCCGCCGGGCCGCCAATGCTGCCGAGGTAGAAACCGCCGTGCTTATGGCAGGCGTCGGTCACCTGCTGGCTGCGGTTGCCTTTCGCCAGCATGATCATGCTCGCGCCGTGGGATTGCAGCAAGTCTACATACGAGTCCATGCGCCCTGCGGTGGTCGGGCCGAGTGAGCCAGAGGCGTAACCTTCCGGCGTTTTGGCCGGGCCTGCGTAGTAAATCGGATGATCTTTAACGTACTGCGGCAGTTCCTCACCGTTGTCGAGCAGCTCTTTCAGCTTCGCGTGGGCGATGTCGCGCGCCACGATGATGGTCCCGCTCAGGGACAGGCGGGTAGAGACCGGGTGCGCTGAAAGCTGCGCCAGGATCTCGTTCATCGGCTTGTCGAGATTGATGCTCACCACGTCGCCTTCACCCTGCTGGCGCAGTGATTCAGGAATATACTGGCCCGGGTTGTGCTCCAGCTTCTCAATCCAGATCCCGTCGCGGTTGATTTTCGCCTTGATGTTGCGGTCTGCGGAGCAGGAAACCCCCATGCCGATCGGGCAGGACGCGCCGTGGCGCGGCAGGCGGATCACGCGGATATCGTGAGCGAAGTATTTACCGCCGAACTGTGCGCCCAGGCCGAGGTTCTGCGCTTCCTGAAGCAGCTCCTGTTCGAGCTGAACGTCGCGGAACGCCTGGCCGTGTTCATTGCCTTCTGTTGGCAGCGCGTCGTAGTAGCGGGTAGAGGCCAGCTTCACGGTTTTCAGCGTGGCTTCTGCAGAGGTCCCGCCGATGACGAAGGCAATATGGTACGGCGGACACGCGGCGGTGCCGAGCGTGCGCATCTTCTCAACCAGATAGTTTTTCAGCTTCGCCGGGGCGATCAGCGCCTTGGTTTCCTGATACAGATAGGTTTTGTTGGCGGAACCGCCGCCTTTTGCCATGCACAGGAATTTGTACTCGTCACTGTCCACGCTGTAGAGGTCAATCTGCGCCGGCAGGTTGGTGCCGGTATTCACCTCTTTATACATGTCCAGCGCCGCGTTCTGAGAGTAGCGCAGGTTATCTTCAATGTAGGTGTTATACACGCCCTGGCTCAGGGCGGCTTCGTCGCCGCCGCCGGTCCAGACGCGCTGGCCTTTTTTACCCATGATGATTGCGGTGCCGGTGTCCTGGCAGGTTGGCAGCACGCCCTTTGCGGCAATTTCAGAGTTGCGCAGGAACTGCAGGGCAACGTACTTGTCGTTCTGGCTGGCTTCCGGGTCGTTAAGAATGGCGGCAACCTGCTTCTGATGCGAAGGACGCAGCATAAACGCCGCATCGTGGAAGGCCTGCTGCGCCAGCAGGGTCAGGGCTTCGGGTTCTACTTTCAGCACTTCCTGACCGTCAAACTCGGCAACGGAGACGTGCTCTTTGGTCAGCAGATAGTATTCGGTGTCGTCATGGGAAAGAGGGAAGGGGTTTTGGTAGATAAACGGTTTGTTTGACATAGCTTGCTCCACAAAAATAAAACCGCCGGAGTAAGACCCCGGCGGTCAGAAATCAGAACATCATAGACATCCACGGATAGCCAATCAGCAGCAGGGCCGCCAGGAAGATGGCGCCGAAGATGGTGCCCAGGCGCCAGTAGTCTTTGGTTGGCAGGTAGCCGCTACCGTAGTAAATCGGGCTCGGGCCGGTACCGTACGGGGTGATGATCCCCATCACGCCCAGCGAGGTCACCATCAGCAGGACGAACACTTCCATATTCATGCCCGGAATGGTGGAGGCGATGGTCAGCATCGCGGGCAGCAGCGCCGTGGTGTGCGCGGTGGTGCTGGCAAACAGGTAGTGCAGCAGGTAGAACGCCAGCAGCAGGACGATGGTCGCCACGCCCGGAGAGATACCGCTCATCAGCAGACCGCCTTCTTTACCCAGCCAGCTGATAAAGCCGGTAGAGGAGAGGCCATCCGCCAGCGCCACCAGGGTGGCGAACCAGACGAAGGTATTCCATGCGGCCTTGTTGCCGGTGATATCGTTCCACTCCAGCACGCCGGTCCACAGCATCAGGCCGACGATGAGCAGGGCAGCCATGGCGGGCTCAATCCACGCGGCGGCGAAGATCCACATCAGCAGCGCACAGCAGACGAACACCAGCAGCAGGATCTCATTGCGGGACAGTTTGCCCAGTTTTTCCAGCTCACGGGTCGCCCACAGCGGCACTTCGTTATTCACTTTCACTTCTGGCGGGTAGAACCAGTAGGCCAGCAGCGGCATGGTCAGAATCAGCAGGATGCCCAGCGGCAGGAACGCGAGGAACCAGGTGCCCCAGGAGATATCGATCCCAACCGTGCTTTTCACCAGCGCCAGCGCCAGCAGGTTCGGCGCGAGGGCGGAGAGGAACATGGAGCTGGTGATACAGGCCGCGGTGATCGCCACCCACATCAGGTACGAACCAATTTTGCGCGCGCTTGGGTCATTCGGTTTTGAACCGTACAGCGGCGGCAGGTTAGCGATAATCGGGTAGATGGTCCCGCCGCTGCGCGCGGTGTTGGACGGCGTGAACGGTGCCAGAAGCAGGTCAGCAAAGGTAATGGCGTACCCGAGCGTCAGGCTGCGACGACCGAGGTACTTCACCAGAATCAGCGCCAGACGGCGGCCGAAGCGGGTTTTGTCGTAGCCTGCGGCGAACATAAAGGCACCGAAAATCAGCCAGACGGTCGAGTTACCAAACCCGCTCACCGCCCATTTAAAGGAGGCGCCCGCCAGCTTGAATTTCGGATCCGCCAGCTGTTCCGGGCTGAACAGCACCCACTGGCTGCACAAGGCAATGGCGACCACGCCGGTCAGGCCGATCACCGCACCCGGCAGCGGCTCGAAGATTAGACCGACGATCACGCCGACAAAGATGGCGAAGTAGTGCCACGCGTAAGGAGGCAGTCCTTCCGGTACCGGAACAAACAGCAGCAGCACGGCGACGATGACGGGCAACGCCATCATCAGCAGACGTTTTGCGTTTCCGTTTGATGCCTGGTTCGCCACGGGGGGCGTTACAGCAGTTTTTGTATTCATAGTTTCACGTCTTAAGTTGTCAAAAATTCGGTGGTGCAGAAAAAGCCAAACGCGTTTTTTAAGTTTCTTTGCTTTCTTTAGTTATAAAAGGTGTGGTTTGGTTTTTTCGTTAATAGCGATTTAACGCTTTTTTATGTGCGCTAAATTAAAAATTGATGATATTTTTATATTGCGCTTTTGGATGCCAGAACTATTGATCCGGATCAAAAAAACAGAATTGCAGGATTATTTTTATGCTTTTACTAATAACCACTCAGGCGTATGGGGTTATTATCTCTTTTTTGCGGTTTTCGTTATCATTCTTGTAACATGCACAATGCTGGTAAATTAATAAATCATTGAATAATAATTGATTTATTCTTGTTTGTGTAATTGGTCTTACCAATATAAATTTAACCTATTTTAAATTATTGTGAATAAGTAAATTATTATCGCTAACACCATTGTGTTATTTCTGTTATCTCAGGTATTAAATAGTTTTTTAACTAATGTAATGG
>NZ_JAKLRZ010000043.1:0-29173 GCF_021892025.1 Enterobacter cloacae complex sp. ECC445 | reverse complement strand
CTGGCGAAGCCAGGCTCAATCAAGCCACACACCAAGTTCGAATCTGAAGTGTACATCCTGTCCAAAGACGAAGGCGGCCGTCATACTCCGTTCTTCAAAGGCTACCGTCCACAGTTCTACTTCCGTACAACTGACGTGACCGGTACCATCGAACTGCCAGAAGGCGTTGAGATGGTAATGCCAGGCGACAACATCAAGATGGTTGTGACTCTGATCCACCCAATCGCGATGGACGACGGTCTGCGTTTCGCAATCCGTGAAGGTGGCCGTACCGTTGGCGCGGGCGTGGTTGCTAAAGTTCTCGGCTAATCGCTGATAACATTTGACGCAATGCGCATGAAAAGGGCATCATTTGATGCCCTTTTTGCACGCTTTCACATCAGAACCTGGCTCATCAGTGATTCTTTTTGTCATAATCATTGCTGAGACAGGCTCTGCAGAGAGCGTATAATCCATAAAGGGATTAGCGTTTCGATTTGGCTCGCCTCGCAATCGCGGGGTGAAATTATTTGTAGAATTCTTCTGACAGGTTGGTTTATGAGTGCTAATACCGAAGCTCAAGGGAGCGGGCGCGGCCTGGAAGCGATGAAGTGGATCGCTGTTGCCGTGCTGCTGATTGTGGCAATCGTTGGCAACTATCTTTATCGTGACATGATGCTGCCGCTCCGCGCGCTGGCAGTGGTGATTCTGATTGCTGCAGCGGGCGGTGTCGCGCTGTTGACGACTAAAGGTAAAGCAACCGTTGCTTTCGCTCGCGAAGCACGTACCGAAGTCCGCAAGGTCATTTGGCCGACTCGCCAGGAAACATTGCACACCACGCTGATCGTAGCGGCGGTTACCGCTGTAATGTCACTGATCCTGTGGGGACTGGATGGTATTCTGGTTCGCCTGGTTTCCTTTATTACTGGCCTGAGGTTCTAAGATGTCTGAAGCCCCTAAAAAGCGTTGGTACGTCGTTCAGGCGTTTTCCGGTTTTGAAGGCCGCGTAGCAACGTCGCTGCGTGAGCATATCAAATTACACAACATGGAAGAGTTATTTGGCGAAGTTATGGTTCCGACCGAAGAAGTGGTTGAGATCCGTGGCGGCCAACGTCGCAAAAGCGAGCGTAAATTCTTCCCGGGTTACGTGCTGGTTCAGATGGTGATGAACGACGCGAGCTGGCACCTGGTGCGCAGCGTACCGCGCGTAATGGGCTTTATCGGCGGCACGTCTGACCGTCCGGCGCCAATCAGCGACAAAGAAGTTGATGCGATTATGAACCGCCTGCAGCAGGTGGGTGATAAGCCGCGTCCGAAAACGCTGTTTGAACCGGGTGAAATGGTTCGTGTTAGCGACGGTCCGTTTGCTGACTTTAACGGTGTGGTTGAAGAAGTGGACTACGAGAAGTCCCGCCTGAAAGTTTCTGTTTCTATCTTCGGTCGTGCGACCCCGGTAGAGCTGGACTTTGCGCAGGTCGAAAAAGCCTAAGCAGCGATCAAAAAAGCGACGATTTAATCGTTGCACAGGGCGCGAGATTGGAATACAATTTCGCGCCTTTTGTTTTTATGGGCCCGGCCCGTAAAACGAATTTTATTCACGGGGAGCCTCCCTGAGGCGCTATTACCCAATCAGAGGATTTTAGAATGGCTAAGAAAGTACAAGCCTACGTCAAGCTGCAGGTTGCAGCTGGTATGGCGAACCCAAGTCCACCAGTTGGTCCAGCTCTGGGTCAGCAGGGTGTGAACATCATGGAATTCTGTAAAGCGTTCAACGCCAAAACCGAATCCCTGGAAAAAGGTCTGCCAATCCCAGTCGTCATCACTGTTTACGCTGACCGTTCTTTCACTTTCGTTACCAAAACCCCTCCAGCAGCAGTTCTGCTGAAGAAAGCGGCTGGTATCAAGTCTGGTTCCGGTAAGCCGAACAAAGACAAAGTGGGTAAAATTTCCCGCGCTCAGCTGCAGGAAATCGCGCAGACCAAAGCTGCCGACATGACTGGTGCCGACATTGAAGCGATGACTCGCTCAATCGAAGGTACTGCACGTTCCATGGGCCTGGTAGTGGAGGACTAAGAAATGGCTAAACTGACCAAGCGCATGTCCGTGATCCGTGACAAAGTTGATGCGACCAAACAGTACGACATCAACGAAGCTATCGCTCTGCTGAAAGAACTGGCAACGGCTAAGTTCGTTGAAAGCGTTGACGTTGCCGTTAACCTCGGCATCGACGCGCGTAAATCCGATCAGAACGTTCGTGGCGCAACTGTACTGCCACACGGTACTGGCCGTTCCGTTCGCGTAGCTGTATTTGCTCAGGGTGCAAACGCTGAAGCTGCTAAAGCTGCCGGCGCTGAACTGGTAGGTATGGAAGATCTGGCTGATCAGATCAAGAAAGGCGAAATGAACTTTGACGTTGTTATTGCTTCTCCAGATGCAATGCGCGTTGTTGGCCAGCTGGGCCAGGTTCTGGGTCCACGCGGCCTGATGCCAAACCCGAAAGTGGGTACTGTAACCCCTAACGTTGCTGAAGCGGTTAAGAACGCTAAAGCAGGTCAGGTTCGTTATCGTAACGACAAAAACGGCATCATCCACACCACCATCGGTAAAGTGGACTTTGACGCTGACAAACTGAAAGAAAACCTGGAAGCTCTGCTGGTTGCGCTGAAAAAAGCAAAACCAACTCAGGCGAAAGGCGTGTACATCAAGAAAGTTAGCATCTCCACCACCATGGGTGCAGGTGTTGCAGTTGACCAGGCTGGCCTGAGCGCTGCTGCAAACTAATGCCTTTACGTGGGCGGTGATTTTGTCTACAATCTTACCCCCACGTTTGCTAACAAAAGTTAGCGGCTAAAAGATTTGTTCGTTGGAGCCTGGCCTAATCCAGGCCTCCGTCGAAGACCGCAGGTGTTTCGCAAGAAACTTAATCCCCTGCGTAGACGGTGACAGAACGCTAAGATTATTTTTTGAATATTCTGGCTTGTTTCTGCTCACCGTATTAAGACGCTCTTCCCGTTGGGTTGAGTGAAGTGAGTTCCGGAACATGAGTTCCGGCAAACATCCAGGAGCAAAGCTAATGGCTTTAAATCTTCAAGACAAACAAGCGATTGTTGCTGAAGTCAGCGAAGTAGCCAAAGGCGCGCTGTCTGCAGTAGTTGCGGATTCCCGTGGCGTTACTGTAGACAAAATGACTGAACTGCGTAAAGCAGGTCGTGAAGCTGGCGTATACATGCGTGTTGTTCGTAACACCCTGCTGCGCCGCGTAGTTGAAGGTACTCAGTTCGAGTGCCTGAAAGACACGTTTGTTGGTCCGACCCTGATTGCATACTCTATGGAACACCCGGGCGCTGCTGCTCGTCTGTTCAAAGAGTTCGCGAAAGCGAATGCAAAATTTGAGGTCAAAGCTGCAGCCTTTGAAGGTGAGTTGATCCCGGCATCGCAAATCGATCGCCTGGCAACCCTGCCGACCTACGAAGAAGCAATTGCACGCCTGATGGCAACCATGAAAGAAGCTGCGGCTGGCAAACTGGTTCGCACTCTGGCTGCTGTACGCGATGCGAAAGAAGCTGCTTAATCGCAGTTATCTTTATAAAGCATTTGCTTACGTATAAACTTTATTCTGATTTTCAGGAACAATTTAAATGTCTATCACTAAAGATCAAATCATTGAAGCAGTAGCAGCTATGTCCGTAATGGACGTTGTAGAGCTGGTTTCTGCAATGGAAGAAAAATTCGGTGTTTCTGCTGCTGCTGCTGTAGCCGTAGCTGCGGGCCCGGCTGAAGCTGCTGAAGAAAAAACTGAATTCGACGTAATTCTGAAAGCTGCTGGCGCAAACAAAGTTGCTGTTATCAAAGCAGTACGTGGCGCAACTGGCCTGGGTCTGAAAGAAGCTAAAGACCTGGTAGAATCTGCTCCAGCTGCGCTGAAAGAAGGCGTGAGCAAAGACGACGCAGAAGCACTGAAAAAATCTCTGGAAGAAGCTGGCGCTGAAGTTGAAGTTAAATAAGCCAACTTTTCTGGTTGCAGCCTAAGCAATTAGGCTGATGGCTGGTGACTTTTTAGTCACCAGCCTTTTTGCGCTGTAAGGCATCAGTAGCATTTCACACTGTTTGACTGCTGATTGTCCTGACAATGCATGTTTCTATCGACGACTTAATATATTGCGACAGGGTGCTCGCTCTGTGTAAATCGCGACGAAATGATTTAAGCGTGATAGCAACAGGTATTGCGGAAAGTATTCAATTTTCCGGTCCACAAAATGGTGTTGCACAAACTGTCCCTTCGTCGGACAGATGGGTCGACTTGTCAGCGAGCTGAGGAACCCTATGGTTTACTCCTATACCGAGAAAAAACGTATTCGTAAGGATTTTGGTAAACGTCCACAAGTTCTGGACATTCCATATCTCCTTTCTATCCAGCTTGACTCGTTCCAGAAGTTTATCGAGCAAGATCCTGAAGGGCAGTACGGTCTGGAAGCAGCCTTCCGCTCCGTGTTCCCGATTCAGAGCTACAGCGGTAACTCCGAGCTGCAGTACGTCAGCTACCGCCTTGGCGAACCGGTGTTTGACGTTCAGGAATGTCAGATCCGTGGCGTGACCTATTCCGCACCGCTGCGCGTAAAACTGCGTCTGGTGATCTACGAGCGCGAAGCGCCGGAAGGCACCGTAAAAGACATTAAAGAACAAGAAGTCTACATGGGTGAAATTCCACTCATGACGGACAACGGTACTTTCGTTATCAACGGTACTGAGCGTGTTATCGTTTCCCAGCTGCATCGTAGCCCGGGCGTCTTCTTCGACAGCGATAAAGGTAAAACACACTCTTCCGGTAAAGTACTGTATAACGCACGCATCATTCCTTACCGTGGTTCATGGCTGGACTTCGAGTTCGATCCGAAAGACAACCTGTTTGTCCGTATCGACCGTCGTCGTAAGCTGCCTGCAACCATCATTCTGCGTGCGCTGCAATACACCACTGAACAGATCCTGGACCTGTTCTTTGAGAAAGTGATCTTTGAAATCCGCGACAACAAGCTGCAGATGGAGCTGGTGCCGGAACGTCTGCGTGGTGAGACCGCGTCGTTCGACATCGAAGCCGACGGCAAAGTGTATGTGGAAAAAGGTCGCCGTATCACCGCGCGCCACATCCGCCAGCTGGAAAAAGATGATATCAAACTCATTGAAGTTCCGGTTGAGTACATTGCAGGAAAAGTAGCCGCGAAAGATTACGTTGATGAATCAACTGGCGAGCTGATCTGCCCGGCGAACATGGAGCTGAGCCTGGATCTGCTGGCTAAGCTGAGCCAGTCTGGCCACAAGCGTATCGAAACGCTGTTCACCAACGATCTGGACCACGGTGCGTATATCTCTGAGACGATTCGCGTCGACCCAACCACCGATCGTCTGAGCGCGCTGGTAGAAATTTACCGCATGATGCGTCCTGGTGAGCCACCAACTCGCGAAGCGGCGGAAAGCCTGTTCGAGAACCTGTTCTTCTCCGAAGACCGCTACGATCTGTCCGCGGTGGGTCGTATGAAGTTCAACCGTTCTCTGCTGCGCGACGAAATCGAAGGTTCCGGTATCCTGAGCAAAGACGACATCATCGAAGTGATGAAGAAGCTCATCGATATCCGTAACGGTAAAGGCGAAGTGGACGATATCGACCACCTCGGTAACCGTCGTATCCGTTCCGTAGGCGAAATGGCGGAAAACCAATTCCGCGTTGGCCTGGTACGTGTTGAGCGTGCGGTGAAAGAGCGTCTGTCTCTGGGCGATCTGGATACCCTGATGCCTCAGGATATGATCAACGCCAAGCCGATTTCTGCAGCAGTGAAAGAGTTCTTCGGTTCCAGCCAGCTGTCTCAGTTCATGGACCAGAACAACCCGCTGTCTGAGATTACACACAAACGTCGTATCTCTGCACTCGGCCCAGGCGGTCTGACCCGTGAACGCGCAGGCTTTGAAGTTCGAGACGTACACCCGACGCACTATGGTCGCGTATGTCCAATCGAAACGCCTGAAGGTCCAAATATCGGTCTGATCAACTCCCTGTCCGTGTACGCACAGACGAACGAATACGGTTTCCTTGAGACGCCGTACCGTAAAGTGACTGACGGTGTTGTAACCGACGAAATTCATTACCTGTCTGCTATCGAAGAAGGCAACTACGTTATCGCTCAGGCGAACTCCAACCTGGATGACGAAGGCCACTTTGTAGAAGATCTGGTTACCTGCCGTAGCAAAGGCGAATCCAGCTTGTTCAGCCGCGACCAGGTTGACTACATGGACGTATCCACCCAGCAGGTGGTATCCGTCGGTGCGTCCCTGATCCCGTTCCTGGAACACGATGACGCCAACCGTGCATTGATGGGTGCGAACATGCAACGTCAGGCCGTTCCAACTCTGCGCGCTGATAAGCCGCTGGTTGGTACCGGTATGGAACGTGCTGTTGCCGTCGACTCCGGTGTTACTGCGGTTGCTAAGCGTGGCGGTACCGTTCAGTACGTTGACGCATCCCGTATCGTTATCAAAGTTAACGAAGACGAGATGTATCCGGGCGAAGCGGGTATCGACATCTACAACCTGACCAAATACACCCGTTCTAACCAGAACACCTGTATCAACCAGATGCCATGTGTGTCTCTGGGTGAGCCAGTTGAGCGCGGCGACGTGCTGGCAGACGGTCCGTCCACCGACCTCGGTGAACTGGCGCTCGGTCAGAACATGCGCGTAGCGTTCATGCCGTGGAACGGTTACAACTTCGAAGACTCCATCCTCGTCTCCGAGCGTGTGGTTCAGGAAGATCGTTTCACCACTATCCACATTCAGGAACTGGCATGTGTGTCCCGTGACACCAAGCTGGGGCCAGAAGAGATCACCGCTGATATCCCTAACGTGGGTGAAGCTGCGCTCTCCAAACTGGATGAATCCGGTATCGTTTATATCGGTGCGGAAGTGACTGGCGGCGACATTCTGGTTGGTAAAGTGACGCCGAAAGGTGAAACCCAGCTGACGCCAGAAGAGAAACTGCTGCGTGCTATCTTCGGTGAGAAAGCGTCTGACGTTAAAGACTCTTCTCTGCGCGTACCAAACGGTGTTTCCGGTACGGTTATCGACGTTCAGGTCTTCACTCGTGACGGCGTTGAGAAAGATAAGCGTGCGCTGGAAATCGAAGAGATGCAGCTCAAACAGGCTAAGAAAGACCTGTCTGAAGAACTGCAGATCCTCGAAGCGGGTCTGTTCAGCCGTATCTATGCGGTGCTGGTTGCCGGTGGCGTTGAAGCTGAGAAGCTCGACAAACTGCCACGCGATCGCTGGCTGGAACTGGGCCTGACCGACGAAGAGAAACAGAATCAGCTGGAACAGCTGGCTGAGCAGTATGACGAGCTGAAACACGAGTTCGAGAAAAAACTCGAAGCGAAACGCCGCAAAATCACTCAGGGCGACGATCTGGCACCAGGCGTGCTGAAGATTGTTAAGGTGTATCTGGCTGTTAAACGTCAGATCCAGCCTGGTGATAAGATGGCGGGTCGTCACGGTAACAAGGGTGTTATCTCTAAGATCAACCCGATCGAAGATATGCCGCACGATGCTAACGGTACGCCGGTAGATATCGTACTGAACCCGCTGGGCGTACCGTCTCGTATGAACATTGGTCAGATCCTGGAAACCCACTTGGGTATGGCTGCGAAAGGTATCGGCGACAAGATTAACGCCATGCTGAAACAGCAGCAGGAAGTCGCGAAACTGCGCGAATTCATCCAGCGTGCCTACGATCTGGGTACCGACGTGCGTCAGAAAGTCGACCTGAACACCTTCAGCGATGAAGAAGTGCTGCGTCTGGCAGAGAACCTGCGCAAAGGTATGCCAATTGCAACGCCGGTCTTCGACGGTGCAAAAGAAGCTGAAATTAAAGAGCTGCTGCAACTGGGTGGTCTGCCAACGTCTGGTCAGATTACGCTGTTTGACGGCCGTACCGGTGAACAGTTCGAGCGTCCGGTAACCGTAGGTTACATGTACATGCTGAAACTGAACCACCTGGTCGACGACAAGATGCACGCTCGTTCTACCGGTTCTTATAGCCTGGTTACTCAGCAGCCGCTGGGTGGTAAGGCACAGTTCGGTGGTCAGCGCTTCGGGGAGATGGAAGTGTGGGCGCTGGAAGCATACGGCGCGGCATACACCCTGCAGGAAATGCTCACCGTTAAGTCTGATGACGTGAACGGTCGTACCAAGATGTATAAAAACATCGTGGACGGCAACCATCAGATGGAGCCGGGCATGCCAGAATCCTTCAACGTACTGTTGAAAGAGATTCGTTCGCTGGGTATCAACATCGAACTGGAAGACGAGTAATTCTCGCTCAAACAGGTCACTGGTGCCGGGTTAACCCCCGGCACCAGATTGTGCTAACTCCGACGGGAGCAAATCCGTGAAAGATTTATTAAAGTTTCTGAAAGCGCAGACTAAAACCGAAGAGTTTGATGCGATCAAAATTGCTCTGGCTTCGCCAGACATGATCCGTTCATGGTCTTTCGGTGAAGTTAAAAAGCCGGAAACCATCAACTACCGTACGTTCAAACCTGAACGTGACGGCCTTTTCTGTGCGCGCATTTTCGGGCCAGTAAAAGATTACGAGTGCCTGTGCGGTAAGTACAAGCGCCTGAAACACCGTGGTGTGATCTGTGAGAAGTGCGGCGTTGAAGTGACCCAGACCAAAGTGCGTCGTGAGCGCATGGGCCACATCGAGCTGGCGTCTCCGACTGCTCATATCTGGTTCCTGAAATCTCTGCCGTCCCGTATCGGTCTGCTGCTGGATATGCCGCTGCGCGATATCGAACGTGTTCTGTACTTCGAATCTTATGTGGTTATCGAAGGCGGGATGACGAACCTGGAACGTCATCAGATCCTGACTGAAGAGCAGTATCTGGACGCGCTGGAAGAGTTCGGTGACGAATTCGACGCGAAGATGGGTGCGGAAGCTATTCAGGCCCTGCTGAAGAGCATGGATCTGGAGCAAGAGTGCGAGCAGCTGCGTGAAGAGCTGAACGAAACCAACTCCGAAACCAAACGTAAAAAGCTGACCAAGCGTATCAAACTGCTGGAAGCGTTCGTTCAGTCTGGTAACAAACCAGAGTGGATGATCCTGACCGTTCTGCCGGTTCTGCCGCCAGATCTGCGTCCACTGGTTCCGCTGGATGGTGGTCGTTTCGCAACGTCGGATCTGAACGATCTGTATCGTCGCGTGATCAACCGTAACAACCGTCTGAAACGTCTGCTGGATCTGGCTGCGCCGGACATCATCGTACGCAACGAAAAACGTATGCTGCAGGAAGCGGTAGATGCCCTGCTGGATAACGGTCGTCGCGGTCGTGCGATCACCGGTTCTAACAAGCGTCCTCTGAAATCTTTGGCCGACATGATCAAAGGTAAACAGGGTCGTTTCCGTCAGAACCTGCTCGGTAAGCGTGTTGACTACTCCGGTCGTTCTGTAATCACCGTAGGTCCATACCTGCGTCTGCATCAGTGCGGCCTGCCGAAGAAAATGGCACTGGAGCTGTTCAAACCGTTCATCTACGGCAAACTGGAACTGCGTGGCCTCGCCACCACCATCAAAGCCGCGAAGAAAATGGTTGAGCGTGAAGAAGCTGTCGTTTGGGATATCCTGGACGAAGTTATCCGCGAACACCCGGTACTGCTGAACCGTGCACCAACCCTGCACCGTTTGGGTATCCAGGCATTTGAGCCAGTCCTGATCGAAGGTAAAGCTATCCAGCTGCACCCGCTGGTTTGTGCGGCCTATAACGCCGACTTCGATGGTGACCAGATGGCTGTTCACGTACCGCTGACGCTGGAAGCCCAGCTCGAAGCGCGTGCGCTGATGATGTCTACCAACAACATCCTGTCTCCAGCGAACGGTGAACCAATCATCGTTCCTTCTCAGGACGTTGTATTGGGTCTGTACTACATGACCCGTGACTGTGTTAACGCCAAAGGCGAAGGCATGGTGCTGACTGGCCCGAAAGAAGCTGAGCGTATTTACCGCGCTGGCCTGGCCTCTCTGCATGCGCGCGTTAAAGTGCGTATCACCGAATACGAAAAAGATGAAAACGGCGAATTCGTTGCGAAAACCAGCCTGAAAGACACGACCGTTGGCCGTGCGATTCTGTGGATGATCGTACCGAAAGGTCTGCCTTTCTCCATCGTCAACCAGGCGCTGGGCAAGAAAGCGATCTCCAAAATGCTGAACACCTGTTACCGCATTCTGGGCCTGAAGCCGACCGTTATCTTCGCTGACCAGACCATGTACACCGGCTTTGCTTACGCTGCGCGCTCAGGTGCGTCCGTAGGTATCGACGACATGGTTATCCCAGAGAAGAAACACGAGATCATCTCTGAAGCGGAAGCCGAAGTGGCTGAGATCCAGGAGCAGTTCCAGTCTGGTCTGGTTACCGCGGGCGAACGCTATAACAAAGTTATCGATATCTGGGCCGCGGCGAACGATCGTGTATCCAAAGCGATGATGGATAACCTGCAGACCGAAACCGTGATTAACCGTGACGGCGTAGAAGAGCAGCAGGTTTCCTTCAACAGCATCTACATGATGGCCGACTCCGGTGCGCGTGGTTCCGCAGCACAGATTCGTCAGCTGGCAGGTATGCGTGGTCTGATGGCGAAGCCAGATGGCTCCATCATCGAAACGCCAATCACCGCGAACTTCCGTGAAGGTCTGAACGTACTCCAGTACTTCATCTCCACGCACGGTGCGCGTAAAGGTCTGGCGGATACCGCACTGAAAACAGCGAACTCCGGTTATCTGACGCGTCGTCTGGTTGACGTTGCGCAGGATCTGGTTGTGACCGAAGACGACTGCGGCACGCTGGAAGGTCTGGTGATGACCCCGGTTATCGAAGGTGGCGATGTTAAAGAGCCACTGCGCGATCGCGTTCTGGGTCGTGTGACCGCGGAAGACATTCTGAAGCCGGGTACGGCAGACATTCTGGTTCCACGCAACACGCTGCTGCACGAGCACTGGTGTGACCTGCTGGAAGCGAACTCTGTTGACTCCGTGAAAGTACGTTCCGTTGTATCCTGTGACACCGACTTTGGTGTGTGTGCGCACTGCTATGGTCGTGACCTGGCGCGTGGCCACATCATCAACAAAGGTGAAGCCATCGGCGTTATCGCGGCACAGTCCATCGGTGAGCCGGGTACACAGCTGACGATGCGTACGTTCCACATCGGTGGTGCGGCATCTCGTGCGGCTGCTGAATCCAGCATCCAGGTGAAAAACAAAGGTAGCATCAAGCTCAGCAACGCGAAGTCTGTTGTTAACTCCGCAGGCAAGCTGGTTGTGACCTCTCGTAACACCGAGCTGAAGCTGATCGACGAATTCGGTCGTACCAAAGAGAGCTATAAAGTGCCTTACGGTGCGGTTATGGCGAAAGGTGATGGCGAGCAGGTTGCCGGCGGTGAAACCGTTGCAAACTGGGATCCGCACACCATGCCGGTTATCACCGAAGTAAGTGGTTTCATCCGCTTCACTGACATGATTGACGGCCAGACCATTACTCGTCAGACCGACGAGCTGACCGGTCTGTCTTCTCTGGTGGTTCTGGATTCTGCTGAACGTACTACCGGTGGTAAAGATCTGCGTCCTGCACTGAAAATCGTTGATGCTCAGGGTAACGACGTTCTGATCCCGGGTACCGACATGCCTGCGCAGTACTTCCTGCCGGGTAAAGCGATCGTTCAGCTGGAAGATGGCATTCAGATCGGTGCGGGTGATGCTCTGGCGCGTATTCCTCAGGAATCCAGCGGTACCAAGGACATCACCGGTGGTCTGCCACGCGTTGCGGACCTGTTCGAAGCACGTCGTCCGAAAGAGCCTGCAATCCTGGCCGAAATCAGCGGTATCATCTCCTTCGGTAAAGAGACCAAAGGTAAACGCCGTCTGGTTATCACGCCAGTAGACGGCAGCGAGCCGTACGAAGAGATGATTCCTAAGTGGCGTCAGCTCAACGTGTTCGAAGGTGAACGTGTAGAACGTGGTGACGTGGTTTCCGATGGTCCAGAAGCGCCGCACGACATTCTGCGTCTTCGTGGCGTACACGCGGTAACGCGTTACATCACCAACGAAGTGCAGGACGTTTACCGTCTGCAGGGCGTTAAGATTAACGATAAGCACATCGAAGTTATCGTTCGTCAGATGCTGCGTAAAGCAACCATCGAAAACGCGGGCAGCTCCGAGTTCCTGGAAGGCGAGCAGGTTGAATACTCACGCGTCAAGATCGCTAACCGCGAACTGGAAGCGAACGGCAAAATCGGTGCGACCTTCTCGCGCGATCTGCTGGGTATCACCAAAGCGTCTCTGGCAACCGAGTCCTTCATCTCTGCAGCATCGTTCCAGGAAACGACTCGTGTCCTGACCGAAGCCGCTGTTGCAGGTAAACGTGATGAACTGCGCGGTCTGAAAGAGAACGTCATCGTGGGTCGTCTGATCCCAGCCGGTACCGGTTATGCATACCATCAGGATCGTATGCGTCGTCGTGCTGCGGGCGAACTGCCGGCTGCACCACAGGTCACGGCTGAAGATGCATCCGCGAGCCTGGCAGAACTGCTGAACGCAGGTCTGGGCGGTTCCGACAACGAGTAATCGTTGATGCCCGGTGGTGAAAATTACCGGGCATATGAATCGTAGGTCGGGTAAGCGTAGCGCCACCCGACAATAAAAAACCCGCCTCGGCGGGTTTTTTTACATCTGCATGTTTTCAGTTTACCAGCGGGATGCGGCGATAAAGCTCAATCATATCGCCCGCCAGGTCCTGAATGACCATCGCGTTCATCAGGTGATCCTGAGAGTGAACGGTGATCAGGTTTACCGGAAGTTTCCCGGTCCCTTCGTCAAGACCAATAAGCTGCGTCTGGATCGTGTGCGCGTGCTTCACATATTCGCGCGACTCTTCCATCGCTTTTTCTGCTTCGTCAAAATCGCCTTTACGTGCCATCTGTAATGCCGTCAGGGCGGCACTGCGCGCCGCGCCTGCGTTGACCAGCAGTTCCATAATCGTTGTTTCTAAGTCTTCCATTATGACTCCAGAAGTTTGAGCGCTTTTTCCAGTACGGCATCACCTTTCATCATGCCGTAATCCATCATGTCGATAACCGCGACCTTTTTACCCAACGGGTCGGCCTGTGCCTGAAGTTTAGCCTGCTCGTATTTCACCTGTGGCCCCAGCAATACGATGTCGGCCGTTGCGATGTTGTCTTTAAACTCCGCAACCGGAACGGCTTTAATGGTGACTTCAACCCCTTTTTTCTGTGCGGCGTCTTTCATACGTTGAACCAGCATGCTGGTTGACATTCCCGCTGCACAGCATAAAACGATGTTCTTCATAATCAGCCTCGATCTACATGTGTTTATTGATAATTATCCCGTGCAGACCGCTTCAACAACCGGTTTACCGCGATTGTGTGTCAGGCATCACAAAGAAACCGGCGATTTTCTGAAACCGGTTACAATTTTGCCTTAACGGGTACCCCGCCCGTCGAAACGGGCAGGGGGAAAGAGTGAGGATTAGCTGATGGACGTTCGATGAATGCGGTTTTTGCCCTGCTGTTTGGCGCTGTAGAGAGCGTTATCCACGCTTCCGACAAATTGCTCCAGCGGTTCAAAATGCCACTCTCCAAGACCGCCGCTGAACGTTACCCGCAGGTTTTCTTCCCGCCAGACGCGTTTTTCAACGGCGGTACGCCACGCTTCCAGCAATGAAAGCGCGGAAGCCATCTGTTCAGCCTGGAAGATGACCGCAAACTCTTCGCCACCGTAACGGTAAACCGAGACGTGATGTGGCTGCATGATCTGAATCCCTTCGCGGGCGACGTTGCGCAGAACGATATCACCGGTCAGGTGGCCCTGGGTGTCGTTAATTGACTTGAAGTTATCAATGTCCACTAACGCCATTGCGAAAGGCTGCTGGGCATTCAGCAGCTCCGCGACATCGCTATCGAACGCGCGACGGTTTTTACAGCCCGTCAGCGCATCGTGGGTGGCCTGCCGTACATAGGCCATCTCACGCTCTTTATTGGACTGAATCGTGTGGCTCAGCATTGCTTCCAGGCGCGGCGCCTCGCTGACGTCACCGGTTTTGATGGCATTGATAATGTGCATCAGTACGCTACGCGAGGCGTGACGGAGATATAAGCCAAAGAGAATAATGATGATGGCCGCCAGCGCGAACCCCCAGCCAACGATCGTCGTTTCGTGGCGGGTGATATCGGTGAGCGTCGCACCGGATACCCGGTAGATGACAAACCAGTCCGGGTTAGTAAACGAGTAGTAGTAATACCAGGCGTTGGTTTTCTTGTCGTAAAGATGACCTTCGCCGCTGGTCATTTTGTCCATCAGCGCTTCGCTCACGTAATGTTTGAAGAGCGCGCCCGTATCCGGGTGAAGCACAACGGCGCCGTCGCGTTCGACGACGAAGAATTCCCCCTGAACGGGTGCCACCATCTGGCGCAGAGTATAGCCCATTGAGGTGAGATCGAGATGGAATGCGAGCGTGCCCTTCAATCTGCCTTCCGGTGAAATCAAGGGCTTATAGACTGTGACCGTCGGATGGCCGGTGAAGTAATCCATGTAAGGGCGGGTATAGTGGCTGAAGATACTGGCTTCCGCCTGAGCGACAAACCACGGTCGCGTCCGGGGATCGAAGGTTTTACTCTTCTCCGTCGGGAGCACTTCCGGTGCGCGGAGATAATGCCCCTGCGTGTCCGCCAGCGAGATGGAGGAGACGGTCGGCATCAGGTTTTGCAGATGCATCATCATCTGCAGGCCCAGCGTCGGGTTGACGCTAAGCGTCTCGTTTAGCCTGTCGTCACGCGCAAAGTACATCGCGGATCGGCCCAGAATATAGTCGTTTTCACGCAGAATAGACTCGGTGTAGTTCACCGCCAGGTTGTGGGTGAAATTACTATTGATCTTATGATAATCCTCAAGAAAATCCTTCCGTTGCGAAAGCGTCACCGCAACCGCGATCACCGCAAAACCGCAGAGGATCCCCGCGAAGCTGAGCATGATGGGCCGGGTAAAAGAGAGCTTTTTGCTGTGAAGTGCCATGAGCTGTACATCGTTCCTGATGGTGAATACATGTCGTCTGCCGATATCCTCTCAGCATAGTCGCTGTCCTGCGGTTAGCGGTGAATTATACGGCCCATGATTTTTGACGGGATGATTTATCTTAAGAACCATTAAGAAAATACTTATTCAACCGGCTGAGGGCAATTGTGCAATGAGCAGGAGGCAGGGCGAAACGAGGAAGAAGCTTTTCGCCCTGGTCAGCATCCGTTGCTGACCGTGTGACAATAAAAAACCGAACGATCGCAGGCAATCATCCGGTTTTGCCTTTTCATCGCGCCTCGACAATTTTTTAGGGTGTTGCAGCGCGTTTCAACGTCACTGCGAGGCTCTTCCCAGCCAGCTGTCCCAGTCTTTCCAGACCGGCTGAAGCCCCTGCGCTGCCAGGGCGGCGGCGACCGCTTCCGGGCGTCGTCCGTCATGCGGTGCAAATTGCTCCAGCTCCGGACGATCGTCGGCGTAGCCGCCAGGCTGCGTTTTGGAAAACGCGCTGACGTTGTTAATCGCCAGCGGGATCGCGCGGTCGCGAAACGCCGGGGATTCACGCGTTGAGAGCGATAATTCCACCTCCGGGGCGAGCAGGCGAAACGCGCAGATGGTTTGCACCAGCTGGCGTTCATCCATCAGTGAAGCCGGTTCAATCCCGCCCGCGCAGGGCCTCAGGCGCGGGAAGGAGATGGAATAACGGCTCTGCCAGTAGCGCTGCTGGAGCCACAGCAAATGTTCCGCCACCATGTAGCAATCCACCCGCCAGCTGGCGGAGAGCCCGATCAGCGCCCCCAGACCGATTTTGTCGATGCCCGCGCGGCCCAGCCTGTCCGGCGTTTCCAGGCGGAAAAAGAAATCCTGCTTCTTACCCTTCAGGTGGTGCCGGGCGTACGTCGCCTCGTGGTAGGTTTCCTGGTAGACCATGACCCCGTCCAGCCCGAGGGCTTTGAGCTCCGCGTACTCCTCCTGCGCCAGGGGCTGAACCTCCATCTGCAACGACGCAAACTGACGACGAATGGCGGGAAGGTGCTGACGGAAATAGTCCATTCCCACTTTTCCCTGATGTTCGCCGGTGACCAGCAGAAGATGTTCAAAACCCATCTCACGAATGGCCGCACACTCACGGGCAATCTCACCGTCATCGAGCGTTTTCCGCCTGATGCGGTTGCTCATGGAGAAGCCGCAATAGGTGCAGTCATTGGCGCACAGGTTTGAGAGATAGAGCGGCACGTAGAAACTCACCGTGTTGCCAAAACGCTGGCGGGTGAGCCGCTGCGCCCGCTGGGCCATCGGTTCGAGGTACGCGCTGGCCGCCGGGGAGAGCAGGGCCATCAGATCCTCGCGGGTCAGATGGCGGGCATTCAGCGCGCGCTCCACGTCAGCCGCCGTTTTGCTGTTGATGCGCAGGGCAATGTCGTCCCAGCTAAGCTGCCGCCAGCGCTCGGTAAACGTGCTCATGAGATCGCCTCCAGAAAACCGGTCAGCGGGCTGGTGGCCTGCGCCTGAAAGCTGCGCGAGCCGGGGCCGGAGCCTCTTGCCAGCAGGCCGGCCTCGACGGCCAGGCGGAACGCGCGCGCCATCTTGACCGGATCGTCGGCCACCGCAATCGCCGTATTGACCAGCACCGCGTCGGCACCCATCTCCAGCGCCTGCGCGGCGTGGCTTGGCACGCCAATACCCGCATCGACCACCACCGGTACGGTCGCCTGCTCGATGATGATCTCCAGCATCGCGCGGGTTTCCAGCCCCTGGTTGGAGCCGATGGGGGCGCCCAGCGGCATGACGGCGGCGCAGCCGACCTCTTCCAGCCGTTTGCACAGCACGGGGTCTGCCCCGCAGTACGGCAGAACGATAAACCCTTGCTGCACCAGCTTTTCAGCCGCTTTCAGCGTTTCGATCGGGTCCGGCAGCAGCCAGCGGGCGTCAGGATGAATTTCCAGCTTCAGCCAGCGTGTGCCGAGCGCCTCACGCGCCAGCTGCGCGGCAAAAATCGCCTCTTCGGCCGTTTTGGCGCCGGAGGTATTCGGCAACAGCGTGACGCCTGCCTCCAGCAGCGGCGCCAGAATGGCGTCGCTGTGGTGGCGCAGATCCACGCGCTTGAGCGCCAGCGTCACCAGCTGGCTGCCGCTTTCGCGAATGGCCTCCACCATCAGCTGCGGCGAGGCGAATTTTCCGGTTCCGGTAAACAGATGTGAATCAAAGACTTTGTCGGCAATACGTAACATCTCAGCCCCCTGCGATAACCTGAAACAGCAGGATCTGGTCGCCTTCATTGACCTGCTGATGTTCCCACTGCTCGCGCGGCAGGATCTGTTGATTGAGCGCCAGCGCCGTTCCCGGCTTGAGCTGGCGCAGCTTGTCGAGCAGTGCGGCAACGGTAAGCCCGTCGTCGCATCTCATCGGCTCATCGTTAAACAGAATGCGCATCGCGGCCTCCGCAAACAGGGCAGCGGCTGGCGCGGTGCAGCGCCAGATGGCGCCAGCCGCTGGAGCGGGCATCAAACAGCCGCAGCGTATTGCGTTCCGTCTCCATGCCGCTGAGCAGCTTGATGGCCTCCAGCGCCTGCAGGGTGCCCATTACCCCAACCACCGGACCCAGAACGCCCGCCGTACGGCAGCTGCGCGCCGGTTCGGCATCATCCGGCCACAGGCAGCGATAGCAGCCCTGCGTCCACGGCGGGGTGAGGACCATCAACTGGCCGCCGAACCCCACCGCGCTGGCGGTGATAAGCGGGGTATTCGTTGCCACGCAGGCGGCGTTAATCGCCTGACGCGTCGCCATGTTGTCCGTGCAGTCCAGCACCACGTCGGCCAGAGCGACCTCACGGTGCAGGCTTTCACCGCTGAGCCGCTCCTGCAGGGCAATCAGCGCGATATCCGGGTTAAGCTGGTTAAGACGCTGCCGGGTGATTTCCGCCTTTGGCCGGTTGACATCCTCGGTGGTAAAGATAATTTGTCGCTGCAGGTTGCTGAGGTGAACCTCGTCGTCGTCGGCCAGCACCAGCGTGCCGACGCCCGCGCCTGCCAGATAAAGCGCGGCGGGCGCGCCTAATCCCCCAAGGCCGACAATCAGCACCCGGCTGGCGAGCAGCTTTTGCTGCCCGTCGATGGCGATATCTTCCAGCAGGATCTGACGGCTGTAGCGCATAAAATCACGATCGTTCATCGCCCGCTCCTGCCAGCTGCAACAGCTGTTGAGTGGCGAGCCGCCAGTCTGCGGCCTGGGTGATGGCGCTGACGACGGCGATGCTGCCGACGCCGGTCTCCAGCACCGCCGGGGCGCGTTCAAGGCTGATTCCGCCAATGGCAACGGTGGGGTAATCGGCCAGGCGTTTAACGTGGCTCGCCAGCTGCGCCAGCCCCTGCGGTGCGGAGGGCATCTGCTTGGTTTGCGTCGGGAAGACGTGGCCCAGCGCGATGTAAGAGGGGCGGGCCGCGAGGGCCACGTCGATCTCCATGTCATCGTGCGTTGATACGCCCAGCCGCAATCCGGCTTCACGGATGGCGCTGAGATCCGTTGTTTCCAGGTCCTCCTGACCCAGATGTACGCCGTAAGCACGGTACTTAACGGCCAGCCGCCAGTAGTCGTTGATAAACAGGCGGGCGTTATGCCGACGCCCCAGCGCGATGGCGGCAACCACATCGGCTTCCACCTCGTCATCGCGTTTATCCTTAATGCGCAGCTGAAGGGTGCGAACGCCAGCCTCCAGCAGGCGTTCAATCCACGCCACGCTGTCTACCACCGGATAGAGCCCTAAGCGGTAGGGGACGGACGGGAAATCGGGCTGGTACATTAGGCCTCCTCTTTTTTGAGGTAAATTTCGCCGCCTTTGGCGCGGAAGGTTTCAGACATGTCCGCCATACCCACTTCAATGGTTTGCGCGGCGGCGTAGTCGCGCACCTCCTGGCTGATTTTCATCGAGCAGAATTTTGGCCCGCACATGGAGCAGAAGTGCGCGACTTTGCCCGATTCCTGCGGCAGGGTCTCGTCGTGATAGGCGCGGGCGGTGAACGGATCCAGCGCCAGGTTGAACTGATCTTCCCAGCGGAATTCAAAGCGCGCCTTTGACATGGCGTTATCGCGGATTTGCGCGCCCGGGTGGCCTTTCGCCAGATCCGCCGCGTGGGCAGCAATTTTGTAGGTAATCAGACCCTGCTTCACGTCCTCTTTGTTCGGCAGGCCGAGGTGCTCTTTCGGCGTCACGTAGCAGAGCATGGCGCAGCCAAACCAGCCGATCATCGCCGCGCCAATCCCGGAGGTGAAGTGGTCATAGCCTGGGGCAATATCGGTGGTCAACGGCCCCAGCGTGTAGAACGGCGCTTCATGGCAGTGCTCCAGCTCCTCGGTCATGTTGCGGCGGATCATCTGCATCGGCACGTGTCCCGGGCCTTCAATCATCACCTGCACGTCATACTCCCAGGCGATTTTGGTCAGCTCGCCCAGCGTGTGCAGCTCGGCAAACTGCGCTTCGTCGTTGGCGTCGCGGATGGAACCCGGACGCAGGCCGTCGCCCAGCGACAGGGAGACATCGTACGCGGCGCAGATTTCGCAAATTTCGCGGAAGTGTTCGTAGAGGAAGTTTTCCTGATGGTGGGACAGGCACCACTTCGCCATGATGGAACCGCCGCGCGAGACGATGCCGGTCAGACGTTTCGCGGTCATCGGCACGTAGCGCAGCAGCACGCCCGCGTGAATGGTGAAGTAGTCCACGCCCTGTTCAGCCTGTTCCAGCAGCGTGTCGCGGAACGCTTCCCAGGTGAGGTCTTCGGCAATGCCGTTGACCTTCTCCAGCGCCTGATAAATCGGGACGGTGCCAATCGGTACCGGGCTGTTACGCAGGATCCATTCGCGGGTTTCATGAATATAGCGTCCCGTGGAGAGGTCCATTACCGTGTCCGCGCCCCAGCGCGTGGACCAGACCAGCTTTTCCACCTCTTCTTCGATGGAGGAGGTGACGGCAGAGTTACCAATATTGGCGTTGACCTTCACCAGGAAGTTGCGCCCGATAATCATCGGCTCGGATTCCGGGTGGTTGATGTTGGCGGGGATAATCGCGCGGCCAGCGGCCACTTCGTCACGCACAAACTCCGGCGTGATGTTCTCCGGCAGCCGAGCGCCAAAGCCTTCCCCCGGATGCTGATAGCGCAGCACTTCGCTGCGGATGCGCTCGCGACCCATGTTTTCGCGGATGGCGATGAACTCCATCTCCGGCGTGACGATGCCCTGGCGGGCGTAGTGCAGCTGGGTCACGCAGCTGCCCGCTTTAGCGCGTTTTGGCGTCAGCAGGCCGGTAAAGCGCAGCGCGTCCAGGCCGCCGTCGGCCAGCCGCTCTTTGGTGTACGCAGAACTGCGCACGCTCAGCGCTTCGCAGTCGTTGCGCGCGTCAATCCACGGCTGGCGCAGCTTTGCCAGACCCTGCTGTACGTTGATGGCAACCTCAGGGTCGCCGTACGGCCCGGAGGTGTCATACACCGGCACGGCCTCGTTCTCTTCATACTGCGGGTTATCCTTGCTGCCGCCGATAAGCGTCGGGCTGAGCTGGATTTCGCGCATCGGGACGCGGATATCGGCCTGCGAGCCGGAAATGTAGATGCGTTTCGAGTTCGGGAAAGCGGTGCCTTCCAGGGTGTCGATGAAGTGTTGGGCCTGTGCGCGCTGTTCGCGGCGGGTCAGTTTTGCAGTAGACATAGCTCATTCCAAAAGTGAAGGACATGGCTTGTCAGACGACGGATGAAGCAAGAGAGGATCGCCCAGGGGCGATACAACAGCAGTGTGACTCTTGTTCCCTTCGCAGGTATTAGCCTGATCAGGTTCCGCGGATCCCGAATTAACGGTCTCAGCCCGCGCGTTTAAGCGCTGGGCACTCCGACAAGAAAAATCCCCCTCGTGAGAGGGGCGAATGGTTGTAAATTACTCGTTAACGATTAAGAACTCAAGCCGGGCGCGCGACGTTATCTTCGGGGCTGGCATTAAGGACGAGGCTAATCAGCTTATCCTCCAGCGTGAATCGCTCTTCCAGCGCTTCGCCAAGGTCGGAAAGCGCCCGCTGGAACTCTAGATAATTGTCGTGATCGATGGCGTTCTCAAGCGTGGAATCATAGTAATCCATGATCTGCTGGGTGTTGGCCTCCAGCAGCGGATAGAGTTTGCTGGCCGCTAAATACGGCGTTGTCCCTTCCATTTCACGGATAATGCGTTCATAAATATTGAAATGGCCGTCGGACAGATAGTCGACCAGGCCCTGACAAAAATCATCCAGCGCTTTTTCATTCAGCCGCATAAACGATTCTTTGCCAGGCTTAATACCGACCAGATTGTAATAAGCCACGAGTAGATGCTTGCGCACATGTAGCCAGCGATCCACCAGTTTGTTACTTCCTCTAACGCGCTCAGTCAGGCTTTCCAGCTGGTTTAACATGGTCGACTCCGCAAAGTGTAGGATTGAATCTGCTTATCCAGAATGTAACCACAATGCTAACAACATGTCAGTGAAGCGAAGGTAGTGCAATAGATATGGATCGTATTATTGAAAAATCAGATCTTGGTTGGTGGATCGTCAGTCACGAACAGAAATTATGGCTCCCTGCCGGAGAAATACCCCATGGCGCGGCCGAGGCGTTCGATCTTGTTGGCCAGCCAGCGCTAAAGATCGGCGAATGGCAGGGTGAACCCGTGTGGTTGATCCAACAGCCCCGCCGTCAGGATATGGGATCGGTGCGGCAGGTGCTGGATCAGGATGTTGGCCTGTTCCAGCTGGCGGGGCGCGGCGTGCAGCTGGCGGAGTTTTACCGCTCGCATAAATTCTGCGGCTACTGCGGCCATACCATGCGCCCGAGCAAAACCGAGTGGGCGATGCTTTGCAGCCATTGCCGCGAGCGCTACTACCCGCAGATTGCGCCGTGCATTATCGTCGCCATCCGCCGGGAGGATTCCATCCTGTTGGCGCAGCATACCCGCCATCGCAACGGCGTTTATACCGTGCTTGCCGGCTTCGTCGAGGTGGGCGAAACGCTGGAGCAGGCGGTGGCGCGCGAGGTGATGGAGGAGAGCGGGATCAAAGTGAAGAATCTGCGCTACGTCACCTCCCAGCCGTGGCCGTTCCCGCAGTCGCTGATGACGGCATTCATGGCCGAATACGACAGCGGCGAAATCGTTATCGACCAGAAAGAGCTGCTCGACGCGAACTGGTATCGCTACGACGATTTACCGCTGTTACCCCCGCCGGGCACCGTGGCGCGTCGGCTGATAGAAGATACCGTGGCGATGTGTCGGGCCGAGTATGAGTAGTGTTACACTGGGGCCATGACGCTTAAGGAACTGCAAAAATGACCGAACTGAAGAACGATCGTTATCTGCGTGCGCTGCTGCGCCAGCCCGTTGATGTCACCCCGGTGTGGATGATGCGCCAGGCGGGACGCTATCTGCCAGAGTACAAAGCCACGCGCGCGCATGCGGGCGATTTTATGTCGCTGTGCAAAAACGCCGAGCTGGCCTGTGAAGTGACGCTTCAGCCGCTGCGCCGCTTCCCGCTGGATGCGGCGATCCTCTTCTCGGATATTCTGACCATTCCGGATGCCATGGGCCTTGGCCTGTACTTCGAAACCGGTGAAGGCCCGCGTTTCACCTCGCCCATCCAAAGCAAAGCCGACGTGGATAAGCTGCCGATCCCCGATCCGGAAGGCGAGCTGGGCTACGTGATGAACGCCGTGCGCACTATTCGCCGCGAGCTTAAAGGCGAAGTGCCGCTGATTGGCTTCTCCGGCAGCCCGTGGACGCTGGCCACCTACATGGTTGAAGGGGGCAGCAGCAAAGCGTTCACCAAAATTAAAAAGATGATGTACGCCGAGCCGCTGGCTCTGCACGCGCTGCTCGACAAGCTGGCGAAGAGCGTCACCCTCTACCTGAACGCGCAGATTAAGGCCGGTGCGCAGTCGGTGATGATTTTCGACACCTGGGGCGGCGTGCTGACCGGGCGCGACTATCAGCAGTTTTCCCTGTACTACATGCATAAAATCGTCGACGGCCTGCTGCGCGAGAACGAAGGTCGCCGCGTGCCGGTGACGCTGTTCACCAAAGGTGGCGGCCAGTGGCTGGAAGCGATGGCGGCAACCGGCTGCGACGCGCTGGGTCTCGACTGGACCACCGATATCGCCGATGCCCGCCGCCGCGTGGGTGACAAAGTGGCGCTGCAGGGCAACATGGACCCGTCCATGCTCTACGCGCCGCCAGCCCGTATTGAAGAAGAAGTGTCGACTATACTGTCTGGTTTCGGCCAGGGGGAAGGCCACGTCTTTAACCTCGGCCACGGCATTCATCAGGATGTACCGCCAGAACACGCGGGCGTATTTGTGGAGGCGGTGCATCGGCTTTCAGCCCAGTATCACCAGTAAGGAGTGATTATGGATCTCGCGTCGCTACGCGCTCAGCAAATCGAACTGGCCTCATCGGTGATCCGCGAGGATCGTCTGGATAAAGATCCTCCGCAGTACATTGGCGGAGCCGACGTCGGGTTCGAACAGGGTGGGGAAGTGACGCGAGCGGCGATGGTGGTGCTGAAATACCCTTCTCTTGAGCTGGTGGAGTACAAGGTCGCGCGTATCGCCACCACCATGCCGTACATTCCGGGCTTTCTCTCCTTCCGCGAATATCCCGCGCTGCTGGCCGCGTGGGAGCAACTCTCGCAAAAACCTGACCTGCTGTTTGTCGATGGACACGGTATTTCACACCCGCGCCGTTTAGGCGTTGCCAGCCACTTTGGGCTGCTGGTGGATGTGCCGACCATCGGCGTCGCCAAGAAGCGCCTGTGCGGCGCGTTTGAACCGCTTTCCGCCGAGCCGGGTGCGCTGGCGCCGCTTATCCATAAAGGTGAGCAGCTGGCGTGGGTCTGGCGCAGCAAGGCACGCTGTAACCCGCTCTTTATTGCCACCGGCCACCGGGTCAGCATGGACAGCGCGCTGGCGTGGGTGCAGCGCTGTATGAAGGGCTACCGCCTGCCGGAGCCGACGCGCTGGGCAGACGCCGTGGCCTCTTCGCGTCCGGCTCTTGTTCGTTGGCAGGAAATTCAGCGATGATTCAGGTAAACTGCGCCTAATTTTCGATTCGAGAGATCATCATGCTACAAAACCCGATTCACCTGCGCCTTGAGAAACTTGAAAGCTGGCAGCACGTGACGTTTATGGCTTGCCTGTGCGAGCGCATGTATCCCAACTATGCCGCGTTCTGTAAGGAAACGGGCTTTGGTGATGGCCATATCTACCGCCGCATTCTGGATCTGATCTGGGAAACGCTGACGGTGAAGGACGCGAAGGTGAACTTCGACTCCCAGCTTGAAAAGCTGGAAGAGGCGATTCCGGTTGCGGATGATTTTGACCTCTACGGCGTCTACCCGGCGATCGATGCCTGCGTGGCGTTAAGCGAACTGCTCCACTCTCGCCTGAGCGGTGAGACGCTGGAGCACGCTATTGAAGTCAGTAAGGCATCGATTACGACCGTCGCGATGCTGGAAATGACCCAGGAAGGTCGCGAGATGACCGACGAAGAGCTGCGTGCGAACCCGGCGGTTGAGCAAGAATGGGACATTCAGTGGGAAATTTTCCGCCTGCTGGCAGAGTGTGAAGAACGCGATATTGAGCTGATAAAAGGGCTACGCGCGGACTTGCGAGAGGCTGGCGAGAGCAATATTGGTATAATTTTTAACCAATGAGACAATAAAACTTGAGATAACGCCCGTTTTGTCGCTCCTCGACTCTTCCCTTTCGCCCCTTGTCTGGTCTACATTTGTGGGGCGAATAAAAGTGGCTATCGGTGCGTGTATGCAGGAGAGTGCTTTTTTGGCATTTTCGTCGCACTCGATGCTTAGCAAGCGATAAACACATTGAAAGGATAACTTATGAACAAGACTCAACTGATTGATGTAATTGCGGACAAGGCTGATCTGTCTAAAGTGCAGGCTAAAGCTGCTCTGGAATCTACCCTGGCTGCTATTACTGAGTCTCTGAAAGAAGGTGATGCTGTACAACTGGTTGGTTTCGGTACCTTCAAAGTGAACCACCGCGCTGAGCGTACTGGCCGCAACCCGCAGACCGGTAAAGAAATCAAAATCGCCGCAGCTAACGTGCCGGCATTTGTTTCTGGTAAAGCACTGAAAGACGCTGTTAAGTAAGACGCGTGGCAGTGAACAGTTTTAGCGAAGGGGCGGTAACGCCCCTTTTGTCTTTCTGGCGTGGAACGCTTGCGCTGGCAGGCATGCTGCTGCTGTCAGCCTGCAGCCACGATACCTCCCTGCCGCCGTTTACCGCCAGCGGTTACGCGGACAACCAGGGCGCAGTCAGGATCTGGCGCAAAGACTCCGACGGCGAAGTGCATTTGCTTTCTGCCTTCAGCCCGTGGCACAACGGTAATACGTCGACGGCGGAATATCGCTGGCAGGGAGATGACCTGTCGCTGATTGAACTGAACGTCTACAGCAAGACCCCCGAACACGTGAAAGTGCGTTTTGATGACCATGGCGAGCTGAGCTTTATGCAGCGCGAAGTCAGCGGTCAAAAACAGCAGCTTTCCAGCGACCAAATCGCCCTCTATCGTTATCGTGCCGAACAAATCCGCCAGACCAGCGATGCGCTTCGTCTGGGTCGCGTTGTGCTGCGCCAGGGGCGCTGGCATGCCGATGGGACGGTAACCACCTGCGAAGGACAAACGGTGAAGCCTGAGCTTGAATCCTGGGCGACCGAACATATTCAACGCCGTCAGCGTCATTCATCAATGGAGGTGAGTGTAGCGTGGCTTGAGGCGCCGGAAGGCTCTCAGCTGCTGCTGGTAGCGAACGAAGACTTCTGCACCTGGCAGCCGACAGAGAAGAGTTTTTAGTTCCCTCTCCCCTATGGGGAGAGGGTTAGGGTGAGGGGAACAGACGTCTCCCTTACTCCCCCTGCTCGCGGGCAATCGCGCGATAACCGATATCCTGACGGCTAAAGCTGCCGTTCCAGTGAATATCCGCCATCAGCGCATAGGCGCGCTTCTGCGCTTCAGCCACGGTATGGCCCAGCGCGGTCGCACACAGCACGCGTCCGCCGTTAGTCAGCACGCGGTCATCATCAGCCAGTTTCGTACCTGCGTGGAACACCTTCGCACCGTCAATCTCTTCCAGCGGCAGACCGTGGATCTCATCACCGGTGCTGTAGTTGCCCGGATAACCACCCGCAGCAATCACCACGCCCAGAGACGCGCGCTCGTCCCACTCTGAGGTTTTCTCATCGAGCTTGCCGTCGCAGGCGGCCAGGCACAGATCCACAAGGTCGGATTTCATGCGCAGCATGATGGGCTGCGTTTCCGGATCGCCAAAGCGGCAGTTGAATTCGATAACCTTAGGGTTGCCCTGCTTGTCGATCATCAGGCCCGCATAGAGAAAACCGGTGTAGGTATTGCCTTCCGCCGCCATTCCCTTCACGGTAGGCCAGATGATGCGATCCATCGTGCGCTGGTGGACGTCGTCAGTGACCACCGGAGCAGGGGAGTAGGCGCCCATCCCGCCGGTATTAGGCCCCGTATCGCCATTGCCCACACGCTTGTGATCCTGGCTGGTGGCCATCGGCAGAACGTGCTCGCCGTCGACCATCACGATAAAGCTCGCCTCTTCACCGTCGAGGAACTCCTCAATCACGATGCGGTGGCCCGCATCGCCAAAGGCGTTACCTGCCAGCATGTCCTGAACCGCGGCTTCGGCTTCTTCGAGCGTCATCGCGACGATCACGCCTTTACCGGCGGCCAGACCGTCGGCCTTGATCACAATCGGCGCGCCCTTCTCACGTAAGTAGGCCAGAGCAGGCTCCACTTCAGTGAAATTCTGATATTCCGCCGTCGGGATGTGATGACGCGCGAGGAAATCTTTGGTGAAGGCTTTGGAGCCTTCCAGCTGCGCTGCGCCTTCCGTTGGGCCAAAGATTTTCAGGCCCGCTGCGCGGAATGCGTCAACAACGCCAATCACCAGCGGGGCTTCCGGGCCGACGATGGTCAGGTCGATTTTCTCGCTCTGGGCAAAGCTCAGCAGCGCCGGAATGTCGGTTACGCCAATGGCGACGTTCTGTAGCGTCGGCTCCAGTGCGGTACCGGCGTTGCCCGGTGCCACGAAGACCGTTTTCACCTGCGGAGACTGCGCCGCTTTCCATGCCAAAGCGTGCTCGCGTCCGCCGTTACCAATGATTAATACTTTCATTTTCTGCTCCGGAAATTAATGGCGGAAGTGACGCATGTCGGTGAAGATCATCGCAATGCCGTGTTCGTCGGCGGCGGCAATCACTTCGTCATCGCGGATAGAACCACCAGGCTGGATCACGCAGGTGATGCCGACAGCGGCTGCCGCGTCGATACCGTCACGGAACGGGAAGAAGGCGTCAGAAGCCATGGCGGAGCCTTTGACTTCCAGACCTTCATCGCCTGCTTTAATACCCGCGATTTTCGCCGAGTAAACGCGGCTCATCTGGCCTGCGCCTATCCCGATGGTCATGTTCTCTTTGGCGTAGACGATGGCGTTGGATTTAACGAACTTCGCCACCTTCCAGCAGAACAGCGCGTCACGTAGCTCCTGTTCGGTCGGCTGACGCTTAGTGACTACGCGCAGGTCGGCTTCGGTCACCATACCCAGGTCGCGATCCTGAACCAGCAGACCGCCGTTCACGCGCTTGAAGTCCAGGCCCGCTACGCGTTCTGCCCACTGACCGCAAACCAGCACGCGCACGTTCTGTTTCGCCGCGGTGATTTTCAGCGCCTCTTCGGAGGCCGATGGCGCGATGATCACTTCAACAAACTGGCGGGAGATAATGGCCTGAGCCGTTTCAGCATCCAGCTCGCGGTTGAAGGCGATAATGCCGCCGAATGCGGAGGTCGGGTCGGTTTTGTACGCGCGATCGTAAGCGTCCAGAATAGAGGTGCTTACCGCGACGCCGCATGGGTTGGCGTGCTTGACGATAACGCAGGCCGGCTCGCTGAATTCTTTCACGCATTCCAGCGCGGCGTCGGTGTCGGCAATGTTGTTATAGGAGAGCGCCTTGCCCTGAACCTGCTGGGCAGTTGCAACAGAGGCTTCTTTTACCTCTTCTTCTATATAGAAGGCTGCCTGCTGGTGGCTGTTCTCACCATAACGCATATCCTGCTTCTTAATGAAGTTCAGGTTCAACGTACGTGGGAAGCGGCCAGAAGGATCTTTGCTTTCACCGTGATAGGCCGGTACCAGGCTACCGAAGTAGTTGGCGATCATGCTGTCGTACGCCGCGGTGTGCTCGAAGGCTTTAATGGCGAGGTCGAAGCGCGTTTCCAGGGTCAGCGACCCTTCGTTGGCATCCATCTCGTTAATAATGGTGGTGTAATCGCTGCTCTTTACCACGATGGCGACATCTTTATGGTTCTTGGCTGCGGATCGCACCATGGTCGGGCCGCCGATATCAATATTCTCTACGGCATCTTCCAGAGAGCAGCCTTCGCGGGCAACGGTCTGGGCAAACGGGTAGAGGTTAACGACAACCATGTCGATCGGCGCGATGTCGTGCTGCTCCATAATGCCGTCGTCCTGACCGCGACGGCCAAGAATACCGCCGTGAACTTTCGGATGCAGAGTTTTGACGCGTCCATCCATCATTTCCGGGAAACCGGTGTAATCGGACACTTCGGTAACCGGCAGGCCTTTATCTGCTAACAGGCGAGCGGTACCGCCTGTGGAAAGCAGCTCTACACCGCGTGCAGAAAGTGCCTGAGCGAATTCGACGATACCGGCTTTATCAGAAACACTGAGCAGAGCGCGGCGGACTGGACGACGTTGTTGCATGGTAAATCCCCTGGATTTCACGATTACAGAGAGCGTTAGATGAATTTTCCTGTGAAAAACTCATCTAACACACCTGACGGGGCATCCTTGTTAAGCGCGAGCATTTTAACGAAAACGTTTGCGCTTCGCTCGCACATTTTCACTTTTTCGTATCATTGTGGATAAGTCTGTGTGTAAAAAGGTATAAGGCGGGGTTTTGCTGTGGAATGCAGCAGTCAGTCATTTTTCTGTCATTTAGCGGTTGCGGCCCGCTGAG
>NZ_JAKLRZ010000042.1:0-37937 GCF_021892025.1 Enterobacter cloacae complex sp. ECC445 | reverse complement strand
TTGCGAGGTGGCGTATATTACGCTTTCCTCTTTCAGAGTCAACCCGTTATTTCAGGATTTTTTCTCTTCAACCGAACTGGCTGTTTGTGTGAAGTGATTCACATCCGCCGTGTCGATGGAGGCGCATTATAGGGGGCCGCCGAGGAATGACAAGCGGAAAAATGCATTTTATTTTCAACCGCTCATCTTTTCGCCAAAAAGGCTATTTTTGGTGCTTTTTAATCTCTTTTGGCAGATCGGCCAGACTATTAATCACCCAATCCGCTGCATTTTCTGCTTCTGCCGTCACTGGCTTACCGGTGCGAACTAATATTTTGGTTCCTACTCCCGCTGCGGCAGCTGCCTGCATATCTTCCAGCTTGTCGCCCACCATATAAGAAGCCGCCATATCAATGTGCAGGAATTCCTGCGCAGAGATGAACATTCCCGGGTGCGGCTTACGGCAATCACAGGTTTGACGATACTCTTCTACGCTTCCCTGCGGGTGATGCGGACAATAGTAGATGCCGTCGAGATCCACACCGCGGTCGGCCAGCGACCAGTCCATCCATTCCGTCAGCGTCTCGAACTGTGCTTCGGTGAATTTACCGCGTGCAATCCCGGACTGGTTTGTCACCACCACCAGCGCATACCCCATCTCTTTCAGCTGGCGCATGGCATCTATTACGCCCTCGATAAACTCGAACTCATCAATCTCATGGACATAGCCGTGATCCACATTAATAGTGCCGTCACGATCGAGAAAAATTGCGGGTACTGATTTTGCCACCGGTTTGCTCCTGAAAAAGGCATGTTCGACTAGTATCTCATGAATCGCAGCGCAATAAAGTGCTCATCGTACAGAGTTGGATTGATTTAGACGTCTGGATGCCTTAACATCCGTTTTGTTTACGGTCATCACCCGTATCTGGCAGAAGAAAATGCCACGGCTAACTTACATACGATAAAAATAATCTAATGATTAAACTTTCCAATATCACCAAAGTGTTCCAGCAGGGGAACCGAACGATTCAGGCGCTGAACAACGTCAGCCTGCATGTTCCTGCTGGTCAAATTTATGGCGTCATTGGCGCATCGGGTGCAGGTAAAAGCACCCTGATTCGTTGTGTTAACCTGCTTGAACGTCCAACCCAGGGCAGCGTAGAAGTTGGCGGCCAGGAACTTACCGCCCTCTCAGAGAAAGAACTCACCAAAGCGCGTCGTCAGATTGGCATGATCTTCCAGCACTTTAACCTGCTGGCCTCCCGCACCGTGTTCGGCAACGTTGCCCTGCCGCTGGAGCTGGACAACACGCCGAAAGAAGAAGTGAAGCGTCGCGTGACCGAACTGCTCGACCTCGTGGGTCTGGGCGACAAACATGACAGCTACCCGGCAAACCTGTCCGGTGGGCAAAAACAGCGCGTGGCCATTGCCCGCGCGCTGGCAAGCAATCCGAAGGTGCTGCTGTGCGATGAAGCCACCAGCGCGCTGGATCCGGCCACCACGCGTTCTATTCTGGAACTGCTGAAGGACATTAACCGTCGCCTGGGCCTGACGATCCTCCTAATTACGCACGAGATGGACGTGGTGAAACGCATCTGCGACTGCGTGGCGGTCATCAGCAACGGTGAACTGATCGAGCAGGACACGGTAAGCGAAGTGTTCTCCCATCCGAAAACCCCGCTGGCGCAGCAGTTCATCCAGTCCACGCTGCATCTGGATATTCCGGAAGATTATCTGGCGCGTTTGAAAAGCGAACCTGCGGCAGACAGCGTCCCGATGCTGCGCATGGAGTTCACCGGTCAGTCCGTTGATGCCCCTCTGCTTTCCGAAACCGCGCGTCGCTTTAACGTGAACAACAACATTATCAGCGCGCAGATGGATTACGCCGGTGGCGTGAAGTTCGGCATCATGCTGACGGAAATGCACGGCACACAAGAAGAAACCCAGGCAGCGATTGCCTGGCTGCAAGAACACCACGTAAAAGTAGAGGTACTGGGTTATGTCTGAGCCGATGATGTGGCTGCTGGTTCGCGGCGTTTGGGAAACGCTGGCAATGACCTTTGTCTCTGGCTTCTTTGGTTTTGTGATTGGCCTGCCGGTCGGCGTACTGCTGTACGTGACGCGTCCGGGTCAAATCATTGAGAACGCGAAGCTGTACCGTACGCTCTCTGCGCTGGTGAATATCTTCCGTTCCATTCCCTTCATTATTCTGCTGGTGTGGATGATTCCGTTTACCCGCGTGATCGTCGGAACGTCTATCGGCCTGCAGGCAGCCATCGTTCCGCTGACCGTGGGGGCAGCGCCGTTTATCGCCCGTATGGTGGAAAACGCCCTGCTGGAGATCCCAACCGGTTTGATCGAAGCCTCACGCGCGATGGGCGCAACGCCGATGCAGATCGTCCGTAAGGTTCTGCTGCCGGAAGCACTGCCAGGCCTGGTGAACGCGGCAACCATCACGCTCATCACGCTGGTTGGTTATTCCGCAATGGGCGGTGCCGTTGGCGCGGGCGGTTTAGGCCAGATTGGTTATCAGTACGGCTATATTGGATATAACGCTACCGTGATGAATACCGTTCTGGTATTGCTGGTTGTTCTGGTTTACTTAATCCAGTTCTCTGGCGATCGCATCGTCCGGACCGTTACGCACAAATAACGTTACACACAACACAAACTCTACGAGTTAAGGATAAAACATGGCGTTTAAATTAAAGACCTTCGCAGCAGTAGGCGCGCTGATCGGCTCTCTGGCACTGGTGGGTTGCGGTCAGGACGAAAAAGATCCAAACCACATTAAAGTGGGCGTAATCGTGGGTGCAGAACAGCAGGTTGCGGAAGTCGCTCAGAAAGTGGCGAAAGAGAAGTATGGCCTGGACGTAGAGCTGGTAACCTTCAACGATTACGTTCTGCCGAACGAAGCGCTGAGCAAAGGCGATATCGACGCTAACGCCTTCCAGCATAAGCCATACCTGGACCAGCAGATCAAAGATCGCGGCTATAAACTGGTGGGCGTCGGTAACACCTTCGTTTATCCAATCGCCGGTTACTCCAAGAAAATTAAATCACTGGACGAACTGCAGCCGGGCTCTCAGGTTGCCGTGCCTAACGACCCAACCAACCTCGGTCGTTCCCTGCTGCTGCTGCAGAAAGTGGGCCTGATCAAACTGAAAGACGGTGTTGGCCTGCTGCCAACCGTTCTGGACGTCACCGAAAACCCGAAAAATCTGAAAATTGTTGAGCTGGAAGCCCCGCAGCTGCCGCGTTCCCTGGACGATGCGCAAATCGCTCTGGCCGTGATCAACACCACCTACGCCAGCCAGATTGGCCTGACGCCTGCCAAAGACGGCATCTTCGTTGAAGATAAAGATTCCCCGTACGTTAACCTGATCGTGACTCGCGAAGACAACAAAGACGCGGAAAACGTGAAGAAATTCGTACAGGCCTATCAGTCGGACGAAGTTTACCAGGAAGCCAACAAGGTGTTTAACGGCGGCGCTGTTAAAGGCTGGTAATCTCACCTCAGTGTAATATCATCAGGACGGGCTTATGCCCGTCTTGTCATTTGTGCAGTCTACTGATTCAATATCTGACGTTTTGATTATCCATTGAGGAAATATTATGCGTGCTTTACCGATCTGTCTTTTAGCACTCATGCTGAGCGGCTGTTCTATGCTAAGCAGATCTCCTGTTGAACCCGTTCAAAGCACGGCAACCCCGCCAAAGACCGAGCCTGCGAAGCCGAAAGTGGTTCGCCCTGCGCCGGTTCGCATTATCACGAAAGCAGACGAACTCGTCGGTAAACCGTTCCGTGAACTGGGCGAAGTGAGCGGCGAATCCTGTCAGGCGACCAATCAGGACTCGCCACCAAATATTCCGACGGCGCGTAAACGTATGCAGATTAACGCGGCCAAAATGAAAGCCAACGCGGTTCTGCTGCACAGCTGTGAAGTCACCAGCGGCACGCCGGGCTGCTACCGTCAGGCGGTTTGCATCGGTTCTGCGCTGAACATCACGGCGAAATGAGTGCATTTCAGTTCGAGCAGATAGGCGTTATCCGCTCTCCTTATAAAGAGAAGTTCGCCGTACCCCGCCAGCCCGGTCTGGTCACCAGCGGAGGCGGCGAGCTTCACCTGGTTGCGCCTTACAATCAGGCCGATGCGGTACGCGGGCTTGAGGCGTTCAGCCATCTATGGGTAGTGTTCGTGTTTCATCAGACGATGGAAGGTGGCTGGCGTCCTACCGTGCGTCCTCCTCGTCTTGGCGGCAATGCGAGAATGGGCGTGTTTGCGACGCGCTCAACCTTCCGTCCAAACCCGGTTGGCATGTCGCTGGTTGAACTGAAAGGCATACGCTGCCAGAAAGAGCAGGTGATACTGGAGTTAGGCAGTCTGGACCTGGTCGACGGCACGCCGGTTATCGACATCAAACCCTATTTGCCCTTCGCCGAAGCGCTTCCGGACGCGCGTGCCAGCTATGCTCAGGACGCACCGCAGGCTAACATGCCTGTCTATTTTACGCCTGAGATAACCGCGCAGCTTGGCCAACTGGAGAAGCGCTACCCTCGCTTACGGGATTTCATCACCGAGGTTCTGGCACAGGACCCGCGTCCGGCCTACCGTAAAGAAGAGGAAGCAGGAAAAACGTACGCCGTATGGCTGCTGGATTTTAACGTTCGCTGGCGCGTTACCGGGGCAGGTTTTGAAGTGTTTGCCCTTGAACCCAGGTAATTTTGTTCTCCTCTCTTTTGGCATCTTTGCCACACTGGTAAACTAAACCACTTTTTTTGTGTCAGGCTGGCGTTTCAGCCTGTTCCAATCGTCGAAATGGAACCGTAACAACATGCGTACTAGCCAATATCTGCTCTCCACTCTGAAGGAGACGCCTGCCGACGCCGAAGTGATCAGCCATCAGCTGATGCTGCGCGCCGGGATGATCCGCAAGCTGGCCTCCGGGTTATATACCTGGCTGCCGACCGGCGTTCGCGTCCTGAAAAAAGTCGAAAACATCGTGCGTGAAGAGATGAACAACGCCGGTGCTATCGAGGTGTCTATGCCTGTGGTTCAGCCCGCTGACCTGTGGCAGGAGAGCGGACGTTGGGAGCAATACGGCCCAGAGCTGCTGCGTTTCGTCGATCGCGGCGAGCGTCCGTTCGTTCTCGGCCCTACGCATGAAGAAGTCATTACCGACCTGATTCGTAATGAGCTGAGCTCTTACAAACAGCTGCCGCTGAACTTCTTCCAGATCCAGACCAAGTTCCGTGACGAAGTTCGCCCACGTTTCGGCGTCATGCGCTCTCGCGAATTCCTGATGAAAGACGCCTACTCTTTCCATACCTCTCAGGAATCCCTGCAAGAGACTTACGACGCCATGTACGCGGCCTACAGCAAAATCTTCTCCCGCATGGGTCTGGATTTCCGCGCCGTGCAGGCTGATACCGGCTCCATCGGCGGTAGCGCATCTCATGAGTTCCAGGTTCTGGCGCAGAGCGGTGAAGACGATGTGATCTTCTCTGACTCTTCCGATTACGCGGCAAACATCGAATTTGCAGAAGCGCTGGCACCAAAAGAACCACGTGCTGCGGCAACGCAGGAGATGACGCTGGTTGATACGCCAAACGCGAAAACCATCGCCGAGCTGGTTGAGCAGTTCAGCCTGCCGATCGAAAAAACCGTTAAGACCCTGCTGGTGAAGTCCACCGAAGGGAGCGCTTACCCGCTGGTTGCCCTGCTGGTGCGTGGCGATCACGAGCTGAACGAAGTGAAAGCCGAGAAGCTGCCGCAGGTCGCCAGCCCGCTGACGTTCGCCACGGAAGCGGAAATCCGCGCCGTGGTCAATGCGGGTCCAGGTTCACTGGGTCCAGTCAATCTGCCGGTGCCGGTTGTTATTGACCGTACGGTAGCCGCGATGAGCGACTTCTCCGCCGGTGCGAACATCGACGGTAAACACTACTTCGGCATCAACTGGGATCGCGACGTGGCGACGCCGGAAGTGGCTGACATCCGTAACGTAGTCGCAGGCGATCCAAGCCCGGACGGTCAGGGTACCCTGATGATTAAGCGCGGTATCGAAGTGGGCCACATCTTCCAGCTGGGCGATAAATACTCGCGCGCGCTGAATGCCGCCGTTCAGGGTGAAGATGGTCGTAACCAGATCCTGACCATGGGCTGCTACGGTATCGGGGTGACGCGCGTGGTGGCTGCCGCCATTGAGCAGAACTACGACGAGCGCGGTATCGTCTGGCCGGACAACATCGCGCCGTTCCAGGTCGCTATTCTGCCAATGAACATGCACAAGTCTTACCGCGTGCAGGAGCTGGCCGAGAAGCTGTATGCCGAGCTGCGCGCTCAGGGTATCGAAGTGCTGATGGATGACCGTAAAGAGCGTCCGGGCGTGATGTTTGCCGATATGGAACTGATCGGTATTCCGCACACCGTCGTCATCGGCGACCGCAACCTCGACAGCGATGAGATTGAATACAAATACCGTCGCAGCGGCGAAAAACAGATGATCAAGACCGGCGACATTCTTGATTACCTGCTGAAAGCCATCAAAGGCTAAACAAAAAACCCCGCTCAGGCGGGGTTTTTTAATGGCGCTACGTCAGCTTATTTACTGTTACAGTCTTTGCCCGCAATAAACTTCGCGTCTTTGTCCGCCACCAGCGTCTTCACCATCTCCCCGCTGTCCGGGTTTGGCTCCAGCGTAAAGTGACCGTCAACCGTCAACAATACCGGCTTGCTGTCATTACCGCGTGCCACCGCGTAATCACGTTCAAGCTGCGCATTGTTTGCCACGCTGACCTTCCTGCCGGTGGCGCAGTCGGTAAAGATCGCCGCATCCGCCATATAGAAGTACATCCCCCGCATCGCCATTGGCGTGGCGGGCAGGGCCGCTTTCACCGGTGCCAGCGTGTAGTTGAACTGGGATTCAATCGGATTGCCTTCGCGATCGAGCATCTCCATCCCCTCGCCCTTAGCGCGGAAATACGTTTTATCGCCCGTAGTATCCGTCAATACCAGCTTCTCGGCCGTACGCGCCCATGTGCCATAAGTCGCAAAAGAAGACGGCTCTTTAGCGCCCTGATAGCGCTGGTTCATCACCCAGGTGCCGTCTTTTTGCAGGAACAGAGACGTTTCAATGCCTTCGCAGTCCGCACACGGCAATACGCCGCGCCAGCTTTGCTGCATCGGTTTGAGTTCTTCCGTTTGCGTGGGTTGCAAAACCTGCGTTTCGGAACGATTGTTACACCCGAAAAGCGCAAACAGCGTACTCACTGCCAGCGCTGATAATAATGCTTTTTTCACAATGAATTCCTTATGAAAAGTGTGTTCCCTTTCGTCACTCTGTCGGGCGACGAACTTTACCGCGTAGTGCTTTCACTGTGGATTTTTGGGCCTTAGAAGACAACCGGCGCTCTTTCGATGCGCGGGTTGGCCGCGTTGCCCGGCGGCTTTTTTGTACTGCCGTTAATTCTTTGATGACCGCCACCAGCCTGGCTATCGCCGCTTCCCGGTTGAGCTCCTGGCTGCGGTACTCCTGGGCTTTAATCACAATTACGCCATCACTGGTAATAAGGTGATGGCTGGCGGCAAGCAGGCTTTCTTTATAATACTCTGGCAGGCTTGATGCCCGAATGTCAAAACGCAAATGGATAGCCGTCGACGCCTTGTTGACGTGCTGCCCACCGGCCCCCTGCGCACGGATGGCGGCGATCTCCAGCTCGTTGTCAGGAATGCTGACGTTTCGGGACAGGACGATCATGACGCCGGTTGCCACGCCGTTAGGTGAATTTCCAGATTATTCTGAGAATCAGAGAGCCAGATGGCACCGTCCTGAATCGTCGCCTGTAGCACCATGGTCCGGCTGGCAAACTCGCTCAGCTGCGCCAGCTGCTCATCGTCCAGGTACCAGACCGTGAGATTTTTATACTGTCCGCACTTGCTCTTATTTTGCTGCCACCAAATCTCCGCAGCGCGCTGATTATACGCGAATAAGGCCACTTCAGCGGACTGGGTGCAGGCCTTCTTAATTCTGCGCTCGTCCGGCAGCCCGAGTTCGATCCACAAATCGATACCCAGATGATCGTTACGCAGCCAGGCTTCCGGCTCGTCTTCTGCGCTTAACCCACGGGTAAACTGCAGTCGCTCGTCGGCATACTTAATCCACGCCAGCAGGCGCAGCATCATGCGCTCCTGGGTTTCGGAGGGGTGGCGTGCCAGCGTAAGCGACGCGTCGAGGAACCGGTTGCGATCCAGATCGGCCACATTGACCACTGCTTTATAAATTGTCGCTTTCAGCGCCATGAGAGAACTCCATTCGAATCAGGGGCACATTGTAGCGAAAACCGCGGCAAAAGGCTGTTACAGGGTGATAAATACACCGCTATCAAGGCGCTGATATTGCTTAAATGAGTATGGTATAGTCACCTTGCTAAACCGAGTTTATCTTCGTAGGCTTAATGATATCTCACAGTAAGTCAGTGCGCTGGCGGGAGGGGATGTGAATAATTATTGTGAGTTAATTCGCAAACGGTATGCGGAAATCGCCAGCGGAGATCTGGGGTATGTCCCGGACGCGTTGGGCTGTGTATTGAAAGTGCTTAATGAAGTGGCCTCAGATGAGAGCCTTTCAGAGTCGGTCAGGGAAAAAGCAGCGTATGCTGCGGCGAATTTACTGGTGAGCGATTATGTCGATGAATGATACTTATCAACCCATCAATTGTGATGACTATGACAACCTCGAACTCGCCTGCCAGCATCATTTATTACTGACGCTGGAGCTAAAAGATGGCGAAGTGTTGAAGGCGAAAGCCAGCGATTTGGTTTCACGTAAAAACGTGGAGTACCTGATAGTGGAAGACGCCGGTGCGACGCGCGAGCTGCGTCTGGACAAAATAGCCAGCTTCAGCCACCCGCAAATCGGCACCGTCGTGGTGAGCGAATCCTGACAACACTAACGGGCAGCCTGGCTGCCCGTTACGCTTTTTGCCACTCAAAACGGACGCCCTCTTCCGACCACCCCTCCTCCGTGATGAAGACGCCCGCAGCAGCAATCAACGCTTCACCGTAGAACAGCAGCGGCGTGGTGTCGCGCAGCCAGGGCGGCACGCTGCACTCCTGCCAGATTTTCTTCAGCTTCCGCCCCCCGTTACGCCCGACGATATGCAGCATACCGCCAGCCTTAAAGCGCACGGTGACCGGTTCATCAGGCTTCGGCAGCCGCACATGACCTGATGGTATAAGAGAGACATGCCCTGCCTCGTTGGGCAATACCAGCGGTGCGTCAGGGGAAAGCCAGTCGAGCACCGCATCGGTCAGCGAGGGCGTGGATTTTACCCACCAGAGCTCTCCCTTATAGCGTCTCACCTCAAAACCGTTCAGGTGGACGCACGGGGAAGCATCGTCCCGCGCCAGTGCGACTTCGTCCCAGATACGGCTCAGCATCGCCCGCGACGGCATTACGGCGTGATGAAAGGCCAGCCAGCGCCGCAGCAGCGCGGCGCGACGTGCCGGGCTCAACGCTGTCAGCGGTGCAATGGCCAGCGCTCCGTCTTTAGAAATCAGTTCAGCCAGCTCGTCGCTCAACAGCTCGTCCAGCAGCGATTCCTGTTCGGCGCACAGCATGGCGCTTCGTGCCGCCGCGTCGGCGAAATGCGGCCAGCGCTCGCTCAATAGCGGGAGAACGCGCAGACGCAGGAAGTTACGGTCATAGCCGTCATCCTGGTTGCTCTCATCTTCAATCCAGTTGAGCTGATGTTCCCGCGCCCAGGCTTCCAGTGAGGCACGCGTCTCGCCAAGCAGCGGACGCAGTAACGTTGTGCCGGCAAATTCAGAGCGCGCCGGCATGGCAGACAGCCCCGCTGGCCCGCTTCCCCGCTTAAGCGCCAGCAGAAAGGTTTCACACTGGTCATCCAGATGCTGGGCCGTGACCAGCGCTTCTCCAGCACGCAGTGCCCCGGCAAACGCGGCGTAGCGCGCTTTACGCGCCTGCGCCTCAATGCCCAGGCCTTCTTCCGCAAGCGCGACCCGCTCAACCAGGAGCGGGATATCCCAGGCTGCGCACAAGGCTTCGCAGTGCGCCACCCATTCCTCCGCGTGAGGACTTAATCCGTGATGGATATGCATCGCCCGAAGCTGGACGTCAGGTTCCCGATCGCGCCAGCGCTTAAGGCGATGGAGCAGAACGGTGGAATCCAGGCCGCCGCTAAACCCCACCAGCAGCTGGCGGTACGGTGAAACGGCGTGCGCGATAGCGGGTAAGGTCATAGGGAATTACACATAAAAAATGCCCGAACAGAGCGGGCATTATCACACAGGACGAACATTACTGCTGATAAAGCTCCAGCGGCAGGCCGTCCGGGTCGTTGAAAAAGGTAAAGCGCCTGTCGGTGAACGGATCGACGCGGATCGCTTCACACGTCACGCCGTGCGCTTCCAGATGTTTGACTGCGCTATCCAGATCATCGACGCTGAAGGCAAGATGGCGCAGACCGCAGGCTTCCGGGCGGGACGGACGCGCAGGCGGAAAAGGAAAAGAGAAAAGTTCAATCACATATTGCCCGTTCAGGGCCAGATCGCCCTTCCAGGAGTCGCGCTCCTCGCGGTAGGCCTCGCTCAACAGCGTAAAGCCCAGGATGTCGCAGTAGAAGGCCTTACTTTTCGCGTAATCGGTCGCAATGATCGCAATATGGTGAACAGCTTTTAAACCCAGCATAGCTTCTCCTTTTTATGATGCCTGAACGTTACAACCGAAAACCCGCACCTGGCAAGCGGTCATCCTTATTTTAGGACTCGCACCCAGTAAACGCCGTTCTCGTCGCGCTTCGCACCGTGGATATCCGTCTCAAAACCGGGATAGTGGCGCCCCACCGAACAGAGCATCAGCAGAAAATCGAGCACGGCGCGACTCTCTTCGGTAATCATCTCTCCCGGCATCAGGAGCGGAACGCCCGGCGGGTAAGGCAGGATCATGTTAGCCGATACGCGCCCGACCAGGTTTTCCAGCTCGACGGTTTCGACCTCCCCTTTCACCTGGCGCTGCCACGCCTTGTGCGGGGTAAACTTCATCTCCGGTAAAACATCGAACGCCTGAAGCATCAGGCGCGGCAGATCGTGCTGACGGATCAGCCTGTGGATCCCCTGGGCCAGATCCTGAATGCGCATATTGCGATAGAAGTCAGGATCCTCCGCGTAGAGATCCGGCAGCATGTTCTTCACCCGCAGGTTGAGATCGTAGGCGCGCTTGAACTCCATCAGGCCGCGCAGCAGCCCCATCGCCCGGGTCTTATCGATCCCGATGCTGAACAGGAACAGCAGGTTATAGGGGCCAGTTTTCTCCACCACCACGCCACGTTCATCAAGGAATTTCGCGACCAGCGCGGCCGGAATCCCCTCATCGCTCATCTTGCCCTGCTCGTTCATACCCGGCGTCAGGATCGTCACTTTTACCGGATCTAGGAACATGTGTTCGCTATCGGCATCCCGGAAGCCATGCCAGTCTTCGCCGGGGGAGACGGGCCAGCACTCCGCTTCATCTATCTCTTCCGGCTGCCAGATATCAAAGAACCAGCCGTCGGCTTCCTCTTTCAGCCGCTGAACCTCTTTGCGGAAATGCAGTGCACGCTCCACGGAACGGTTGATCAGGCGTTTGCCCGAATTGCCGCGCAGCATTGCCGCGGCCGTTTCAATGGAGGCCACCAGCGGATAGCTCGGTGAGGTGGTGGTGTGCATCATAAAGGCTTCGTTGAACGTGTCTTCGTTATACTCGCCTTTGATATGGATAAGCGAAGCCTGGGAAAACGCCGCCAGCATTTTGTGCGTCGACTGCGTTTCGAAGAAGACTTTACCCGGCACGCGTTCGCCGCTCATGCCGCTTTTACCCGCGTAGATCGGGTGGAAGTTGGTGTACGGCACCCATGCGGAATCGAAGTGGATCGACGGCACGTCCAGCGTCTTTTTGATCCAGTCCGTGTTGTACAGCAGACCATCGTAAGTTGAGTTGGTGATCACCGCATGGACGGGCCAGCTCGCGCCGGTAATTGCCGCGACCTTACCTTCAATGGCGTCATGGGTGAACTCCCGGCGCGGAATGCCGCCAAGAATGCCGAGCGCGTTACGCGTGGGCGACAGCCAGAGCGGTACGACGTCGCTCATCATCAGCAGATGGGCCAGCGATTTATGGCAGTTTCGGTCGATCAGCAGCGTGCTGCCCGCAGGCGCGGCGTACATCCCGACGATTTTGTTCGAGGTGGAGGTGCCGTTGGTCACCATATAGCTCTGCTCGGCGCCAAAGGTGCGGGCGATATACTCTTCGGCTTCCAGATGCGGGCCGGTGTGGTCCAGCAGAGAGCCCAATTCGGTGACCGAAATTGACACGTCCGCCTTCAGCGTGTTGCCACCGAAGAAATCATAGAACAGGCAGCCCACCGGGCTTTTTTGGTAGGCCGTCCCCGCCATATGGCCGGGCGTACAGAAGGTATATTTCCCCTCTTTCACGTAGGTGAAGAGCGCCCGGGTAAACGGCGGCGTAATGTTATCGAGATATTCATTCGTGTACTGCTGAATGCGGGACGCTATGTCTTCCGCCACGCCGAGCGAATATTCAAAGAACCACAGCGCCATACGCATATCGTTGGCGCTGACGTCCATGGTTGAGTGGGTATTAATAAACGCGTACAGCGGGAGGTATTCGTTCAGCTTGTTGATATCGCTGCACAACTCGAGGTCATATTCATCCCAGTCGAAGATCACGCCGCAGATGCGCGGATTATGCTCGATGAACTTCAGCAGGTCGGCGCTGTTGTGCGGCCAGATTAGCTGATACCCGCGCGACTGCAGGGCGTGCTCCAACTCCTTAATCGGCTCATCTTTATAAAAGACGCCGTGTGGCCCCATAACGGCAATGATATTCATGGGCTTCCTCCTTAAAAAACATTAGCTAAGCATAGTCCGGCTAAACCGCAGGTATAAAAAAAGCCGCAACATTGTGCGGCTTTTCAGATAATTGTGAAGCTTACGCGTAACCGTAGGTCATCAGGCGCTGGTAGCGGCGGTTGAGCAGGTCTTCTTTGCTCAGCACGTCCAGGTCTGCCAGATCGGCCAGCAGCTGCGCTTTCAGAGACGCCGCCATCACTTCCGGCTTACGATGCGCACCACCCAGCGGTTCCGGGATAATGGAATCGATCAGCTTAAGCTCCTTCAGGCGTGGCGCAATGATGCCCATCGCTTCTGCAGCCAGCGGCGCTTTATCGGCGCTTTTCCACAGAATGGACGCGCAGCCTTCCGGGGAGATAACGGAATAGGTGCTGTACTGTAGCATATTCACTTTATCGCCCACGCCAATCGCCAGCGCGCCGCCGGAGCCACCCTCACCGATAACGGTACAGATGACCGGCACCTTCAGGCGAGACATCTCGCGCAGGTTGCGCGCGATGGCTTCAGACTGACCGCGCTCTTCCGCGCCCACGCCAGGGTAGGCACCCGGGGTATCGATGAAGGTGATGATTGGCATGTTGAAACGCTCAGCCATCTCCATCAGACGCAGGGCCTTGCGGTAGCCTTCTGGCGCTGGCATACCAAAGTTACGACGGATTTTCTCTTTGGTTTCACGACCTTTTTGATGACCAATGATCATCACCGGGCGTCCGTCCAGACGCGCGATACCGCCAACGATAGCTTTATCGTCAGCATATGCGCGATCGCCGGCCAGTTCGTCAAATTCGTCAAACGCCAGGCGGACATAATCCAGGGTGTACGGACGCTGTGGATGGCGAGCCAGCTGAGCCACCTGCCATGCGCCGAGATCGGCAAAGATTTTGCGCGTCAGCTCTACGCTTTTCTCGCGCAGACGATGCACTTCTTCGTCGATGTTAATATCCAGTTTTTCATCCTGACGGCTTACCGCTGTCAGAGAATCGATTTTCGCTTCCAGCTCAGCAATCGGCTGTTCGAAATCAAGGAAATTCAGACTCATAGTATTCCTGTATTAGTCAAACTCCAGTTCCACCTGCTCCGAACCAATGAGGCCACGGAGATCGTTCAGTAAACGATCGCTCGGAGAGACACGCCACGTTGCACCAAAGCGCAACCGCGCGCGTGCATCCGCCCTCTGATAGTAGAGATGTACTGGAATTGTCCCCGAGCGGTGGGGTTCCAGAGACTGACGGAGTCGGTTTAAAAGCTGGTCATCAATTTGCCTGTCCGTCAGCGAGATAGCAAGCCCGCGAGCATATTTTTCCCGGGCTTCGTCAATGTCCATCACTTCGCGGGCGGTCATTTTAAGCCCCCCACTGAAGTCATCAAAGCTGACCTGTCCGCTGACGATAAGTATGCGGTCTTTTTCCAGCAATTGCTGGTATTTATCCAGCGCGTCGGTGAACAGCATCACCTCCAGACGCCCGGAACGGTCATCCAACGTACAGATGCCGATACGATTGCCGCGCTTGGTGACCATAACCCTTGCGGCAATCACGAGCCCCGCAGCCGTGGTGATTTTACCACGTTCTGTCGGATGCATGTCCTTTAGCCTGTGGCCGCCGACATAGCGCTCAATTTCTTTGATGTACTGGTTGATCGGGTGCCCCGTCAGGTACAAGCCTAACGTCTCACGCTCTCCATCCAGCACCACCTGTTCTGGCCAAGGCTGGCAGTTGGAATACGATTGCTCGATCTGCTCCGGCTCTTCCGCCAGCACCCCGAACATATCCGCCTGACCAATGGCTTCCGCTTTTGCGTGCTGATCCGCCGCTTTTAACGCATCGCCAAGAGAGTTCATTAGCGCGGCACGGTGCGGCCCCAGCCTGTCGAACGCGCCGGACATGATCAGTTTTTCCAGCACGCGGCGGTTCAGCTTTTTGGTATCGGTTCGGGCGCACAGATCGAACAGCTCGCGGAAATAGCCGCCGCTGTTACGCGCTTCGATGATCGCCTCGATCGGACCTTCACCCACGCCCTTGATCGCGCCGATCCCGTAGACGATCTCTCCGTCGTCATTGACGTGGAAATGGTAGAGGCCCGAGTTGATATCCGGGGGCAGGATCTTAAGCCCCATGCGCCAGCACTCGTCCACCAGGCCCACCACCTTCTCGGTGTTGTCCATATCGGCGGTCATCACTGCCGCCATAAATTCAGCGGGATAGTGCGCCTTCAGCCACAGCGTTTGATACGACACCAAAGCATAGGCGGCGGAGTGGGATTTGTTAAATCCGTACCCGGCGAATTTCTCCACCAGGTCGAAGATTTTCATCGCCAGCTCGCCGTCTACGCCGTTTTTCTTCGCGCCGTCTTCAAAGATAGAGCGCTGCTTGGCCATCTCTTCCGGCTTTTTCTTACCCATCGCACGACGCAGCATGTCCGCGCCGCCGAGGGTATAGCCGGAAAGCACCTGGGCGATCTGCATCACCTGTTCCTGGTACAGGATGATGCCGTAGGTGGGCTCCAGTACCGGCTTCAGGCTTTCATGCTGCCACTGCACGTCCGGGTAGGAAATCTCTTCGCGCCCGTGCTTACGGTCGATAAAGTTATCTACCATCCCCGACTGCAGCGGGCCCGGACGGAACAGGGCAACCAGTGCGATCATATCTTCGAAGCAGTCAGGCTGCAGGCGTTTGATCAGATCTTTCATGCCGCGGGATTCAAGCTGGAAGACGGCGGTGGTCTCCGAACGCTGCAGCATGTCGAAACTTTTCTTGTCATCCAGCGGGATGGCGGCGATATCCAACGGCGGCTCGCCGTTCTTCTCGCGGCGGGCGTTGATCATCTCCAGCGCCCAGTTAATGATGGTCAACGTACGCAGGCCGAGGAAGTCAAACTTCACCAGCCCGGCGTATTCTACGTCGTTCTTGTCAAACTGGGTAACCGGGTGTTGGCCCGCTTCATCGCAGTAAAGCGGTGCAAAATCCGTAATTTTAGTCGGGGCGATAACCACGCCCCCTGCATGCTTACCGGCGTTTCGCGTGACGCCTTCCAGCTTGCGCGCCATGTCGATCAGCGCTTTGACCTCTTCGTCCGCTTCGTAGATTTCCGGCAGCTGAGGTTCTGCCTCAAAGGCTTTTGCCAGCGTCATGCCCGGATCGGGCGGTACCAGCTTAGAAATACGATCGACAAACCCGTACGGGTGGCCCAGCACGCGGCCCACGTCGCGGATTACCGCTTTCGCCGCCATGGTCCCGAAGGTAATGATCTGCGATACCGCGTCACGGCCGTACATATCGGCCACGTGCTCAATCACCTGATCGCGTTTCTCCATGCAGAAGTCGACGTCGAAGTCGGGCATGGAAACACGTTCCGGGTTGAGGAAACGTTCGAACAGCAGGTCGAATTCCAGCGGATCGAGGTCGGTAATTTTCAGCGCATACGCCACCAGCGAGCCCGCACCGGAGCCACGGCCCGGTCCGACCGGCACGCCGTTATCCTTCGACCACTGGATAAACTCCATTACGATCAGGAAGTAGCCCGGGAAGCCCATCTGGTTGATAACCTGGAGTTCAATGTCCAGGCGTTCGTCATATTCAGGACGACGCTTTTTACGCTCTTCTTCATCCGGGAAGAGGAATTCGAGACGCTCTTCCAGACCTTCCTTCGATTTCACGACCAGGAAATCTTCCGTGGTCATGTCACCCGTCGGGAACTGCGGCAGGAAGTATTCGCCGAGTCGCACGGTAACGTTGCAGCGCCTGGCAATCTCTACGCTGTTTTCCAGCGCTTCGGGGATATCGGAGAAGAGTTCACACATCTCCTCCTCGCTGCGCATGTACTGCTGAGCGGAGTAGTTACGCGGCCGTTTCGGGTCGTCGAGCGTAAAGCCATCGTGGATCGCCACGCGAATTTCGTGCGCGTCAAAATCGCCGGACTCAAGGAAACGCACGTCATTCGTCGCCACCACGGGCAAACCGCGCTCTTCAGCCAGCGCAACAGCGGCGTGCAGATAGCTCTCTTCGTCCTGGCGACCGGTGCGGATCAATTCCAGATAGTAACGATCCGGGAAATATTCTTCATAAAACGAGACGCACTGATCCACCAGCGCGCTGTTGCCGCGCAGCAGGCATTTGCCGACGTCGCCCATGCGACCACCGGAGATCAGCAGCAGCCCTTCGTTCAGCTCCGCCAGCCAGTCCCGGTCGATCCACGGGCCCAGCGCGCCATAGCCGCGCTGATAGGCTTTTGAGATGAGCAGAGTGAGGTTTTGATAGCCCGCGTTGTTCATCGCCAGCACGGAGATTTGCGTCAGTTCATCGCCGATAAGATCGTTCTGAACATGAAAATCTGCGCCGACGATAGGCTTCATTCCCGCGCCGTGCGCCGTTCCGTAGAACTTCACCAGGCCACACAGGTTGGTAAAATCGGTGATCGCCAGCGCGGGCATGCCAAGGGAGGCCGCCTTTTTTACCAGCGGCCCGGTCTTCGCCAGCCCATCGATCATGGAGTAGTCGCTATGCACCCGCAGGTGTACGAAACGTGGTTCAGCCATCTTCAGATTCCGCGTTACTTAATTGCGTGCGTATTGATTCAGGACAACCGTCCCAGCGCGCGTTTCACCGGGCCAAAACTGCGCCTGTGGTGCTCGGTTGCGCCATGTTCAGCCAGTCTTTCCAGATGGAAAGGCGTAGGATACCCCTTGTGCTGGGCGAAACCATACTGAGGGTAAGTGAGATCCAGCGCGGCCATTTCAGCATCGCGCGTCACTTTGGCAATAATAGATGCTGCGCTGATCTCGGCGACCCGGCTATCGCCTTTCACGACAGCCATCGAAGGCATCGGCAGTGCCGGACAGCGGTTGCCGTCAATCAGGACATATTCCGGGGCAATTTTCAGACCCGCTACCGCACGCTGCATGGCCAGCATTGTAGCATGCAAAATATTCAGCTCATCGATTTCATGCGGCTCAGCGCGACCCAGGCTCCAGGCCAGCGCCTTCTCCTGAATCTCGCTGAACAGGGCCAGTCGACGTTTTTCGGATAATTTTTTTGAGTCGTTTAGCCCGATAATCGGACGAGCCGGATCGAGGATCACCGCGGCGGTCACCACCGCGCCGACTAACGGGCCACGACCCACTTCATCCACACCCGCCACAAGGTGGGTGTGAGGATAAACAAATTCCATCATTTCGCTAACTCCAGCACCGCATCTGCCGCTTGCTCATCAGCGTTACAGCGGATCAGTTGATGCAGTTCGCGGAAGGTATCGTGCATCTGGTGGCTGGTTTTACCGTTGGCGAGCAGCGGTAGCAGCGCCTCCGCAAGCGCCTGCGGCTGGCATTCATCCTGCAACAGCTCTTTCACCAGCTCGCGCCCGGCAAGCAGGTTTGGCAGGGAGACATAATCGGTTTTCACCAGACGCTTTGCCAGCCAGAAAGTGAAGGGCTTCATGCGGTAACCGACCACCATCGGGCATTTTGCCAGCATACACTCCAGCGCAGCCGTGCCGGAGGCCAGCAGCGCGGCATCGCTCGCATACATTGCTTCCCGCCCTTTCCCGTCCAGAAGACGGACGTGAAGGTCCGGGGCAACTTCCGCTTTGATGCGCTCAAACTGCTCGCGGCGTTTGGTATTCACCAGCGGCACGACGACTTCAAGATCGGGATAGGTCTGGCGAAGGATTTGCGCTGTTTTGAGGAAATCGGCGCTGAGCATTTCCACTTCTGCGCCACGGCTGCCTGGCAGCAGTGCCAGACAGTGCACATCATGCGGAATACCCAGCGCGTCGCGCGCCGCGTTTTTATCCGGATCCAGCGGCATCGCATCCGCCATGGTATGACCGATAAAACGGCACGGAACATTAAATCTGTCGTAAAACGCTTTTTCGAAAGGCAGAAAAGCCAGCACCAGGTGGGTGGACCGTCCAATTTTGAAAACGCGTTTCTGTCGCCACGCCCAGACGGACGGACTGACGTAGTGAATAGTTTTGATGCCCTGTTTTTTCAGATTGCCTTCAAGGGTAATGTTGAAATCAGGTGCATCGATACCGACAAACACATCGGGCTTGAGCTCGGTAAAGCGGCGGGTGAGGTCGGCACGAATGTGCAGCAAACGGCGTAACCGCCCCAGCACCTCAACAATGCCCATTACGGCCAGCTCTTCCATTTCGTACCAGGCTTCACAGCCTTCGGCCTGCATCAGCGGGCCAGCAACGCCAACAAAGCGTGCGTTAGGTACACGCACCTTTAGCGCACGAATGAGACCGGCACCAAGAATATCGCCGGAGGTTTCTCCGGCGACCAGGGCTATCGTAAGCGGACGACTGTCGACCATTAACGAATCAGACCCCTTGTTGAACGGTCAAAGAATTCCATGAACGCGTTCACTTCAGGGTGTTTATTCGCCAGCTCGGCAATGTCCGGCTTCGCCTCTTCCAGCGTTTTACCGCTACGGTACAGCAGTTTGTACGCGTTGCGGATGGCGGTAATCGCTTCGCGGCTAAAACCACGACGCTTGAGGCCTTCGATGTTCACGCCAAACGGCGTGGCATGGTTGCCCTGCGCAATTACATACGGTGGGACGTCCTGCGCCACACCGGAGCATCCGCCAACCATCACGTGCGCACCAATGATGCAGAACTGATGGACTGCGGTCATGCCGCCAATAATTGCGAAGTCATCAACCGATACGTGTCCTGCCAGCGTTGCGTTGTTGGCAAGAATACAGCGGTCACCCACGGTACAGTCGTGCGCGATATGCGCATTCACCATGAACAGGTTATCGCTGCCCACCTTCGTCAACCCACCACCCTGTACTGTTCCACGATGAATGGTGACGCTTTCGCGAATACGGTTACGATCGCCAATTTCCAGACGGGTAGACTCACCAGCATATTTAAGATCCTGGTTAACTTCGCCGATGGAGGCGAACTGATAGATCTCATTATTGCAGCCAATGGTCGTGTGACCATTCACGACAACGTGAGATTTCAGTACTGTACCCTCACCAATTTCGACATGGGGTCCAACAATACAAAACGGGCCAATGTGGACGTTAGCGCCAATAATGGCACCGGTTTCCACAATCGCGGTAGGATGAATAAAGGCGGATTTATCAATCACGTATCAGGACTCCCGGCTACGAGCACACATCATCGTCGCTTCGCAAACAACTTTGCCGTCTACCAGCGCTACGCCTTTAAAGCGAGTCAGGCCACGACGCGTTTTTTCAAAAGTGACTTCCATGATCATCTGATCACCAGGCACGACAGGGCGCTTAAAGCGCGCTTCATCGATACCCGCGAAGTAATACAGCTCGCCTGGCTCCAGCTTGCCGACGCTTTTAAACGCCAGAATACCGGTAGCCTGAGCCATCGCTTCCAGAATCAACACACCCGGGAAGATAGGCTTACCAGGGAAGTGCCCCTGGAAAAACGGCTCGTTCACGGAAACATTTTTCACTGCGCGCAGAAAACGACCTTCTTCAAAATCCAGCACACGGTCTACCAGCAGAAACGGGTAGCGGTGCGGCAGAAGTTCTAAAATCTCTTCAATATGCAGAGTATGAGTGTCAGTAGTCAAAATACTCTTCCTGTCAAAATGTACTGATAACAATAATAACACGGCCTGCCGGTTTATTAGAAAGCCGACAGGCCGGGAAAAATAGCGTTAAACGGATGACGCTTAGTCTTGTTGATCGATCTTACGCTCAAGAGACTTGAGGCGCTTGCTCATATCATCAATGTTCATCACCAGAGCTGCTGTTTTACGCCATACCTTGTTGGGCTGTAGCGGAATGCCAGAGGAATAGACGCCAGGTTCAGTGATAGGACGCATAACCATGCCCATCCCCGTCACTGTGACCTTGTCGCATATTTCCATATGGCCATTAATCACGCTCGCACCGCCGATCATGCAATAACGGCCAATTTTCAGGCTGCCTGCCATGATGACGCCACCCGCAACCGCGGTATTGTCGCCAATCACAACGTTATGCGCAATCTGGCACTGGTTATCGATGATAACACCATTGCCAATGATCGTGTCGTCAAGCGCACCGCGGTCAATGGTGGTGCAGGCGCCGATCTCCACGCGATCGCCAATAATAACGCGACCAAGCTGCGGGATCTTAACCCAGTTACCGCGATCGTTAGCATAACCAAAGCCGTCAGAACCGATCACGGTGCTGGACTGAACGAGGCAATTTTCGCCAATTTCAACGTCGTGATAAACGGACACATTGGCCCATAAACGGGTTCCGGCGCCGATTTTCGTATTTTTCCCAACGAAGCAACCCGGGCCAATGACGACGTTATCGCCCAGCACAACGCCGGATTCGATAACTGCATTCGCGCCAACGGCAACGTTGTTACCCAGCCTTGCCGTCGCATCAATCGCGGCACTGGCAGCAATGTTCTGAGCCGGCTGCGGCGTGGTATCAAGAATTTGAGCCATGCGTGCATACGTCAGGTAGGGATTTTTCACTACCAGCGCGCTAACAGTGGCAAAGGGGAGGTCGTCCTGCGTCAGAACAACGGCTGACGCCTGGCATTGAGCCAGTTGCTCACGGTACTTAGGGCTTACCATGAAGGTAATCGTGCCAGCTTTAGCAGATTGCATGGACGCAACAGCGGTGATGACGATATCGCCATCACCGTGTAATTCTGCATCCAACTGCTGAGCTAAATCAGCCAGTCGAATTGAAGGCATTACTTATTTAACCTGTTTCAGAACATCAGCAGTGATGTCTTTAACATCTTTGCTGTTATAAGCAACGGCGTTCGCATCTACAACCAGATCGATGCTCTGATCGGCAGCCACTGCTTTAACAGCGGTCTGAATACGAGTCACCAGCTTGCCGCGCTCTTCGTTAGAACGACGCTGACGATCCTGCTCGAAAGCCTGCGCTTTCTGGGAGAACGTCTGGCGCTGAGCCATTACGTCTTTTTCCAGCTTGCTGCGGTCGCTCGCTTTCATGGTAGAACCATCACGCTGCAGACGCTGCATTTTGGACTGAAGATCGTTTTCCATACCCTGCAGTTCGCTTGCACGGCCTTTGAATTCGTTTTCCAGCGTCGCAGAAACACCTGTTTTCTGTGCAACCTGCTGGAACAAATTACCCATGTTGACGATTGCAATTTTGTCTGCTGCCTGAGCAGAAGTTGCCATCGCTAAACCGAGACCTGCAGCTAATAACCACTTTTTCACAATTAACTCCTTACCATCCCATTGGCACCAGAAGGTACCGTTCTTTGCGTGGCAAGGCGACCGTGTTACCGATCGCCAGTTGTCAGCGCTACACTGCCAACGCATTCCTTTGCCGCGGATTATTACCAGGTTTTACCAATGTTAAACTGGAATTGCTCCGACTTATCTCCATCATATTTCTTAAACGGCTGGGCGTAAGAGAAGACCAACGGCCCCAGCGGTGACATCCATTGTAATGCGATACCGGCAGACATGCGAATATTGCTCGGATCGCTGTAGTCTGGCACGCCAGCATCACGCATCTGGGCGGTATTCTGCCAGTTGGTATCCCACACGGTACCCGCATCCCAGAAGAAGGAGGTACGGACCGAGTTCGCGTATTTATCGCTGATAAACGGCGTTGGGGTGATGAACTCCAGGCTGGCAACGGCCATGGCGTTACCGCCCACCGCGTCATTGGAGCTACAGACGTTTGGCTGGCCTTTACTATCCGTAGCAGGTTTATCACAGTTGTCTTTATCATTACCACCGTAATAGACCGCTTTCGGACCAATGTTGTTGGACTGGAAGCCACGCACGGTACTGGAACCACCGGCATAGAAGTTTTCATAGAACGGCAGCTCTTTGCCGCCTAAACCATCGCCATAGCCCCAGCGGGTACGACCCAGAACCACCCACTTATGATCGTCATCGATCGGGAAGTAGGATGCGGTATCCAGCGTCACCTTATAGAACTCGTTATCGGAGCCCGGCACGGTCACTTTACCGTTCAGGTTGACGCGAGAACCTTCCGTCGGGAAGTAGCCACGGTCGAGACGGTTATAGGTCCAGCCATAGTTGAAGGTGAAGTCATCCGCAGCGAAGCCGTTGTTATCGCTGGTTTTACTTGCTGACTGACCAATGGAGTCCAGATAACGCCACATCGCCACCTGCGGTTGCATGTTGGACAGGTCGTTATGCACGTAACCTAAGCCCGCACGCAGGGTGTTGTATTCGTTAACCGGGAAGCCAAGCGTACCGTCTACACCGTAGCTCTTGTTGGTGTAGGAAGACAGATCCGCGTCGTCTGCTTTAAAGTCGTTATAGAAGATACGACCGCCCAGGCTCACACCGTCAACGGTGAAGTATGGGTTAGTGACAGAGAACTCAGAGTAGGTCTGGTAGTCGTTTTTGGTACCGTTGATACCAACAGAGTAACCCGTACCCAGCCAGTTATCCTGCTGCACGCCGACCTGGAAGCTGACGCCGCTTTCCGTACCGTAGCCCACGCCGAAGTTGAAGCTACCGGTGTTACGCTCTTTCACTTTATAGACGACATCAACCTGATCCGGGCTGCCCGGCACGCGCTGGGTATCGGTATCCACCGTTTCAAAATAGCCCAGACGGTTCAGACGCTCTTTGCCCTGATCAACGAGATCGCTACCCAACCATGCCCCTTCCATCTGACGCATTTCGCGACGCAGAACGGAGTCTTTGGAGGTGTCGTTACCGACGAAGCGGATCTTACGCACGTAGAAACGGTTGCCCGCATCCACATTCACGTGCAGCTTAACGGTTTTATCCGCGTCGTTGATTTCCGGCTGAGTCTGTACGCGCGGGTAGGCATAACCATAGCGGCCGAGCAGCTTCTTAATGCTGTCTTCCATTTTGGTCACTTTGGAACCGCTATACAGTTCACCCGGCTGAATTTTGGTCAGCGATTCGATTTCCGCAGAGTGCCCGGCCAGGTTACCACTCACTTCAACACCCGAAAGCTTGTACTGCTCGCCTTCAGTGATGTTGATCGTGATGTAGATGCCTTTCTTGTCCGGCGTCAGGCTCACCTGAGTCGAGTCGATATTGAAGCGTGCATAGCCACGGTCGAGATAGTAGCTGCGCAGGGTTTCAAGGTCGCCCGCCAGTTTCTGTTTCTGGTATTTGCGATCGCCCACCACGTTCCACCATGGCACTTCATCGCGCAGCTGGAAGGTGGAGATCAGCTCGTCAGTGCTGAACGCGTGGTTGCCCACAATGTTGATCTGCTGGATCTTCGCGGAAACACCTTCCTGGAAGACCAGCTTCAGGTCAACACGGTTACGCGGCAGCGGAGTGACAACCGCTTTCACGCTGGCGCTGTATTTACCGACGCTGTAGTAGAAGTCTTCCAGACCTTTTTCAATGTCTGAAAGGGTTGTGCGGTCCAGGGATTCACCCACACGAACACCGGATGCTTCAAGGTTCTGCTTGAGCATGTCATCTTTCACCGACTTGTTACCGGAGAAAGTGATACTGGCGATCGTTGGACGTTCTTTTACCTGTACCAGCAGCGTATCACCATCGCGCAGGACGCGGACATCCTCGAAGTTGCCGGTGGCAAACAGAGCACGGATGGTGTTACTGATATCATCATCATTAACCGTATCGCCGGGGCGCACAGGCATACTGAGGAGGGCCGCACCAACGGCGACACGCTGAAGGCCTTCGAAATGAATGTCTTTCACTACGAACCCGTCAGCACCGTATACGGTGGCGCTGCTAAACAGCAGCGACGCTATGAGCAACTTTTTCATCGCCATCGTTATTATGCGTTCTTCCTAACTAACTCTCTTACAACCGAGAGAAATCATTGAAAAGTGCAAGCCCCATTAACAGCACCAGCAAAATCGAGCCAATGCGATAACTAAAGTCTTGAACTCGCTCGGATACCGGTCCGCCTTTTAGCTTTTCAATCGCTAAAAACAGCAGATGACCCCCGTCTAAAACGGGAAGCGGGAACAGGTTGATTATCCCAAGGTTCACGCTAATGAGCGCGAGGAACATGAGATAGTAAATCGCCCCGAATTCCGCTGACATCCCAGCCCCCTGAGCAATCGAAATTGGCCCACTGAGGTTGTTCAGTTTCACATCACCGGTTATCAATTTCCCCAACATGTTGACCGTCAGCTTCATCAGTTGCCATGTTTTATCCGTGGCTTCAAGGATGGCGCTGAACGGCCCATACTGGCGTATTGTCTTGTACTCGTCTGGCAGCGGGATCACTTTTGGCACCACGCCTGCAAACCCTTCTGCCTTTTTGCCGACCGACTTCGTATCCGGGATCAGCGTCAGCGAAAGCGGACTGCCTTGCCTTTCAACTTCCAGCGCGAGAGACGTTCCCGGATTATCGCGCACCAGAGTAACAAAGGTCATCCACTCTGTTAATGGTTGACCATCGACTTTAACGATCCTGTCGCCCGCTTGCAAACCCGCTTTGCTCGCCGCCGAATTGGCCTGGACTTCGGCTAATACCGGCTCGATTTGCGGGCCGCGTGGACGAATGCCCAGCGCAGCGACGGGATCCTCTTTGTCTGGTTCGAAGCGCCAGTGACGTAAATCAAGGACTTTGTCCTGACGCGCATCTGAACCAAACGGCGATACGCTGATGGTGGTCTGCGGATCGCCGATTTTGGCTACCAGCTGCAGTCGCACGGCATCCCAATCAGGGGTTTCGATGCCATCAATCGCTTTAAGTTCCATCCCAGATGTAATTTGCGCACTCGCCGCGATGGAGTTGGGCGCAATTTCACCCACCACCGGGCGCACGCCAGGGACGCCGATGATAAACACCAGCCAGTAAGCGAAAATCGCAAAGATGAAGTTGGCTACCGGTCCGGCAGCAATGATGGCAGCGCGTTGTCCAACGGTTTTATTGTTGAATGCGCTGTGTCGCAGCTCTGGCGCGACGGGCTCGACGCGTTCGTCGAGCATTTTGACGTAGCCGCCCAGCGGAATAAGGGCGATGACAAATTCCGTGCCGTGACGGTCGGTGCGCGTCCAGAGTGATTTACCAAAACCGATGGAAAACCGCTCTACGCGCACGCCACAGCGGCGAGCAACCCAGAAATGGCCAAATTCATGCACGGTAATCAGTACACCCAGTGCAACAATGAACGCCGCCAGATTCCAGAGAATGCTCAGCATAAAACCTTCCGTTAAATCGTCCCGAATACCAGTAAAAGCAAACACGCAAACACGGGAACAGCCGCTGTCAGGCTATCAATGCGATCCAGTATGCCGCCATGCCCTGGAATCAGGTGTCCGCTGTCCTTTATCCCTGCTTCACGCTTAAACATACTTTCGGTTAAATCACCGAGCACGGAGGCAAGCGCAGCAAAAATCGAGCACACCAGCAGTATTGACGGTGCCACTTCAAGATTCGCCCAGACGCCGTAGCCCCAGGAGATGATCGCTGCCGTAAACAGGCCGCCGATGAATCCTTGCCAGGTTTTGCCCGGAGAAACCTTCGGCGCCAGCTTATGTTTGCCGAACAGTTTACCAAACATATAGGCCCCGGAGTCAGCCCCCCAGACCAGAATCATCACATAAAGCAGCCAGATCGCACCGCTGTAGTGGTTTTCATCGTAGTGCCAGGCGCGCAGCGCAACCATACCCCAGAAAAAAGGAATAATGGTGAGCAAACCGAAAATCAGTCGCAGCACTTTTGAATGACGCCATAAAGCCGCTGAGCCTGGATAAAAAAGAACCAGCAACAGCGCCGCCATCCACCAGGCCAGCGATATCCACAAGGAACCGGCGACCAGCGGCTGATGAATATCATGATGATATTCAGGCAGCGTAAACAGCATTATGGCCAGGATAAAGCCACAAAGTACCGCAAGCCATACTCGCTGAGAGCGCGAGGTAAAGCCGCTAAACTGTCCCCATTCCCACGCGGCGAGCATGCACACCACCAGCGTGACAATCGCGAATCCCACCGGGGGCAGTAAAAACAGCGCCGCAATGACAATGGGTATTAATACAAAAGCGGAAATCAGGCGATACTTCAGCAAAAGCTACCCCCATCAGGCTTTGTCGCCACCAGGCTCGGTGCCGCCGAAACGACGCTCTCGATTGGCAAAGGCATGCAGCGCACCTTCAAAGTCTTGTTCATCAAAATCGGGCCAAAGAACATCCGTAAAGTAAAGTTCGGCATAGGCAATTTGCCATATCAAAAAGTTACTTATGCGATGCTCCCCCCCTGTCCTAATTACCAAATCCACAGGCGCCTGTTCATTCATGCAGATTTGCTTGCTCAGCGCCTCTTCATCAATTTGGTCGGGTCTCAACAGCCCTTCCTGAACCTGTTCGGCCAGATGCCGAACGCCCTGGATAATATCCCAGCGTCCACCGTAATTCGCCGCGATATTCAGCGTCAGACCGGTATTATTTTCCGTCAGCGCCTCTGCTTTACGAATCCGTTCCTGCAAACGTGAGTTAAAACGACTGGTATCGCCAATGATGCGCAGGCGGACGTTGTGGCGGTGCAGGCTTTTTACTTCGCTATCTAGCGCCCACACAAACAGCTCCATCAACGCTGTCACTTCCTGCAGCGGTCGATTCCAGTTTTCACTGCTAAAAGCATAGAGCGTTAACGCATCAATGCCGTTGTTGGCGGCAAAAGAAACGGCGCGGCGAACGGATTTCGCCCCCGCTTTATGCCCAAAGGCTCGTATCTTCCCTTGTCTTTTCGCCCAGCGGCCATTGCCATCCATAATGATTGCTACATGACGACAGCCATGAGCTGGCAAATTTTCGCTTATTGGTTGATTCGCAGACAACATAACGCGTTTTTTGTCCCTGAAAAGGATTTAACGGTACTCAGGAATACTGAAGCCTATACATAAAAAAGCCGTGTCAAACCACGGCTCACCTGACCACACTAAGTCAAATACCTGCGATCAGGTGGCGCAGACTATATCACTGAAGCCCAACGCTAACAAATAGCACGACGACTAGTGCTTGCTTTATCACCAGCTTGCGAGACGTGTCACCTGTTGGCGCGCAATATTACGCGCAGCTGCATCCACCGCCAGCACCTCTTCCACGCTTTGTGGTTCGCGCAAATCCATCATCTCCAGTACCGATAAATTTAACGCCGCGATATCGGTAAAACGAATTTGCTGATTCAGAAATGCGTCAACGGTAATTTCATTGGCAGCATTCAGTGCCGTTGTCGCCGCCTGCCCCTGATCAAAGGCACTCATCGCAAGCTTCAGACAAGGGTAGCGGTCGTAGTCTGGTTCACTGAACGTCAGGGAACTTAGCTTGCAGAAATCGAGCGGCTTCACGCCGGATTTCACTCGATTTGGCCACGCCATGGAATGGGCAATCGGCGTACGCATGTCCGGCTCGCCCAGCTGTGCCAGCACGCTGCCATCCTGATAACGCACCATCGAGTGAATCACCGATTGCGGGTGAATCAGTACTTCCATCTGTTTCGCTGACGCATTAAACAGCCAGCGCGCTTCAATGTATTCCAGACCTTTGTTCATCATGGTGGCTGAATCCACGGAGATTTTACGCCCCATCGACCAGTTCGGATGACGGCACGCCCGATCCGGCGTCATGGCGCGCAGTTCAGACAGTGGCGTTTCACGGAACGGGCCACCAGACCCGGTAAGCAGAATCGACACTATGCCATTCTGCTCCAGGTCAGCGTACCCCAGGTTTTGCTGAAAAGGTTGCGGTAAACTCTGAAAAATCGCGTTGTGTTCGCTATCGACCGGCAAAAGACGCGCGCCGCGCTGCTTCACCGCATCCATAAACAGGCGTCCACAGGTGACCAGCGACTCTTTATTGGCCAGAAGAACATCCTTACCGGCATCAATCGCGGCAAGCGTTGGCAATAATCCTGCCGCCCCGACGATAGCCGCCATCACCTGATCCACCTCATCCAGCGCCGCCATCTCGCAGGCTGCCTGTTGGCCACTCAGCACCTCGGTTCGGCTGCCCTTCTCAAGCAGCTGAGCTTTCAGCAGACGCGCGCTCTCTTCGTCATCCATCACCGCATAGCGGGGTGCAAACTCCAGGCACTGCTCGACCATCCGCTGCACATTCTTACCGGCCACCAGCGCAGTCACGGTGTAAAGTTCAGGATTATGGCGAACAACGTCGAGAGTGCTGCAACCAATAGAACCGGTTGAGCCGAGGAGTGTTAAATGCTTCATGAGATGCCCGAAAAGTTAGACCAGATAAAAGCAAAACGCCGCCAGCAAGACCCAAAGTCCCTCTGAACGGCGTTTATCAGTGTACGACAGAAATCAGAACTGCATCAGTTCCGCTTCTTTGTCTGCCAGCGCCGCATCAATTTTCTTGATGGCCGCGTCGGTCATTTTCTGAATGTCGTCCTGAGAACGACGATCGTCATCTTCACTGATCTCTTTTTCTTTCAGCAGCGCTTTTACTTTATCGTTCGCGTCGCGACGAACGTTACGCACGGATACACGACCCTGCTCAGCTTCGCCACGCACCACTTTGATCAGATCTTTACGACGCTCTTCCGTCAGCGGAGGCAGCGGAACGCGGATGTCAGAACCCGCAGAGCTTGGGTTCAGGCCGAGGTCAGAGGCCATGATCGCTTTCTCAACGGCCGGGCTCATAGAGCGATCGAACACGTTGATTTTCAGCGTACGGGTATCTTCTACCGTGACGCTCGCCAGCTGACGCAGCGGGGTTGGCGTGCCGTAGTATTCTACGATGATGCCATCCAGCAGGCTTGGGGAAGCACGGCCGGTACGGATTTTGCTGATTTGGGTTTTGAACGCTTCTACGCATTTTTCCATGCGTACTTCAGCATCTTTTCTGATGTCGTTAATCACGTTACGAATCCTTGAAAACTTGTCTCAGGCAGACTATCCGCCAGCACAGCGCTACAGGTGTGCTAAGTATAGTCGCGTTTAATTCATGACAACGCCAAAGGCGCGCCCGGGTAAGATACCACTACAAAATAAAGCGGAATCTTACCTGTATTTATCGTCAACGGAAATTATTCCGTGATCAAAGTGCCTTCTTTTTCGCCCATGACCACGCGACGCAGTGCGCCAGGCTTGTTCATATTGAAGACACGGATCGGCAGTTTGTGGTCGCGAGCCAGCGTGAAGGCGGCAAGATCCATCACTTTCAGCTCTTTATCCAGCACTTCGCTGTAGCTCAGCTGATCGTACATGGTGGCAGAAGGATCTTTTGCCGGATCGGCAGTAAACACGCCGTCTACTTTGGTCGCTTTCAGGACCACATCGGCTTCGATCTCGATACCGCGCAGGCAGGCAGCGGAATCGGTCGTAAAGAACGGGTTGCCCGTACCGGCGGAGAGGATCACCACGCGGTTGTTGCGCAGCAGGCTGATGGCTTCTGCCCAGCTGTAATTATCGCAAACGCCATTCAGGGGGATCGCGGACATCAGGCGGGCGTTCACATAGGCGCGATGCAGCGCATCACGCATTGCCAGGCCATTCATGACGGTTGCCAGCATACCCATGTGGTCGCCCACAACGCGGTTCATCCCCGCTTTCGCCAGACCAGCACCACGGAAAAGGTTGCCACCGCCAATAACCACGCCAACCTGGATACCCAGTTCGACCAGTTCTTTGATTTCCTGTGCCATGCGATCAAGGATGCTTGCGTCAATACCGAAGCCTTCCGATCCCTGCAGCGCTTCGCCACTCAGCTTAAGCAGAATGCGTTTGTACACGGGTTTTGCATTGGTAGCCATGTTTCTTTCCTGAGACTGTCAACGATTAAGATGGGGGTTAATTCTGGCGACATGATATGCCGCAAATCAGCACAGCGATACTGGAGCCTGTCTGATTTCCTGTGACGGGTGACAAAAAGAAGCCGCCCTCAGGCGGCTCCTTTTCAATCATTAAGACTGCTTGGACATTGCAGCAACTTCTGCTGCGAAGTCAGTCTCAACTTTCTCGATGCCTTCGCCCACTTCGAAGCGGATGAAGCCAGTTACGTCAGCGTTGTGCTCTTTCAGCAGCTGAGCAACAGACTTGCTTGGGTCCATTACGAATGGCTGGCCAGTCAGAGAAACTTCGCCGGTGAATTTCTTCATACGGCCTTCAACCATTTTCTCTGCGATTTCTTTTGGCTTACCAGACTGCATCGCGATGTCCAGCTGAACCTGGTACTCTTTTTCTACCACTTCAGCAGACACGTCTTCTGGCTTAACGAATTCTGGTTTGCTTGCAGCGATGTGCATAGCCAGCTGTTTAACCAGCTCTTCGTCAGCGCCTTTAGCCGCAACCAGAACACCGATACGTGCACCGTGCTGGTAAGAGCCCAGAACGTCGCCTTCCAGAGAAGATACGCGACGGATGTTGATGTTCTCACCGATTTTAGCAACCAGCGCAACACGTTCTTCTTCGAACTGTGCTTTCAGAACTTCAACGTCGGTGATTTTGCCAGCAACAGCTGCGTCCAGAACTTTGTTCGCAAATGCCTGGAAACCGCCATCTTTAGCAACGAAGTCAGTCTGACAGTTAACTTCCAGAATGATGCCGTAGGTGCCGTCGATTTTGGTGATGATCACGCCGTCAGCAGCAACGTTGCCTGCTTTTTTAGCTGCTTTGATCGCACCGGATTTACGCATGTTTTCGATTGCCAGCTCGATGTCGCCGTTCGCTTCAGTCAGCGCTTTTTTGCAATCCATCATGCCTGCGCCAGTACGCTCGCGCAGCTCTTTTACCAGGGATGCGGTAATTTCAGCCATTCTTAAATCCTCGGGAGATGTGAACTGCCCGGCCGGGGGCCAAACAGTGTAAATTGAAAAAAGGGGCCGGTAATGGGCCCCTATTCATACACGGTACTAATAAGGGGTAAAACCTTATTATTCAGCTTCTACGAAGCTTTCTTCCGCCTGAGAAGCCAGATCCTGGGAACGGCCTTCACGAACGGTAGCAGCTACAGCGCTCAGGTACAGGCTAACAGCACGGATTGCGTCGTCGTTACCCGGGATAACGAAGTCAACACCGTCCGGATCGGAGTTGGTATCAACGATAGCGAATACCGGGATACCCAGGTTGTTAGCTTCTTTGATAGCGATGTGCTCGTGGTCTGCATCGATTACGAACAGCGCGTCTGGCAGGCCGCCCATATCTTTGATACCGCCCAGGCTGTTTTCCAGCTTGTCCAGTTCACGAGTGCGCATCAGCGCTTCTTTCTTAGTCAGCTTGTCGAAAGTACCGTCCTGAGACTGGGTTTCCAGATCTTTCAGGCGTTTGATGGACTGACGAACAGTTTTCCAGTTGGTCAGCATGCCGCCCAACCAGCGATGGTTCACGAAGAACTGGTCGCAGCTGTTAGCAGCATCTTTCACAGCTTCGCTTGCAGCGCGCTTAGTACCAACGAACAGAATCTTACCTTTACGGGAAGAGATCTTGTTCAGCTCAGCCAGGGCTTCGTTGAACATTGGTACAGTTTTCTCAAGGTTGATGATGTGAACTTTGTTACGCGCGCCGAAGATGAAAGGCTTCATTTTCGGGTTCCAGTAACGGGTCTGGTGACCAAAGTGAACACCAGCCTTGAGCATGTCGCGCATGGAAACAGTTGCCATGTTTAAAACCTCTATATTGAAAGTTGGGGTTATGCCTCCACGTATCCCATATTACCGACCCCGAAGGGCACCCCGGAATATGTGCCGATACGTGTGTGTTGTTACACAAAGTGAGATTTGTCGCTCCCGTCCAGCCTGTGTATCTGAGATGGATCGGAAGTCCGGCGCGCTTTATACCACAAAACACGACCAGAAACCAACAGTTGTTGGCGGAGTGTGCTGTTAATGATTCTCAATTTGGCACGGGGCGTGCCTGACTGATACCATTGACAACACTTAGACTAGTATTGTCGAAAAAATCGACACCGATGGACAGATTACATGGCTATCTCTATTAAGACACCTGAAGAAATTGAAAAGATGCGCGTCGCCGGTCGTCTGGCCGCGGACGTGCTGGAAATGATCGAACCGTTCGTGAAGCCGGGCGTCAGCACCGGTGAACTGGACCGCATCTGTAACGACTATATCGTGAACGAGCAGCACGCGGTTTCCGCCTGCCTCGGCTACCACGGTTTCCCAAAATCCGTCTGCATCTCCATTAATGAAGTGGTTTGCCACGGCATCCCGGACGACGAAAAACTGCTGAAAGATGGCGACATCGTCAACATCGACGTGACCGTCATTAAAGACGAGTACCACGGTGACACCTCTAAGATGTTCATCGTCGGCAAGCCAACGATTTTGGGCGAGCGTCTGTGCAAAGTGACGCAAGAGAGCCTCTACCTGGCGCTGAAAATGGTGAAGCCGGGCATTCGCCTGCGTACCATTGGTGCAGCAATCCAGAAATTTGTGGAGGCAGAAGGCTTCTCCGTGGTGCGCGAGTACTGTGGTCACGGCATTGGTCGCGTCTTCCATGAAGAACCGCAGGTTCTGCACTATGATGCCGATGACGGCGGCGTGGTGCTGCAAAAAGGCATGACCTTTACCATTGAGCCAATGGTCAACGCGGGTGACTACCGTATCCGCACCATGAAAGACGGCTGGACGGTGAAAACCAAAGACCGAAGCTTGTCTGCGCAGTACGAGCATACTATTGTGGTAACGGACAACGGCTGCGAAATTATGACGTTGCGCAAGGATGACACCATCCCGGCGATACTGACGAACATTGAGTGATAAGAAGCCGGCAAATGCCGGCTTTTTTAATGGCGATAGCTTTTTCTTATGGGTGGCGCACGATGAGTAATCTTTTACCCGAACAGTATGCTAACACAGCCCTTCCCACCCTCCCCGACCAGCCCGATAACCCGGGCGTCTGGCCATCGCACGAGCTGACCTGCGCGCACATTAAAGCCCACATGGAAACGTTCCATCGCTGGCTGGGCAGCGCGTTTGACGCCGGCGTGTCCGCCGAGCAGCTCATTGAAGCACGTACCGAATTTATCGACCAGCTGCTGCAGCGTCTGTGGATTGAGTACGGATTCGGACAGGTAAGCGACGTCGCGCTGGTCGCGGTCGGGGGCTATGGCCGCGGAGAGCTGCATCCGCTTTCCGATATCGATCTGCTGATCTTAAGCCGCAAAAAGCTGCCGGACGAACAGGCGCAAAAAATTGGCGAGCTGCTGACCCTGCTCTGGGACGTGAAGCTGGAAGTCGGCCACAGCGTGCGCTCCCTGGAAGAGTGCCTGCTGGAAGGATTATCTGATCTGACCGTCGCCACCAACCTGATTGAAACCCGTCTGCTGATCGGTGACGTCGCGCTGTTCCTGGAGCTGCAAAAACACATCTTCAGCGACGGCTTCTGGCCGTCAGAAAAGTTCTTCGCCGCGAAGGTCGAGGAGCAAAACCAGCGCCACCAGCGCTACCACGGCACCAGCTACAATCTTGAACCCGATATTAAAAGCAGCCCCGGCGGCCTGCGCGATATCCACACGCTGCAGTGGGTCGCCCGCCGCCATTTTGGCGCCACCTCGCTGGACGAGATGGTCGGCTTTGGCTTCTTAACCGAGGCCGAGCGTAACGAGCTGAACGAGTGCCTGCACCTGCTCTGGCGCATCCGCTTTGCTCTGCATCTGGAGGTCACCCGCTACGATAACCGCCTGCTGTTTGACCGCCAGCTCAGCGTAGCCCAGCGGCTGAATTATCAGGGCGAAGGTAACGAACCGGTTGAGCAGATGATGAAGGATTTCTTCCGCGTCACCCGCCGGGTGACCGAGCTGAACCAGATGCTGTTGCAGCTGTTCGACGAGGCCATTCTCGCCCTGACGGCGGACGAAAAGCCGCGCCCGATTGATGACGAATTCCAGCTGCGCGGCACGCTTATCGATCTGCGCGACGACACGCTGTTTATCCGCGAGCCGGAAGCGATTCTGCGGATGTTTTATACCATGGTGCGCAACAGCACCATCACCGGGATCTACTCCACCACCCTGCGCCATCTTCGCCACGCGCGTCGCCATCTGACGCAGCCGCTGTGCTATATCCCGGAAGCGCGCTCGCTGTTCCTGAGCATGCTGCGCCACCCGGGCGCCGTCAGCCGCGGCCTGCTGCCAATGCACCGCCACAGCGTGCTGTGGGCCTATATGCCGCAGTGGTCGCACATCGTCGGGCAAATGCAGTTCGATCTGTTCCACGCCTATACGGTGGATGAACACACGATCCGCGTGATGCTCAAGCTGGAAAGCTTTGCAAAAGAAGAGACGCGATCCCGCCACCCGCTGTGCGTGGAGCTGTGGCCGCGGCTCACCCATCCGGAACTGATCCTGATTGCCGCCCTGTTCCACGACATCGCCAAAGGCCGCGGCGGTGACCACTCGGTGCTCGGCGCGCAGGACGTGCTGAAATTTGCCGAGCTGCATGGGTTTAACTCGCGCGAAACGCAGCTGGTCGCCTGGCTGGTGCGTCATCACCTGCTGATGTCGGTCACCGCGCAGCGTCGTGATATTCAGGATCCGGAGGTGATCAAGCAGTTCGCCGAAGAGGTCCAGACGGAAAACCGTCTGCGCTATCTGGTCTGCCTGACGGTGGCCGATATCTGCGCCACCAACGAAACCCTGTGGAACAGCTGGAAGCAGAGCCTGCTGCGCGAGCTGTACTTCGCCACCGAAAAACAGCTGCGTCGCGGGATGCAAAATACCCCGGACATGCGCGAGCGCGTGCGTCATCACCAGCTTCAGGCGCTGGCGCTGCTGCGGATGGATAACATTGATGAAGAGGCGCTGCATCAGATTTGGGCCCGCTGTCGCGCCAACTATTTTGTCCGCCACAGCCCAAACCAGCTTGCGTGGCACGCGCGGCATCTGCTCAAGCACGATCTCTCCCAGCCGATGATTCTGCTCAGCCCGCAGGCCACCCGCGGCGGAACGGAGATTTTCATCTGGAGCCCTGACCGACCTTATCTGTTTGCTGCGGTCTGCGCCGAGCTGGACAGGCGTAACCTGAGCGTTCACGACGCGCAGATTTTCACTACCCGCGACGGCATGGCGATGGACACCTTTATCGTGCTGGAGCCGGACGGCAGCCCGCTGTCGTCGGACAGGCATGAAGGGATCCGTTTTGGTCTGGAGCAGGCCATTACCCAGCGCAGCTGGCAGCCCCCGCAGCCGCGTCGCCAGCCGGCGAAATTGCGCCACTTTACCGTCGATACCGAGGTCAATTTCCTGCCGACCCACACCGACCGCAAATCGTTCCTCGAGCTGATCGCGCTCGACCAGCCGGGGCTGCTTGCCCGCGTCGGCCAGGTTTTTGCCGATCTGGGAATTTCGCTTCATGGGGCTCGAATTACAACCATTGGCGAGCGAGTAGAAGATTTATTTATAATCGCGACAGCGGACCGGCGTGCCCTTAATAATGACCTGCAGCTTGAAGTGCAACAACGGTTGACAGCAGCCCTCAATCCAAACGATAAAGGGTGATATGTTTTTTAGTGAAATGGAAAGAGTAAACAATGCAGCAGTTACAGAACGTTATTGAGTCCGCTTTTGAGCGTCGCGCCGAGATTACCCCGGCAAATGTGGATACCGTGACCCGTGAAGCGGTAAACCAGGTGATTTCCCTGCTGGATTCCGGCGCGCTGCGCGTGGCAGAAAAAATCGACGGTCAGTGGGTCACTCATCAATGGCTGAAGAAAGCCGTGCTGCTCTCTTTCCGCATCAACGATAACCAGGTTATTGATGGCGCAGAAAGCCGCTACTTCGATAAAGTGCCGATGAAGTTCGCTGACTACGACGAAGCGCGTTTCCAGAAAGAAGGCTTCCGCGTGGTGCCGCCTGCGGCAGTACGCCAGGGCGCATTCATCGCCCGCAACACCGTGCTGATGCCATCCTATGTGAACATCGGCGCTTACGTTGATGAAGGCACCATGGTTGATACATGGGCCACCGTGGGTTCCTGCGCGCAGATCGGTAAAAACGTTCACCTGTCCGGCGGCGTGGGCATCGGTGGCGTACTGGAGCCCCTGCAGGCTAACCCAACCATTATCGAAGACAACTGCTTCATCGGCGCGCGCTCCGAAGTGGTTGAAGGCGTGATCGTTGAAGAAGGTTCCGTGATCTCCATGGGCGTTTACATCGGTCAGAGCACCCGTATTTACGACCGTGAAACCGGCGAAGTTCACTACGGTCGCGTTCCGGCCGGCTCCGTGGTGGTTTCCGGCAACCTGCCGTCAAAAGATGGCAAATACAGCCTCTACTGTGCGGTTATCGTGAAGAAAGTGGATGCGAAAACGCGCGGTAAAGTGGGCATCAACGAATTGCTGCGCACCATCGATTAATCGGGTATAACAAAAAGCGGGGGCAACCCCGCTTTTTTTATATCTGAGGGTGGCGAAAATAGATTTTTTCGTTAATTATTCAAAGGTTATGTTGAGATCAAGGGTACCGCTATGTACGATAATCTGAAAAGTCTGGGCATTACCAATCCTGATGAAATTGATCGTTACAGCCTCCGTCAGGAAGCCAATAACGATATTTTGAAAATCTATTTTCACAAGGACAAAGGAGAGTTTTTCGCCAAAAGCGTGAAGTTTAAATACCCGCGCCAGCGTAAGACCGTTGTTGCTGACGGCGTAGGTCAGGGATACAAAGAAGTACAGGAAATCAGCCCTAACCTGCGCTATGTGATCGATGAACTCGATCAGATCTGCCAGCGCGACCGCACCGAAGTCGATCTCAAGCGTAAGATCCTTGACGATCTGCGTCACCTTGAAAGCGTTGTGACCAACAAGATCAGCGAAATTGAAGCGGATCTTGAGAAATTAACCCGCAACAAATGAGTTGGGTGCAGCCTGATGCCCTCACCCCAGCCCTCTCCCACAGGGCTGGGGAATCCCCAGTAATTTTTTTAACTGAAGCGACGTATCTAGCATCAGGATTATGAATGCCTTACAGCAATGACCTGGTCCGGCTGTAAATCGCCGAAGCGCTTCCTGCAGGCCGGGGCGAGGCGCATGGATGCGCCGAGAGGGCGGCCTTTACAGGGACGTTACCTCCGCCCGTCCCCGATAAGCCGGAAGGAATAAGCTGAGGGCACCGCGAAGCGGCGATTT